>CAZTIR010000027.1:0-19369 GCA_964613695.1 uncultured Desulfurococcales archaeon | reverse complement strand
GCTCAGAGACTAGCAGCTCGGCGAGACGCCTACGGGCACCAGCATCACGCTCAAAGAGGCGAACAACATCCTCGGCGGTGATACCGGGAGTAGTCACTACTAGTTACACCAGTGTTACGAGTGCGACCTCGCTTTTAATATAGTGCGTGCGTACATAACGGCGGATGGGAGCTTCTCACGGCAAACCATAAACTCTAGTGAATGAGGTCTTAGTGGAGAGTCGCCGCTAAGAAGCCGACGGGAGAGCTTCGAGACCCGCTCCCTTAGGCTCGGTACCCGAGGCGGAGCCGTACTGAGCGTCTCCTCTCGCACCCTCGTCCCCGTGTAGTGGTCGGGCTTGAGGCGGGCCTCTAGTGGGTGCGTTGCTCTCGAGTATAAACTCGTTTGAAAGGGGGTGTGGTGCAGTACGTGGGGGTATGAGGTGTATTAGCCGAGTTGTCTTTGAGGGTTGGAGAGTGGTGTAGAGGTTCAGGAGGGTTAAAAAGGAGGTTGTTGTGGGCTTCCCTGCTCGTACGATGTAAGCGTTTTTGCTACTGTTGTTGCTTCTGCGCCCTCTCGTATATCTTTACCATCTTCTCCACTAGCCTCTTGAGGCCGGCGCTGAACGCGTCCGCTATCTTCGGCGCTATGATCGTGTGGACCCTCTTGGGCTTTAGTGGGGTATACTTGCTAGCCTCTACCGCCGCGTCAACCACCTTGCCTATGGCCTGTGGTAGGCCGGGGTACTTGCCCTCGACGATGTCGCGTAGCACTGGTATCCATTTGTCCGGGTTCCTCGAGCGCCTCACGAGGAGCAGGTAGGCTGCAACGGTCTTGCCGTGCTCCGGTTGTATCTCGTAGCTCTCCTCCATCTCCGTCTTCTCTACCGGCTTCGCGGCCCCAAGCTTTTCAAGCTCCTCCGTCAGCACCCTGAACACCTTCTCCGCGCTCCTGCCCCCCATGTGTAGGAGGGCTTCGCCATCAACGCGGAATACTACCTCGACGCCCCTGCTCCTCTTCCTAAGCACTATCTGGTAGGTGGGCTTCCTCTCCTCTCCACCCGCCTCCGCCACCTACACTCACCTCCACCTATACTCCATTCATCACTCTCCCCGAGAACCTCGTATATAAAGAGAGCCCTTGGATATCACAACTCTATCCATTAGCGGAGAGCCGCGCCACGTAATACCCGCGTGATACTCCACCCCTCCAGCGCGAGGGGACCGGGTTTGAGCAGCCACGAGGGTAGCGTGGAGAGCGTCAGGTTTGGGCTCGTCGTGACCGGTGATAGGGTGTACCGCGGCGAGATAGAGGATAAGGTCACGCCGCTCGTGGCGGAGCTCCTGGAGGAGGCTGGCCACCTTCTCGTCGGCAGGCTCGTGGCCCCCAACGACAAGTATAGGATAGCTCACGCGGTGCTAACCATGGTGATAAGGGATGACGTGGACGCCGTGATAGTGAGCGGGGGGACTGGGCCCAGGCCACGCGACGTCTCCGTAGACGCGGTGGAGATGCTCGCCGAGAGGAGCCTCCCAGGCTTCGGCGAGGAGTTTAGGAGGAGGAGCCTCGAGTCGGCGGGCACGCGAGCAATACTCTCGAGGGCGGCGGCGTTCATCGTGAACAGGAGGCCCGTCTTCGTGCTACCCGGCTCCCCGGACGCCACCCGCCTAGGCGTACGCCTCATACTAGAGGTGATAGGGCACCTCGTCTACGAGGCTAGGAGAGACTAGGAGGGGTGGCTGGCTTGAGCCGCGAGTATAGAGGGAAGCGTGTCGTCGTCTGGCCCTCCTACATCGACGCCTCGAAGTCGCGGGGGGAGGGCAGGAAGATACCGAGGAGGGATGCGGTTCCAAGGCCGAGGGTGGAGGAGATAGTTGAGGCCGCCGAGAGGCTCGGCCTCAACCCCGTGGTCGAGGACGCGCGGTACCCTAGAGCCTGGTGGGAGGATAGGCAGAGGGTTGTGGTCGGCAAGATGGGGTCTAAGCTCGAGACGCTCAAGGCTATAGCGAGGGAGATCCGGAGGATTAGGGAGGAGAGGAGGCTCTACAAGAGGTGAGGCGTGGTGGGCCCGCGGGGATTTGAACCCCGGATCACGGGGATTCCCGCCCCGCGCTACCCACAGCGGGGTCCCGAGTCGGGCAGGGGTCCCGACCGGAACCCCTGAACCCCGCATCCTAGTCCAGGCTAGACGACGGGCCCACCTGCTCCCGTCCCCGCTTCTACCGGCGGGGGTTCTATAAACCCTGCTTTCGTTTACGCTCTCGAGCTTATACCGAGGAGATTAGTGTCACGCTCCTGGTTACCCCGGGCAGCTTGCGCACCCTTGTCACGAGCTCGTCAACCTTCTTCAGGTCGTCGGCCCGCACCTTTACGACTATGTCGTACTCGCCATACACCACGTAGACCTCTGCCTCGACCCCAACCTCCCTCGCTATAGCCTCTATCTCCCTGGCCACGTCGTACTCGCGGCCAACCTGGACTATTAGGAGTATGAAGGCTGCAACCGGCATCGTGAGACACCGGTTTGTAGAAACCCTGGTACACGGGTATTCGCGGCTTCCGGTGGCCCGGGGCCTTGCCGAGGATAGCCGTCGTGTACAGCAGTGTCGACCCGGTGGGCGTCAACCTCGCTAGGCTGATGAGGGAGGCTTATGGTGTAGACGCTTGCCCAGAGCCCGGCTGCAAGCTCGTCGAGGTCGACCGCGACACCCCCTTCCTCGACGATCTGCACGAGCGGCTTCCGGGCTTCGACGGCTATGTTATAGTCTCGAGGCACGAGTCTAGGAGTGGTAGGCCCACTCTCAGCGTCCACCACACGGGTAACCCTGGTGACGAGGTGTTCGGGGGTGAGGCTAGGAGCCTCGAGTGGGCTTGGCCCCGGCTGGCGGCGCAGCTCCTGAGGACGTATAGGAGGGTTGCAGAGAAGCTAGGCCTCACGAGCCGCTACCACGTGACCCTCGAGGCGACCCACCATGGGCCTACGCGCGTCCCCAAACCAGTCGTGTTCATAGAGATTGGGAGCACTGAGGCCGAGTGGAGCGACGAGAGGGCACTGAGGGCGCTGGCTGAGACGCTGTGGGAGACGGTATTGTCTAGCGTTGAGCTAGCCGAGTGTAGTGTCGTTGCGAGCGGGTTCGGTGACACCCACTACCCGGTTCTCCACACGCGCCTCGTGCTAGAGGAGGGGTATTGCTACGCCCACATCATCTCTAAGCACGCGTTGAGGGGGCTGGACGAGGGGGTAGCCAGGCAGGCTGTCGAGAAGAGCGTGGATAGGGTTGAGAGGCTCGTGCTGGCCAAGATACCGGGTGCTGTTAGGAGGATGCTGGAGAGGCTAGCCGGGGACCTGGGGGTCGGGGTCGAGAGGAGGGGCTAGTACCTCCTCTTCGCCTCCAGCTTCCTCTTCAACATCTTGAGCCTGGCTATCTCCTCCCTCATCCTCTCGTCGAGCACCAGCTTGATGTACTTTATCGTCGACTCGTACCAGGGTATAATCTGGTAGTCGATGGCGTTTATGAGGCGCTGGGTGTTCCTCAACTCCTCTATAAGCCTCCTCAACGCTATCTCAGTCTCGACTAGGCGAAGAAGGGCCTCCATGCCCTCAACGAGGTGCCTCCTAACCCTCACTAGCCTCGGCGTGGTGCGGAGGGGGCTGGGTAGGATGGATGGCATCGTCTCCTTCCTGAGGGTTAGAGCGGGTACGCGGACAGCGAACAAGACCCTCTCAGCCATATCAACCCTTAGGCTCGGGGGCACGGTCCTCGCGAAGGCGTAGACGGGGTCGAAGCCCGTCTCGCCAACAGCTATCATAAACTCCTCATAGGCCTTCATGAGCGCGTCGGCTACCCTCTTATAGCTCTCCTCGTACTCGCCAATAGCCTGCCTGATGTACAGGAGGAGGACGTCACGCTTCTCCTCCAGAACCCTCTTAATCCTGCGTATCGCGCGGTACTCCCTCCTAAGGCGTATCAGGTTTATCTTCGTTGGCAGAACCTGCCTCGCTGCAGACACCCTGGCCCCCGCGTGCGTGGAGGGAGGAGTGCGCGATATAAGCGGAGGGGTGGTGGACCGGCCGGGATTTGAACCCGGGACCTCTCGGGTGCGAACCGAGCGCTCTTCCAGGCTGAGCTACCGGCCCACCCTAGACCCGTCGTGCCGGTATCACCTCCTCCGGCCTCCCCCTATAGGTTTTCAGCCCATGCTTCTAGTGGAGGCGGTGAGGCCTGTGGACGTCCTGGATGAGGTTTTCGAGAAGGTTGTGAAGGCTAGGATATTCCGTAATCGCGCGGTGCTCTCGCCCGACTATATCCCGGAGAGGCTGCCGCACCGCGAGAGGGAGATAAGGGCGCTTGGTAGCATTGTGGCTCAGGCCCTGAAGGGCGAGAGGCCTAGCAACGTCTTCATCTACGGGTTGACCGGGACGGGCAAGACCGCTGTAACCCTCTACGTGCTTAAGAGGCTTGAGGCTAAGGCTGTTGAGCTCGGCGCCCCGGTTAGGTACGTGTACGTCAACTGTAGGCAGAGGGATACCCCCTACAAGGTGCTGGCCGAGATAGCCTCTGCCCTCAACGTTAGGGTGCCATTCACCGGCTTGTCTACCGCAGAGGTCTACACTAGGATAGTGAGGAGGCTGAGGACCCTCAGAGGCCACGTTATAATAGTGGTGCTCGACGAGATAGACTGGCTTGTCCGCAAGAAGGGCGATGATATCCTCTACAAGCTCTCGAGGATAGGGTACGAGCTGGGCCTGGACGCCGCCAAGGTCAGCATAATCGGTATCACGAACGACGTGAAGTTCGTGGAGATGCTGGACGCTAGGGTTAGGAGCAGCCTGGGCGAGGAGGAGCTAGTCTTCCCGCCGTATAACGCAAAGCAGCTCGAGGATATACTAAGGGAGAGGGCTGAGATAGCCTTCAACCCCGGCGTCCTCGACGAGGGCGTGATACCATACTGCGCGGCCCTCGCGGCTAGGGAGCATGGCGACGCCCGTAGGGCCCTAGACCTCCTCCGCGTCGCGGGCGAGCTCGCCGAGAGGGAGGGGGCCGAGAAGGTTACAGTGGAGCACGTGAAGAGGGCTTGGGTTGAGATAGAGCGTGACCGTGTGAGGGAGGTTGTCTCGACCCTCCCCCTCCACGCTAAGCTCGTGCTCATGGCGCTGCTAGACTCTCTCGGGGCCGGCGGCTACGCCACCACCGGCGAGCTCTACGAAGCCTACCGGAGGCTCGTGGCCAAGCTCGGGATAGAGCCGGTGACGCAGCGCAGAGTCTCAGACATAATAGCCGAGCTCGACATGCTAGGCGTAGTCTCGGCTAGGGTTGTGAGCAGGGGGCGCTACGGGAAGACCAGGTTCATAAGCCTCGCCGTGGACCCGGGTGCCGTTAGAGAGGCTCTAAGCCAGGATCCGCTGCTACGCGAGATACTAGGATGAGGGTTTTGACCCCCCACCTCCTGGCCGTCGACGACGCGCCTTTCAAGAAGAGCGATGACCGCACGCTGCTCGTCGGGGTCGTGCACGACGAGGACCTGACACCCTGGCGTGTGGTGGCGAGACCCGCTAGTGTCGATGGCTCCGAGGCTACACGCCTAGCCTTGGAGCTGGTTAGGCTCACGGAGCCCCGCCTGGTGCTGGTCGACTCGGTGACCTGCTGTGGCTTCAACTTCATCGATGGTGAGGCCGTGTGGCGCGAGACCCGCGTCCCCGTGGTCCACGTGTTCCTCTACCCCCTAGACATGGCCGCCGTCAGGAGGGCTTTGGAGAAGGCTGGGCTCTTGGACGAGAGGCTGGAGGTGATAGAGAGGCACTGGTCTAGGAGTGTTAGGATCGACTGCCGTCTCGGCGGCTTCTGGGTCACGGTGTGGGGCGGCGTGGAGCCGGGTAGCGTTTGTAGACTCCAGTTGTACTCGAGGGTGCCGACGCCCCTCCAGAACGCTCATAGGCTCGCGAGGGTGCTGTGGGAGGCTCTACGCTCTGGTTTAAACCCGGGTGGCTCGGGGTGAGGGGAGGGTAGGTGGCGTGAGGGTAGCAATCGTTGGCCTACAGGGTGGCGTGTACGAGCACGCCTATATGCTCCGGAGGCTTGGCGTGGAGCCTGTTATAGCAAAGAAGCCGAGAGACCTTAGCAACGTCGACGGCGTCATAATCCCGGGTGGGGAGTCTACGACGATACACAGGCTCGCGGTGTACACGGGGCTCTGGGATGCTCTCCGCGAGCTCGCCTCCCAGGGGACCCCCTTCATGGGGACTTGTGCGGGCGCCATACTCCTCGCGAAGAGGGTTAGGGATGCTAAGGTGGGGGAGGCTAGGGTCGAGACCCTCGGAGTCCTAGACGTGACCATGGTTAGGAACGCTTACGGGAGACAGAGGGAGAGCTTCGAGATCGATATTGAGTTGTCGTGGAGCCCCGGGAAGCCTTTCCGAGCAGTGTTCATCAGGGCGCCGGCTATTATCGAGACCGGGCCGGGGGTGGAGGTGCTCGCGAAACTCGACACGAGTAGAGCGCCTCTCCTAGTACCGAACCCGCCTAGAGAGGTGCCGGTTGTTGTGAGGGAGGGGCCGGTGCTGGCAACCACCTTCCACCCGGAGCTCACGAGCGACACCAGGATACACGAGTACTTCGTGAACATGGTTAAGGGGCGGGTCTAGCGGAGTCTAGTCTCTATCACAGCCGCTATGGTTGAAGCCCTGGCGGCCTTGCCGGCCTCCAACAAGCCTATCACGGCGAGCGCGAGCGCCACGAGGGTATCGTCCACGGGTCTGCCTCTGCACACACGCTCCAGAACCTCCACCACCGGGCGCAGCGCTAGATACGCGGCGCTGGGCTGGAGGCTACCCTCCTCTATAGCCGCGTAGGCTCTGACAAGAGGCTTGAGCCTCTCGAGCATCTCGCACGCGTCCTCACGGTCGAGCCTAACCTCTACGCCCCTCAACGCCTCCTCTATACTGGCGCCGCTCCTCGAGAGCCTCTCAGCAAGAATCCTCGCCGTCTCGGCCACCTCTCGCCTCAAGACCCTCCACCCTTAGTGCGGTAGACCTCCTCCTCGGCTCGTATAGCCTTCTCGAGGTACTCCTCCCCCTTCCTCCTCTTCTCCTCCCGTAGCCTCGCGAGAGCCCTACGATACCCGAGCACGATGTTAGCCAGGGCCATGTCAACGGCACCCCAGGCTAGGGGGCACGTCTCGACGCAGAGCATGCACTCTTCTCCCCTACACGCCTCGCTGACCCTCAGGGGCAGCGATATGATGGCGTCCACCGGGCACTTGTTGGTGCAGACGCGGCACTCGACACAGTAGGCGGAGGCGTAGAGCAGCTTGAGGAGCCTGGCGCACGACCCGAACCTACCCCTCTCGAGCCACACTCCATGCTCCTCGTCTATCCTGGCCCTACACTCGCCATGCTCGAAGACGCCCTCGTCCAGCGCCCTAACCCCCTTGAGCATAATCCTCGCGTTCCGCGATGCCCTCTCAATGTCGCCTCTCGTCGGGCTCCTAGGGGGCCTCCTGGGGCCTGGCAGGCGTGGGATGACGCGTATCCCCGCAACCCTAGCCACGTCTAGGAGGTCGCGTGGCTGCATGGAGAGCCTCCACGCGTGAAGCTCTAGAACCTTCTCCCAGTGCTCCGGCGATACTAGCCTAGAAGCCTCCCTCATGTAGGGCAGCCAGGGCTCGTAGTCCTCGGGGTAGAGGCGCTGGGAGAGGCGGAGCTCGTACACGCTCTTATTGGGGCACGTCACGCAGCTTATCCTCTCGAAGCCCTCCTCGTAGTCGGGCGGCAGCTCGGCTCTAAAATGGTAGCGGAGGGCTAGCATCTCTAGGAACCTGGGCCACTTGTAGGGAACCGAGTGCACCAGCACCCCGTGCTCCACGTCGACGTAGGTCGCGGGCTTGAGGCCGCGCCTGAGCGTCTCATAGCCCCTAGACCCCGTGTAGCTCACGACACGGTCGCGGCCCAGTCTACGGAGGTAGCTCATTAGGGGCGCTATCTTGAAGACCTGGGTGCACCACCTGTAGCCGCGCACGGGCATGCCAAAAGCCCTGAGCATCTTCTCGACGTAGCCCCAGTCGTTGATGTGAACCCTTAGCCTGACTCCGAGCTTCTCAGCCGTCTTCTCTACAAAGCCTGGTATGTGGGGAGGATCCCCATGCTCGATATGAGAGTAGAATGCCTCGACGTTGGACCCGGCCTCGACTAGGAGGTGGAGTGCTAACAGGCTATCCTTGCCGCCCGAGAAGCCTAGAACACCACGCCTCCCGAGCCTACCCTCGAGCCACTCTACCACACGCCTAACCTTCTCGACGAGCACCTCGATATACTCCCTGTTAGCCTCGTAGGCTTCGAGCAGCGAGCCCCCGCGGTATAGTAGCGCGGGGTCGGGGAGAGACCCCCAACGATCGACTATACGAGCCACGCCACCAACGTCAACGGCCACGCCCTTAACCACGCCACCCTCGTAGACGAGCACCACGTCGCCATCCCGGCTAGAGACTGTGGCGTAGTTGCTGCTTGCCGCGTAGCCTCTCGAGCCCACCCCGCGCTCCTCCATGAGAAGCGCTAGCCCGGGGCCCGGGACTACACGAGGAACACCCTCAAACACGTCATAGTACACCAGGGCGAACCTGACACCGTTGACGAAAAACTCCCAGAGCTGGTCGAGAACACCATCGTTATCAGTGTTCACGAGCACTAGTGAGCCCTCGACCAGGCTCTCGGCAAGAGAGGCTAGACCCGGGTCGCCGAGTGTAGCAAGTATAGCCTCGCGCAGCAGCACCACATCGTGTCTCGTCGCGGGCCTCGGGTCGCACCAGACCCGGGACTCGGCGCATAGCTCCCTAAGCCTCCCCGAGCCCCTCTCGAGGGCATAGCTGTGCTTGAAGAAGGGGATGTTGAGCTCCACGTCGTAATAGACGTGGAGGCCGCTGCGCTCCGAGTGGAGCCGGGCAAGCCTCTCGGCTATAACCGGGTGGACTACCACGAGCTACTCCCGGTGTTGCCTAGGCTCTGGGGGTTGATAGGGGTAGGGTCGTGCGCCTACCCCTCCACCACCTGTAGAAGGCTACCTTGGCATAGTCGTTGATCAGGGTCCATGCCAGCGCGTAGGCCCAGAGGAGGCCGGCCAGCCACACGGGTATTGGGGCCACCGCGCCCGGTATACCAGTGACCGCGACTATGGTCGCCGCTAGCTTCGTGCCCACGGCGCTCCATAGTAGGGCGTCTCCGGGCCGTAGGCTCCAGAGGTGGTCCTCCGTCCTAGTCACGAATATGGTGAGGTGGCCCGCTACAGCGAGCTTGAGGAAGACTAGCGTGCGTAGAGCGTCTGCGTGGTGCACGGGGTCTAGGCCTAGCGCTGTGGCGGCTAACCAGATGAGGAGGAAGCTCGAGACGACCCCGAGGGCTCCTAGGAGGGTCGAGACTGAGAGTATGAGCGGCATGTCCCACCTCTCCGGCCTCTTAGAGACCCTCACGTTGTCATACGCTATCGCGAGTATCGGTATGTCGTTAAGCAGGGCTAGTAGTACTAGAGCGGCCGGCGTTATCGGGTAGAAGTTGAGCACTAGTATCGTGAGGACTATGAACACCAGGACCCTTATAGTCTCCGCTATCCTGTAGATGACGTAGCTGTACATCCTCCTGAATATCTTCCTAGCCTCGAAGATGGCGTCTCGAATCACCCTTATACCCTCCGCGAGCAGCACGATATCAGCGGCCGCCCTGGCGGCGTCGGTGGCGTTCGCAACCGCTATGCCAACATCCGCCTTCTTGAGCGCAGGCGCGTCGTTGACACCATCTCCCGTCATGGCTACCCAGTGGCCTCTCCTCTGGAGGGACTCCACAATCATGTACTTATCCTCGGGGAGGACCTCGGCGAAGCCATCGGCCTCCTCCACCAGCCTATCCCTCTCCTCCACCGGGGCCTCTCTCAACACGCGTATGGGTAGGATCTTCTCGCCTATACCAAGGAGCCTCGCGATCATGCGAGCAATGGCGGTGTGATCGCCAGTTATCATCTTGACCTTCACGTGGAACTCCCGCAGCTCTCTAACAGTCTCGGCGGCATCCTCCCTAGGCGGGTCGAAGAGGGGTATGAGCCCAACATACACCCACCTATCGCCAACGGTCCTAGCAACGCCTATAGCACGGAACCCATTCTCGGCGAGCTCATCCACGAGCCTGGAGACCGTCTCTGCAACCCTCTCGTCGCCCACAAGGCTCGCCAGCACCTGCGGGGCACCCTTGCTAACCCAGAACCTCTCACCGTTAGGTGCCTCCACGAGGGCCTCCGTCCTCTTCTTCTCCGGGTCGAAGGGGTGGAAGGCGAGAACCCTATACCTCCTAGCCTCTTCGAGCACTCCAGCCCTCTTGGCAGCCTCCAGCACCGCGAGGTCAATCGGGTCCCTGTCCTCCTCGCGGCTAGCCAGAGCAGCATAGAGGAGGACATCCCTAACACTGAACCCATCCAGAGGCCTAACATCGCCCACCCTGAGCCGGTTCTTGGTCAACGTCCCGGTCTTGTCAGCGCAGAGCACGTCAACGCCGGCAAGCTCCTCCACCGCAACAAGCCTCTTCACAATGGCGTTCTTCTTGGCTAGATCGTAGGCGCCCACAGCCATGGTTATACTGAGGACCGCTGGCAACGCCGCCGGTATCGCGGCTACGAGCAGCACCAGGCTGAACTTCACCAGCTCTAGTATACTCGAGGCGCCCCTAAGCACCTCGACAACATCCGTCAACGCTATGAGGATGAGCGCGGCTGCTATCAGGAAGTAGCCCACCTGCAGGACCATCTTCTGGTACTTTGAGACGGTCTTAGCCTTCTCGACCAACTGCACGGTCTTGCCGAAGTAGGTGCAGAGGCCGGTAGCCACGACAACACCCACAGCCTCGCCGCGGACAACTAGGCTGGAGGAGTAGACTACATCACCCCTCTTCTTCTCGACCGGCAGGCTCTCGCCGGTCAAAGCAGCCTCGTTGACGTACACGCTCCCATCGATTATCTTCACGTCCGCGGGGACAAGGTCGCCAAGCCTAATCTTCACAATATCCCCGGGCACGAGGAGGCGAGCCTCTATAACCCTCCAGGCGCCGCTCCTCAGCACCCTCGCAGTGTGCGCGAGCCTCTTCTTGAGATACTCGAGGACGTTCTCCGCTTTATGCTCCTCCCACCACCCCACTATGCCGTTCGTGAGGAGCAGGGCGAGTATAATCCAGAAGTCGACCCAGTCGTGGAGCCACAGGCTGAGGACCAGCGCAGCCTCAATCATCCACGGTATAGGGCCCCAGAAGTAGCGCAGGAACTGTAGCAGGGGGTTAGGCTTCTCCTCCGGAATCTCGTTGGGCCCGAGCCTCTCGAGCCTCCTCCTAGCCTCGTCCTCGCCGAGGCCGCGAGACGGATCCACACCAAGCCTCTCCAGGACCTCCTCGACGCTAAGCTTTGCAGCCTCGTCGGCTCGTACGTGGCCCTCGCAGGACACACTACGTTTTGCCGAGGCGACCACCCTCCGTGAGACTAGTCGAGAATACTGCGCTAGCTTCGTAAAAATAGAGACCCAGCCGCTTCAAAAGCAAGTATTATCTATCAGCAATAATGGCGATTAAGGAGACCCCTCGGCCTAAAAGCAGCTCTTCACCGCCCCTGCTGCCGGGGCTCAAACCCCCTCGGTCTCCTCACCGGGAGCCCCGCGCTACTCGCGACTCGGTATACCCGGTTAGACGTTGCGAGAACAGCACTGCGGGAGAGGCTAACTAGGAGCTGCACGAGGTTGAGACGTTAGAGTATCGATGGGCTCTCCTCAGCCTCCTCTATGGCCTCGTAGCGCCGCCATAACCGTTGTCTCGAGTATTCTGCTAGATACTAGAAAGCCGCGTGTGCTAAGATTCTCTCAACGAGTGGCTCTAGAGCCGGGCATCCTGGTATGCTCGTCACCCTCGGGTGCTCTACCATCATCCTGGGTGGCTTGCAGCAAGTGCTTGCAGGCCTACGCCTCGGCATTAGTAGTCCTCGTAGCGCACAACACCCGACAAGTATTATCCTCGAGGCCCTCCTACTGGCTTCCGCGAGTAGCAGCCCCTCCTCGGGTGTAGCCACGCAGCCCGTCACTAGAAGCACGTCTATACGCTTAGGGAGTGAGGCGGCCTCGACAATCATCTTGTGATAATCTGGTTCTATGCCGAGACGCGTAAACACCTTAACGAGTACGATGTCGCAGCCGCCGCAGCCTGTGAGGCTAAGCACCACAACCCCGCCTAGTTTGCCGTGAGGGGTGCGCCGCCCTCCCCCCGCGTGTAGACGAGCGCTATCCTCGACACCCTTGGCTTTGAGCCTCTCGGCAGCGTTGCCAGGTAGACCGTCACGAGCGCCCTGAGAAGCGCCTCGTCGAGGGGCGGCTTCGTGGGGTCTATGAGGTTCATCGCCCATAGTAGCGCTAGCCCCGCAAGTACATGCTTGCACAGGGTATACTTGTATGCTTGGGGTGGGAAGCCTAGCCTAGCCAACACCTGGTCTGCGCGGGCGGCGGTGTAGATGGAGTCTGGGCACGTGCATTTGAGAGCATAGGGGCCCACCTCCACGGTGTACACCTCCTCTGCGCGCGGCGGCACTAGCCTAACACCGCCCTCGAGCGTCTTCGTGTATCTCGGGGCTAGTAGTAGGGGCTTGCCAGCAGCCCTCGAGGATATCATGGTGAGCGTGTAGGCGTTCTCGGCCAGCCTCCTTACGGACGCCACCCTGGCGTCCGCGTGTAGGAGTATCTCTCGGGCACCATCGAGGCGCTTGCGTAGATACTCCTTGATTCTCGCGGCCTCCCTCTCCTCGAAGAAGCGGTCGACAAGCCTCTCTAGGAAGGTCTTCAGCCTCTCGAGTCTTGATAACGCCTCGCCCCGGGCCCACGGCGGTAGCTCTCTACCGAGTACTGGTGGCACCCGGGCAACCCAGCCCTGGTAATACCGCTCGGCGTGTAACAAATGCTATCGCCGCCCACATACACGACTAGATGAGCGCCGCCGCCCTCCTCGCTATCTCGTAGTATAGTCTCACGGAGTCCTCGTACTTCGTCTCCCAGGGCCCCGTGTATATCACGTGTGCCCTCAGCTCACCAGGCCTCCTGGACTGCAGCCTCACCAGGTACTCTGCGATAGCCTCTGCGAGGGGCTCTAGCCTCGGGTAGCCTGCTCCGAGCGGAGTCCTCTTCTTGAGCAGCTTGCCGCCGAAGTAGATGCCGGTCACCTGGCTGAAGCGGAGGCTGAAGAAGCCTCTTGATAGCTTCTCGGTCTCCTCGAGCACCTTTAGCCAGAAGCTCTTATCCACCCTCCTATCGGCTCCGATGAAGTCCCCGGTCTCGTAGACGCGAGTGAGGAGTATGAAGCTGTTCTCCAACTGGTTGCTTATAGTCAACCTCGGGTCCCCCACCTTCTCCATAATAGCCCTTATGTCCTCGAAGGTTCCAAGCTGGTGCCTGGTGTACGTCACCTCGAGGCTCAGGTAGACGTTGCTGGGGAGCACCTCTAGTATCGCCTTTATGACCTCAGCCGCCGCGTCTATGTCACGGTCGTCGTGGTAGACGCGCCACCCGAGGTGTATGTTGAACACCTCGGCGCCGGCCAGCACGGCCCTCCTGGCAGCCTCCCTGAAAGCCTTCACGACCCTAGCCTGTGTATAGGGGCTCCTGGAGACGAGGTTGTAGTAGGGACCGTGGGCCGTGACGGTTGTGAAGGACTCGCGGGCAAGCCTCGCGTATTCCCGGAAGTAGTCCTCGCCATGCGCCCGGCGTGTGAGATCGTGGGGCGGTATCTCTGTAAGCTTCATACCGAGTAGGGCTGACTTCTCGAGCGTGGAGGCTGAGTTATAGGTGCCCCAGTCGAAGAGTATCGGCAACACATCACCGGTTGACGATGGGCTCGTAGAGGGTAATAGGGGCGACCCGCTGCTCACCATAGTGATACCGACCTACAACGAGCGGGAGAACCTCCCAGTGCTCCTCGAGAGGCTGGAGAAGAGCCTAAGGGGCATACCCTTCGAGGCCATAGTAGTCGACGACAACAGCCCCGACGGCACGTGGAGGCTCGCGGAGGAGTTGGCGCGGGAGAGGTACCCCTGGCTCCGCGTGGTTAGGAGGGTGAACGAGAGGGGCCTGGGCAGCGCCATTATACGAGGCTTGAGGGAGGCCCGGGGGAGGTACGTCGCGGTGATAGACGCTGATCTGCAACACCCGCCGGAGTTGCTACCAACGATGCTTAAGACCGCGTTAGAGACGGGGGCTGACGTTGTGATAGCCTCGAGGTACGTCAGGGGCGGTGGTGTCGAGGGGTGGAGCCGGTATAGGCTACTAGTCTCCAAGGCGGCTGGCCTCGTAGCCCGCCTCCTCCTCCCGGAGGTGAGGAGGATACGCGACCCCATGAGCGGCTACTGGCTAGTCCGCCGCGATATAATCGAGGGTGTTGAGCTCGAGCCCAGGAGCTGGAAGATTCTCCTCGAGATACTCGTCAAGGCTAGGCCTCGGAAAGTGGTGGAGGTGCCCTACGTCTTCCGGGAGAGGCTGAGGGGGGAGAGCAAGCTAAGGCTCAGGCACATGGTGGAGTACCTCCTCCACGTCCTCCACCTGAGCAACTACCGTGTCCTAAAGTTCGCGGGTGTAGGCGCAACCGGGACCATAGTGAACCTGGCTGTGCTCAAGGCGCTCGTGGAGGGGCTGCATGTGCCATTGTACATCGCATACCTCGCCTCCTTCGAAGCCTCACTAACCTGGAACTATACGCTACACGATAGGATAACGTTCAGGGGGCGTAGGCCGCGAGGGTTTGCCAACGCGGTGAGGTACTGGGCGAGGTACCATAAGGCCGCTCTGGGAGGCCTAGCCACGTACTACACGCTATCCATGCTCTTGTCGGCCGCGGGAGTCTACTACCTGCTAGCAGCCCTCATAGGCATAGTGGCCGGCTTCGCGGTAAACTACCTCGTGTCAGAGCACCACGTGTGGAGCTAGGCCTCCTTCGGGGACCGGGCTCATCCGGCCAGCTCCCCAGCGGGGGAGCCCCCTCGGGGCTCCGCCGTCCAGTCACCGGCCCCCTTCTAATGCAGGGCGAGGGAGGCTTATCTTCTCCATCAGCGTCTCGGCGGCCTTGAGATAAGCGGGGAGCTGCCAGGCCCACTTCTCCCCTATATACTCGCTCTTCTCCATGTCGCTGAGCCTCACGCCCACCAGTCGAACGAGGAGGTTGTACTCGAGAAGGGCTGTGCGCACGCTCCTCCTCGAGCCCAGGTAGTCGGGGTCCAGCTTCTCAATCAAGACTCCTAGCTCTCTAAGCGCTTCTAGAGCCTCCTCTACCTTGGGCTTCACGCGGTACTCTATCCACTCTCCCGTCTTCCACCTATGCTCCATTATCGAGACTATCGCGTCCGGCGACCCGCCGGTGATCTTGTACAATGTTTCCACGTCCCCCTTGTAGCCCAGCTTCGAGGCGAGCTCCGCCGCGTCGCGGCGGCTCATGTGCCACCATAGTGCCGGCACTATGTTGCCCACTAGGAGCGAGTAGAGCCTAGCTGTTACCACCGCCTCGCTAGTCGCTAGTATCACGTGGGGTATCTCCTCGAAGACCCCCATGGTCTCGTAGAGTGCTCTCAACACCTGGCCGACCATCCTCTCGTCGCCCAGCCCCAGGTTGAAGTCATCGACTATGAGGAGCCCGTTGCGCCCAAGGCTCTTGGCCAGCCTTGCTATAGCGGCACCCCTCTCGTAGCCGTCGCGGGAGGTTATGCCGGGGAGGTACTCTCGTATGTTAGCGGGGGTCTCGCCGAGCATGAGGGGCGGGTGGGCGTGCAACCCTATGTAGAGCACGCGGATCCCGAGCTTGGGGAGGGAGCGGGCTAGGCAGCGCAACATGGTGGTCTTCCCGGCGCCACGTGGCCCGTAGACGAGGGGCACGACCCCGTTCTCCAGGAGGCTTAGGAGCCTGGCCACCTCCGCGGTCCGGGGTATGTAGACGCCCCTGCTCCTAGGCGGCTTGCAGACGAGCGGGGCTATCCTAGAATAGCCTTGTATCACTGTCGGGAGTGTGTTTAGCACACTAGCGCACCACTCCACACTCTCACACAGCGTTGCTAAAACAGTGTTTATGCTGGCACTGTTTGACCCGAGAACGCTCTTATATACTCGCGCAGCATACGGATGAATCCAAGCGGGTCTACCACTATAACTCCCAGCGTCTCGGCTAGTTTACGCACACCCTCGTCGTTGGTCACGAGCACGCCCCTCAGCTCCAACGCGAGTATCACGACGTCGAAGTCCTCGAGGCTGTCGACTATACCCCTCCTGGTGGCCTCCCGGTACCTCTCCCTCAAAGACCTTATAATGGGGCCGACGACCTCGCGCTGGAACTCCTCCTCGCCGCGCGCGGAGCCAGGCGCCCTCCTAGCCTCGCGGGCCGCCCGGACAACAGCCTCCTCCGCCACCCTCAACCCCTTCATTATACGCCTCCTCATGTCCTCGACGTACTCCGCCATGACGATGGCGGGTATCCTGACGTTGAGCTTGTCGGGAGCCTTGACCAGGAGCCAGGATTCGAGAGCCTCCAGGCTACTCGGCTCGACGTTGTTAGCCAGGAGGAACCTCTTCATCTCCGAGAGCATCGTTGGCGTCGTGTAGAACTCTATCCCGACGCGCGTCCTAGCCTCCCTGAGCAGCTCTGCAAGCCTCCTAACAACCTCGTCGAGGCTGCTGGCTCCGAGCGCCTCCCTAAGCCTGGGGTCTGTGACGGCACTCGTATCCAGCACGAAGACCATGACACCCCTCATAGGCTGCCGTGGCTTCTCCTCCCCTACTGCCATGCTAGCCTCCACCTCACACAACGAGTCGTAACAAGCCTCCTCGTTTATCCCCTAGCCCCTAGCCGAGGCGAGGGTTCGGGCATGAGCCTCGACTCGAGGAGGAGAGTTGAAGCCTACATCACGAACGTTGAGCTCGCCCTGGAGAGGCTCAGGGGGAGGCTCGGGGAGCCCTACGACAGGCTACTTAGGCTCGCGGAGGCGTACGCCAGCGACGCCCGCTACTACCTCGAGAAGGGCGACGTTGAGACGGCCCTAGCGTGCATAGCCTACGCCGAGGGCCTCATAGACGCCCTGCGCCACCTTGGGGTCGTCGAGGTCGAGTGGGAGCCCCTCACAAGGCTACTATCCAGGCCGAAGGTTCTCGTCGCAGGCACCTTCGACATACTCCACCCGGGCCACGTCTACCTGCTACGCGAGGCTTGGAAGAGGGGCCGCGTCCACGTGATAGTCGCGAGGGACTCGACGGTAGAGAGGCTGAAGGGTAGGAGACCCATAGTCCCGGAGCAGCAGAGGCTAGAGGTCGTGAGGAGCGTGAGATACGTCGCGAACGCCAGGCTCGGAGACCCCGTGGACATGCTGAGACCCGTCGTCGAGGAGAAGCCAGACGTTATACTCCTGGGGCCCGACCAGTGGCCCAACGAGGAGGAGCTCGCGAGGATGCTGGAGGAGAGGGGGGTGGAGGCTAGGGTGGAGAGGCTGCCCGAGAGGCTAGAGTGCCCCCTCTGCTCCTCCACGAGGATAGCCTGCAGAGCCCGAGAGGTTATACCCGAGGAGGCTTGCAGGGGCTAACCAACCTCAACCCTAGCCTTGTCGCCGACGAGGAGCCTTAACCTACTCTTGACGCTCCTGCGCGCCCTCACCTCGCAGGCTCGCCCAACCACGCTATCCTCTAGGCGAGCCTCGCCAAGATCGATGACACTCCCCTCGCCGAGCACGAGAGTGTTGACTAGGATACCCGACTTCACTATACTACCCTCCTCGAGGCTAACGTAGGCCTCCAGCCTAGCCTTCTCCGCGACCAGACTCCCCCTCCCCACGTAAGCCGGGCCCCTGATATCACCCTCCACGACAGCCCCCTCCTCAACGATAACCTTGCTGGTGGTCACGCTGCCCTCAACACGGCCCCGGATCACCGGCCCTTCTATAGCATCTATGAGCATCTGCATAGCGTCCAACAGGCCCTCGGGGGTACCGATATCCTTCCACCACCTCGACACCACGCTATACCCGACGCGGTACCCGTGGTCGATGAACTTCTGGATAAGATCCGTCATCTCGTACTCGCCGCGCCACGAGGGCCTAAGCTCCTTGTAGAGCCTCGCGAAGAGATCAGAATCCCGGAACATGTAGACTCCGACAACCGCGAGGTTAGACGGGGGCTCCTTGGGCTTCTCGACGAGCCTCACAATACGCCCACCCTCCACGACAGCAACGCCAAACCGCCTTGGGTCGGGCACGGGCGCGAGGAGCACGTAAGCATCGTAACCCTCCTCGAGGAAAGCCTTGTAGTGGGCGCTGAGATCCTCCAGGAGTATATTATCGCCGAGGTAGACTACGAGAGGCGAGCCGGAGACGCCAGCCTGCTCTATAGCAGTGTACACGGCGTGAGCGATACCAAGCCTCTTCTCCTGGAACGCGTAGGTAACCCTATACCCCCTGGACTCGAGATACTCGCGTATCATGTCACCAAGATACCCGACGACGACGATAGTCTCGCGGACCCCGAGAGAGGAGAGGTGCCCCAACGGATACTCTATGATAGCCTTGCCCAACAGGGGTATCAAGTGCTTGGGTATAGAGAAGGTTATGGGGCGCAGCCTCGTACCCTCACCAGCAGCCGGGACTATGCCAACACTCCTCTCCACACCCACCCGAGAACCACCCACCACCAACAGGATGCAAAACCCTCATACTTACATACCAGTCCCCCCGGGCGAGGAAAGAACACGTATATCAGACGGTATACCATCGGGTGACAAAACGGCCGTGGGCCCGTAGCTCAGCCAGGATAGAGCGCCGGCCTTCGGAGCCGGTGGTCCCGGGTTCAAATCCCGGCGGGCCCGCCACACATAAAACCCCCTATAAAAGCCTCTCTTTTACTAAAGAGTGGAGCTGTAGACTCTAAATTCGGGCAGGAATCTAGGTTAGTTTCTACTTTGCAGAAGATCATCCTAGTTGGTAACCTCTCTCCTTCAAGAGTTAGGGGACTACTTTGAGCCATGGAACTCTCTTGAAGTCCTCATCGAATGTTGCTAGTGTTCCTATATTGCTATGCTTGCAGGTTAAGACTATTTGTGCGTCGTTTGGCGCTAGTCTGTAGAGCTTGATTGTCTTGACTAGCTCGTCTGGGTCTTGATAATCCCTTAGCATGGTTACTTTGAAGTCCCGGATGAAGCCGTTAACCTTTTCTATGGCTTCTCCGGGGAATCCGTGCCTAGCTATATGCCTCCGGAAGGAGTATTTTCCCTTAACACCGTATTTCATCCTAGCAATCTTGGCGCCCACTATGTAGAGCAACTCATTGTATACTATCATGGGGATAGCCATGCCCTCTATAATTGCTTCCCTGATAATTT
>CAZTIR010000026.1:11515-19659 GCA_964613695.1 uncultured Desulfurococcales archaeon | reverse complement strand
GGTGCGGGGAGGGTATCGGAGGAGGGGTAGGACTGAGCGCGAGGCCGAGGAGCTGCTGGAGGATGCGAATGCCCTTGAAGAGGCCGGAGCCTTCGCCATAGTCATAGAGTTTACAGCCGAGGAGGTGGCTGCGGAGATAACGCGCAGGCTTAGGATACCAACCATATGCATTGGGAGCGGCCGTTTCTGCGACGGTCAGGTGCTAGTGCTCCACGATATACTGGGCTTGAGCGACTTCACTCCCCCATTCGCCAAGAGGTATGCTGACGTGAGGAGGGTTGCGCTCGAGGCTGTTAAGAGGTTTGCCGAGGAGGTTAGGAGCGGCGTCTTCCCCTCCGAGGAGCACGTCTTTCACATGAAAGAGGAGTGGAAGAGGAGGCATGACGAGCATAGCCATAGTCCCGCCGAGGAGGAGCACTAGGTCTAGTCTAGCAGCGTCCCTCCTACTATCCAGCATTGCTGTATCACTAGGCCTCTCCATGCGCCGCCCAGAGTATACAATACCGTCGCTCATCACGGGAGCCGGTATAGTAGCGCTCTTCGCCTCCAGGCTCGCCGAGGAGAGGAGGAGTGGGAGAGTGGGGAGAATCCTCACACTCCTCCCCGACCTGTTGAGAGAGGGTTTAGACGCTACACCCGGGAGGCTAACACTGCAGGCGGGTTACACGGGCAGATCGCCATTCAAACGCCTCTATATAGTGAGAGACGTGTTCACACCACAGGGCGAGGTTACGACCATAACCCTCGACGATATACTATCGCGGGATAACCAGCTCCTCATAGTGGCGAAGGGCGCGGAGGGCGTCATAGCAGGCGACGTGTACAAGATTCAGATAGAGGATGTCAGCGCCTATATCTTCGCGCCACCCCTCCACGTGAAGACCAGGATTCAGAGGAGACGTCTCCGCGTGAGAAGGGGCGAGGAGTATGCAGAAGCTATACTATCGGGCATCGACGGCGGCCTGGCGATAACAGCGAGCCACGTTGGGAGGAGGACGAGTGCGATCCTAAGGCTAGGCGTAAGACTCTATAACACGATCCTCGAGGCTAGACTAGCTCAGGTGCACAGCGGGGCTATACACTACACGCTCTTCTTCGCACCACGCACCCCGAGAGCCGTTATAGCAGCACGACCAGTTAGTATCGCGGGTGTTGCGAGAGTACTAGGCTATGGTAGGCGCGAGCTTGTGGCGCTCGGCTCGGGTATAGAGGCTCGCCTGCGGCTCGAGCTGCGGCAGGGCCCTCGGCTCCTAGAGAGCGATGAGGCCGAGGTAGCCACCTACTTGGAGGCTCTCGGAGAGACGCCAAGCACTTAATTCCACCATATGTGTGTTCAGGCCGGCAGGGAGGTCATGGCGCAAGCCGGGATAGTCGTCTTTGAGAAGGCTATCGGGATGCCGGAGATAGGCACAGCTATAGGAGTGCTAGCCACTAGCATAATAGTCGCCGTCTTTGGCGTCATGACGGCAAATAGGCTTCTCAAGCTGGGCGAGCGTACTGGAGCGCTTGGAGCGAGCCTCGCCTCGTTCGGGTTTGTCATGCTCTCCGCTGCCCTAGTCTTCCGCTCCGTCGGCCTCGTGTTCGCCTGGTACCTATCCGCTAGCCCGGTTTTCGTACTAGCCGCTGCGATCCTGTTGATAGCAGGCTTTGTCGGAGAATCCCTAGGCGCCGCCACGGTCACAATAGGCATACTCTACGCCACGGGCTACACGCGGCTAGCAGGGCTATGGCTAGTGATCGCCGTCTTCGCCAGCCTAGTGGCGACGATATATGCAGCGCTTCGAGGAAGCTTCATATACTTTGTGGCCATTAACACAGTTGTCGAGGCGCCATCATTCCTGGCTGCAGCGTCGCCCTTCCACGAGTCCTGGAGGAGGGGTAACGAGGTAGACCAGCAAGCGTTCTTCGGCTTCATGCTAGGCTCTGTGGCCCCCATCGCCGCTTCAGCAGTAGCGGCATTCGGGATAGCGCCAGCAATCCTAGTATCGAACCTAATACTCCTCCTGGCACTACTCTACATAACCTCCTGGACCAACCAGGTACTCCGCTCGACCGCCTAGCGTAGCAACTAGTGCCGAGAGGAGAGCGTGATAGCAATGGTATGCCCATACGCGGAGAGGAGGGGGTTCATAGTCTACTGTAAGCTCATTGGGCGCCATGTGAACCCCCTGACACGCCCCTGCATAAGTGGCGATTACACAAAGTGCCCGGACTACCGGCAGGCGATGACACAGAGGACTACCGCTAGACAGGAGGTTAAGAGCGTCGGGAGGGAGGAGGTTGCAGGCATAGAGCTACGTTACACCGACGAGGCCTCAGCGAAGCTAAGCGACCCCATACACCTCGCAGTCCTCATAGCCAGAAGTAGGTACGTGGACACGGCCACCGGCCGCCCCCTCGACGTTCTGGCATGGGCCTCCAAGACTGTGAGGGAGAGGGGATTGAGGATTGCCCGTCTCGACCTCTCCTGCCCCGAGGAGGGTTGGAGCGCCGTACTGCTCCTCGAGGACGGGGTCTACAAGGGCATCGTGATGGAGACTAGAGAGGGTGAGAAGATAGTCGGGAGGACCGCGTGGAACGCGGTGAGGGGTAGCGAGTGTAAAAGAGCCATCGGCATGCTGTACGAGGTCTCCTCCTACTCGTAGCCGTACTCCCTCCTAACCCTCCTAGCAGCCTCGACCATGTTACGCAGCTTCGCCTTAGCAACCTCGCGCGGCAGCCTCTTCAACCCGCAGTCTGGATCAATGTATATCCTCTCGTGCGGTATCACATCGAGCTTCACGAGCCTCTTAATATCCTCCACTATCTCGTCGACACTCTCCACGCGGAGGCTATGAACGTCTATCACGCCGTAGCCTATCTCCTTCCTCGGATCCCAGTACTCCTTGACGTAGGGGAGTAGCTTGAAACCACTATTCTTGAACTCTAGGTCAAGCTGGTCGACCGGGAACTCCATGAGGTAGGGTATCAGCTTCTCTATCCTACCGAAGCAGACGTGCACAATCTTCTTCGCCTCCACGCCCTTCAACATTATCTCTAACGCCTCTTTAACGAGCTCAGCCTCCTCGGGCAGGGGTCGGGTCGGCAACGCGGGCTCATCAACCTGTATGAACTTTGCACCCCTCTTCACAAACTCCTCCACCTCTCTCCGCAGGACTCGCGCGAGCTCGAGCACAACCTCCCTCCTATCACCATAGTATAGGTCGAAGCTCCAGTCGGCCATCGTGTAGGGGCCCGTCAGGATAGCCTTCACGGGGTGGCCTTGAGACACGCTAACCGCGTACTCCCAGTCGGCTATCGCCATGGGGCCGCGGTATTCGAGCTTCTCCACGATAACAGGCTTCCTGAAGTACACGTTGTCGAATATCCTCACCCACTCTCCGCCCCGGTAGCCCCCGAGCCTCTCCGCGAAGTAGACGACCATATCGTCCCTAGCCTGCTCCCCGTCGCTGATGATATCCACGCCGGCCTCGAGCTGGTCCTCCACGACCTTCTTTATAGCGGGTTGGACTAGGCGGTGGAACTCCTCCTCGCTGATAAGCCCCCTCTTCCTCTTCCTTATCGCCTCCTCGGCCTCTGGCATCTTAGGGTAGCTCCCCACAACCGTGGTTATGAAGGCTTTGGGGAGCGTGTAGCCGCTCAGCCTAGACACCCCCTCGGCTTGCGAGGAGAACCACGGTTTATAGAGGATGGGTTGCTCGGGTGGAACGGGGCCGTGACGACTGGTATTACCGCTGAGGCTCGTGCTGAAGCCCAGCCGCTGCCGAGCCCCCACACTCCTCGAAAACAGCCCTCCTAAGCTCCCTGAGAATATCCTCGGCCCTCATAACGAGCTGGTAGAGGGGGTAGACGCTGCCACCCTCCCCGCCCTCCTCCCTACACCTCCGGAGAACCTCCCCGAGCCTAGCCACCTGCACCTCCATCTGCTCCAACACGCTCATGAGCTTGTCTATGAGGGCTAGCGGGTCGCTCACCCTCCACCACCCCCGCAGGGCTCGGCGGGAGGCTCCCGGTACAAGCCTAGAGTGTTCTCCAACTCCTCAGCCATCTCGACTAGTGCACGGTCGGAGAGGTGGTCTCCAAGCAGCTGGACACCCACCGGGAGCCCGTCAACGCTACCAGCGGGCACCGTTATCGCGGGGAGCCCCGCGAGGTTAGCGAGCACTGTAACCAGGTCGAGAGCGTAGAGGCGCAGAGGGTCGCCGGTAGCCTCCCCTATCCTGGGTGGCGGCGAGACACAGGAGGGTAGTAGCAGCGCGTCCCAGCCTCGGAGCAGGCGGAGGAGCCTATCCCTAACAACCCGTCTAACAACGAGAGCCTTCTCGTAGAGAGCGCTCCGGTACCCAGCGCTCAGCGCGAAAGCCCCCATGAATATCCTCTTCTTAACCTCCCAGCCGAAGCTCCTCCTAACCTCCGAGAACCACCTCGTCCAGGGCACGTTCTCGACTATCCTCCTACCCCGTGGCCCATAGAGGAGGCCCGTGTACCTAGCCAGGTTGCTACTAGCCTCGCTCGTGGCAATCACATAGTATGCTTTGAGCGCGAGGTCGAATAGCTTCTCGTCGCCAAGCCTTACCTCCCCAACCTCCCATCCAAGCTCCGAGGCCAGCCGGTGGGCTAAACGCACAACAAGCTTCCCAATCCTCTCGTCCACACCCGGGTGCTCGACAAGATCCATGAGCACGGCTACCCGGGGCCTAGCCGGCCTCCTCCTCAGCTCGCCCCAGCCCGAGACGCGTAGGCTCGTAGAATCCCTCTCGTCGAACCCCGCTATCACGCTCATGAGCATCGAGATGTCGCGGGGGTGTCTAGCCATGGGGCCTATCTGCTCCAGGCTATCAGCGTAGGCTACCAGGCCGTACCGCGAGACGAGGCCATAGGTGGGCTTGAGCCCATACACCCCCGTCCAGGCGGCAGGCAGCCTAATACTACCGCCGGTGTCGCTACCCAGAGCGACGCTAGCCTGCCCGGTTGCAACCGCCACCGCGCTACCGCCGCTGCTCCCGCCGGGCACCCGGTCCGTGCTCCAGGGGTTCCTAACCGGCCCGTAGGCGCTGAGCTCGCTGGTAGACCCCATAGCGAACTCGTCCATGTTGGTCTTGCCTATCACCACCGCGCCGGCGGCCAAGAGCCGCTCTACCACAGTGGCGTTGTATGGAGGCACATACTCCTCGAGCATCCTCGAGGCGCAGGTCGTCGGCAGCCCCCTAACCACTATATTGTCCTTCACTGCCACCAAAAGGCCCGCCAAGGGCAGCTTTTCGCCCCTCTTAAGCCTCTCGAGCCTCTCCCTAACCTCCTTCTCCACCACGCCCCGGTCGCGGAGCGTGATATAGGCGTTGAGGCAGGAGCCTCTCTCGATAGCATCGTAGATCCTGCCCACATACTCCTCCACGCTTACAACGCCCTCGTGGAGATCGGCTAGCTGCTGGTACGCGGGCAGGGTCTCGAATCGCAAACCCGGAGCCCCTCACCCATAGACGGTCGGCGGATTAAACATGGGCGCGGCGCCACCCCGCATTTAACTAGGGGGCTCTCCCAGCCACCACCGGTGGCTATACCGTGTTCCTGCCGCCAACGCCCTACGCCGACAACGTCTTCGAGTTCCGTGCACCCCGTGTCAAGTTCGGCGTCGGCTCCCTCAACGAGCTAGGCTACGAGGTGGAGAAGCTCGGCGCCAAGAAGGTATTCCTCGTAACGACGAGGGGGTGGGTTAGGAGGGGTATCGTCGAGAGGGTGGGGAAGGTACTCCCGGAGAACGTGGAGCTAGAGTACTTCGCGGACGTGGAGCCCGAGCCCAGCGACACTAACGTAGAGCAGCTGGCGGAGGCTATGAAGAAGTTCGGCCCCGACGTGATAGTCGCTATTGGGGGCGGCTCGGTGATAGACGCTGCTAAGGTCGCGGCTGTGCTCGAGAGGTATGGGGGCCGCGTCCGCGACTATGTCGCACCGCCCTACGGCGCTGGGAAGCAGGTACCAGGCCCCATCAAGCCCCTGATAGCAGTGCCGACAACCGCTGGCACCGGCAGCGAGGTCACGAGCGTGGCTGTAGTAACGCTGCCGGACCTCAAGGTGAAGGTGGGTGTTAGGCACGACGCCCTCCGACCCTACCTCGCCCTCCTGGATCCGGAGCTAACCCTCACCATGCCCAAGAAGGTCACTGTAGACACCGCCTTCGACGCGCTAACCCACGCGGTCGAGGCGTACATGGCTATACCCTTCTACGCTAGGCCTAGGCCCAGGAGCCCGGCCGAGAGGCCCGTCTACCACGGCTCGAACCCCGTGACCGACGCGCTAGCAGAGAAGGCTATCGAGCTCATCGGTGCTTATCTCAGGAGGGCCGCGTACCAGGGGAGCACCGACATAGAGGCTAGGGCGGCGATGCTACTAGCGGCCAACATAGCCGGCCTCGCCTTCGGCAACGCCGGCACCAGCCTAGCTCACGCGGCCAGCTACCCCCTCGGAGGCAGGTACAAGGTCACCCACGGGGAGGCAGTGGGCATCCTACTCCCCGCGGTCCTCGAGTTCAACGCTCCAGCCAACTACTGCAAGGCAGTCCGCATCGGAGTGCTCCTCTCCGGCGAGGAGCCGCCCTGCGCATGCTGCCCCGAGGGCGCCAAGTGGGCGGCTGACAAGATAAGGGAGCTGCAGCGCGACGTGGGCTTCACGAGGGGCCTGGAGGAGGTGGGCGTAGACCCCAAGGACATACCCGCGATGGCCGTGGAGACGTTGAAGCAGAGGGCGCTGCTAGCGCTAAACCCGAGGCCCGTGACAGCCAAGGACGTCGAGTGGGTATATAAGAGAGCCTGGCGCAACTACTAGACCCCCGCAACCCTACCCAACAGTTCTTTCACGTCACTCAGGCTCCTCGTAGGCCTCCCGAGGTACGGTATCTCCACAAGCGGCGCGAGCCTCGAGAGCCTCCTCCTAGCCTCCTCCTGCTGCTCAACCACCCCGAGCCTCTCCGCGTCAACCCTACTCAGCACCCTGTTGAGCACGATAAGTCCAAGCCTGCCGCCAAGCTCGCCAAGGCTAGCCGAGACCTGCTCGACCTCCATGACGGGGAGGGGCTCCGGGGTAGCCACTCCGACGTGCAGAGTAACCCCCTCGTCGAGCACGAGCCTCTCGAGCCGCTCAAACCTCTCTCTAAGCTCCCTCAACTTGCCTAGCACCGGGTCCGTCACATCGCCGCCGGCAACCCTCGCTATCATCATGCGCGTCTCTAGGAGCTTAGCCCGGACCTCCTCAAGGACGCCGAGCCACACGCTATAGAGGCGGGGTAGTCTCACTATGCGCAGCGCTACGCCCGTAGGAGGCATATCCACGATTATGAGGTCATAGTCGTCCATGCGCGCGTATATGGACTCGAGGCGCCGCAGGTACGCCTCCTCCTCGAGACCCGGCGCGTCGCGCACAACGCTCACGAGCGAGTCTAGGTTTATCACGGAGAGCCTCGAGGAGATGCGCTTCAGTAGCAGGGCGTACTCCTCCCCAAGCCTCCTAACATCATCAACGGGATCGTACTGCTCGAGCGTGAGACCGTCTATAGTGACGGGCTTGTTTATGCAATCGCAGCCCGCGTAGCCCG
Source organism: uncultured Desulfurococcales archaeon (assembly GCA_964613695.1). GTDB lineage: Archaea > Thermoproteota > Thermoprotei_A > Sulfolobales > Pyrodictiaceae > Pyrolobus. The sequence goes on along the minus strand of CAZTIR010000026.1, from coordinate 12,071 downwards.
GCAGGTGTTTAGCGGGGTCCATCGAGACTATCAGAACCCTCCTACCCCTGCCACTCGCGTAGAGGCCCGCGAGGAGACTAAACGTGGTCTTCCCCACACCGCCCTTGCCGTAGACGAGTACGACTCTAGCATCGAGTATTCTCTCGAGGCTCACCACTCACCACCCAGGTTGGAGAAGTAATCCGCTATCAGGTCGGCCCAGAGGGCGGCCCGGTTCACCGCGTTGACTATCTCGTCGCCTAGTATCGGCGCGAGCTCGAGGAGGAGGCCGGTGGGTGTTATGGGCAGACCAGCCAGGGGCGCGGCTACGAGAGTGTAGAAGATGCTCTCAAGCTCCCTCTCCTGCAGCTCCAGAGCCTCTATAGCCTGCTCCCTAGCCGCCACAGCTAGGCCCTCGAAAGCCCTCCTCACCTCCTCTAGCAGCCTGGATAGGAGCCTCCCGAGTGGCAAGGCCCCATAGCCCACCCGCATTCTTTTTCAAAGGGCTCCGTATAAGCTGAACACTTCAAACGGTGGGCTAATAGTGGGCATCAGGCAGGCAGTGGGCATCGTAATG
>CAZTIR010000026.1:0-11415 GCA_964613695.1 uncultured Desulfurococcales archaeon | reverse complement strand
ACGCTCCTGGCGTACATAGTCGGCTACTGGGCTTACGGCAGGGCTGTAATAGAGAGGCGTATAGTCAAGGCTAGCCCCAGTAGACCGACCCCAGCCTACACCAAGTTCGATGGCATCGACTACGTGCCTGCCAACAAGTGGGTCCTCTACGGTCACCACTTCGCTAGTATAGCTGGCGCTGGCCCAATCATAGGCCCGGCTCTCGCATCGGCCTACGGCTGGTTCCTGCCACTCCTCTGGGTGATATTCGGGAACCTCTTCATTGGGGCTGTCCACGACTACCTAGCGCTAATGGCTAGCGTGAGGCACGGCGGCATCTCGATAATGAGCGTCGCCGAGAGCGTTATGGGCAGGAGGGCTAGGTACGCCTTCCTCCTCTACGTCTGGGGCGCCCTGATACTAGTCATAGCGGCCTTCCTCAGCGTGGCAGCCACGGTCTACGCGGCGGTCTCGCCCAACGCAGCCACCAAGGCCGTGATCTACATGCCTATAGCGCTGCTGCTAGGCTACCTCATGTACCGCACCGGCCTAGGCCTCAAGACGTCCACCGCGATAGCCGTGGTGCTCGCGATACTAGGCTACCTCTACAGCCTCCAAGTGCCACTCAACCTCCCCTACCAGACGTGGGTCTACGTGCTAATGCTCTACAGTTTCATAGCCGCAGCGCTACCAGTCTGGTACCTGCTACAGCCCAGAGACTATCTCAACGCCTACCTCCTATGGGCGTTCGTAGGAGCCTCCGCCCTTGCAGCGCTCCTGGCCCTAGACCTGCCGCTCAAGCAGCCAGCAATCATAAACTGGGTTGCCCCCGCCGCGACCATAGGCGGCGTCGGGGCTATAGCCAAGAAGCCTCTGGCACCCTTCTGGCCGAGCATCGTACTGATAATAGCCTGTGGCTCCCTAAGCGGCTTCCATAGTGTGGTCGCGAGCGGCACCACGAGCAAGCAGCTGGCCAACGAGATGGACGCCCTCCTAGTGGGCTACGGTGCCATGCTAACCGAGGGCGCCGTCTCGACGCTAGCGGTGATAGCGCCTATAGCAGTGGCGTGGGACAGGGTGGCAACCATACCCAAGGCTCTGGGCAAGTTCGTGGTGGCGTACGGCACCCTCTTCGGCATCTCGCTGGGCAGGCTAGGCTTAAACGCGAGCACCATAGCCTTCGCCGCGGAGGTCTTCGCCGCTATAGCCCTGACGACGTTCGTGCTAACAACCCTCGACACTGCTAACAGGCTCGCCAGGTTCGCGTGGAGCGAGATGATGGACTTCCTAGCCGAGAAGCACCAGACGCTCTACAAGGTGCTCACCAACCGCTGGGTCGCTAGCGCCATCTCCGTGATACTAGGCGGCTTCATGGCCCTCCAGACGATAGGCGGTATACCGGCCTGGAGGATAGTCTGGCCCGCCTTCGCCGGCACCAACCAGCTCCTCGCGGCACTAGCGCTGATGACGAGCGCGCTATGGGTCTATGTGATACTCCGCGTGCGCGGATGGCTAGCCGCCACGGTGCTAGCCCCGGCAGTCTTCCTATGGGTGACGGTCACGGCGGCACTGGGCTACTGGCTCGTCGTGATACTACCACACATACCGCCGGTCTTCCAGATCGGCGCCGGGAGCGTTGCAGCGATAAGCTTCGCGCTAGACCTCTTCCTCTTCTACGCGTTCGTCAAGCGCCTAACAACGGCTAGGAGGGAGGCGCTAGCCGAGAGACGCGTGGAGACGAGGGCCTAAACCTAGACTCTTTTTCCTCCAACTAGAACGCGTCCCCTCTTCTACGTGCCTACTTCGAGCCAGTTTGGTGACGCTAGCCTCCTCAGCAACTCTATGCAGGAGAGTGCGGCGAGGTAGCTCGTCTTCGGGTTCTCCGGGCTCGGCACGTTCTCGACCCTCACTGTTAGCCTAGAGGCCTTCGACTCTACCACGATCTCGTGTATGTTCCTATCCACGGCGGGGTCCGCAATAATCTCGACCTCGGGCTCTACCCCAGCGGCTAGGGCTAGGGCGGCCGCCACGTTGACGTTGAATGGGTACCTCTTCACCGCCTCCCGGGCAGGCCCACGGTAGAGGATGGTCTCGTGGTCCACCTCGACGCCTAGGCTCCTCGGGTTCTTCCTGGTTCTCAGGGTAACCTTCTCGATGCCCGCGTGCCTCATAGCCCTCACGGCGTCGAGGCCTGCTATCGCGCCGGTCGGCGCGTATACCCTGCCGCCGCCCCTCCTAGCAGCCTCCTCGAGCCTCTTCAGCGTCTCCTCGTCGAGGAGGGCTCCGACGCTCAGCACTACTAGCGTCAACCCCCTCTCGAGCACAGTGGGTCCATACTGGCGTACAGCCTCCTGGCTAGCAGCCTCCACCACGATATCGGGTTTGGCGGCTAGAAGCTCCTCTAGACTGCCCGCTATCAGGGCGTCGGGCGCGAACCGGGTTAGCCTCTCGCACCTCTCCCTGACAACATCGTATAGTGCGACCACGCGCGCCCTCACAAGGCCCTCCGACACGGCCTTTACGAGGGTTGAGCCTATGGCCCCGCAGCCTATAACGGCTATGCGCTTCGTGCGTACACCACCACTAGCAGCTTGTAACGGTGCTCGACCGGTTTTACGCTTAGCCATTCCACACTATGAAATCAACGATAACGCCCTTGTAGAGGGTGCCCGGCGTGGGCTCCAAACCCTCCCTCTTGTGCTCAACAAGCCCCCTGTACCTCCTCAAGACCTCTGGCAGCAGCTCGCGGAAGAGGAGCCTAGCCCTCTCCTCGTCCAGGAGCGTGACCGGGATTAGTATGTGGCCGCCTCTCCTCGTCTTAACCACTCCGAGCTCGACGCCGAGGGTGGTGTGGAGCCTCTCGGCTAGAGCCCGTAGGAGCTCCTCGTCCTCCACGTCTAGGGTGTGGAACCTCGTCTCCAGGCTACGCGCCAACACGGAGGCTAGCCTCGAGAAGAGCCTGGGCGGGCCGCTGGCACCACCATACGCCCTCGCCTCGAGGTCCTCAATGTGCTCTATGCAGAGGCGGGTGGCGGCCCTGTGCAACACGCTCGGGTTGACCCTCGTGTACACCGCCACGGCGTCGGGGGGCGGGTGGACTAGGCTAGAGCCCTTGACGGTAACCAGCGTCTCGCTGCTCCTTGACGCTATCAGCGCGGCTCTGCGAACAGCGGTCTCGAGCCTCTCTCGCCAACAGCAGCCGCCCTCCACGAGCTCGAGGTGAAGTAGGCCGGAGCGTGGGAGGCCCTCGTGCCCGCTCTTCCAGGGCCTGAGCATCACCTGCACGACGTAGGCCCTATCATCGTCTATGTCGGGGAGCCACGCGGTGAACCGTCTGAGCCTCTCCTCGTCGAGGGTCATCGAGCCGAGACTCCCTATAAGGGGCTCTAGGCTAGAGTCTCGTTAAACGGGTCATGGCCTATAGGGATGTGGTTAGGCTAGAGACTAGGATAGTTGAGGCCGCCTATCGCGACGGGAGCATAGAGGTTAACACCGACGAGGGCTGCTGGGAGGGCTTCCGCGTGTACGATGGAGTGTGGAGGATACGCTCTTGGCGCTGCGGCCAGCGCGGCCCCCTCCCCGAGCCTAGCAGGGGCGAGGGGCTCAAGGATGCTGTGCTCTACACTGGCCTCTACCGCTCCGGTGTAGAGCCCCTCGAGCCCGGGGAGGCTGAGAGGGTTGCGCGGGAGGCTGGCGAGGCCGGGGGCGGGTGTGTGACAGAGGTTGTGGTTGAGAGCGTCTGCATGAGGAGGGTTGTGAGGCACTATGAGGGTGAGGCTGTCCACGAGCACTGCCTACTCGAGGCTAGCATCTCGGTGGCGGGGGGCGGTGTTGGCATCAGCGATCGCGTCCCGCTCACACCCGCTGAGGCTAGGCTCCTACCCAGGCTTGTTGGAGTGATGTGCGAGAAGCTGAAGGCGGCTAAGCGGAGCTTCCAGAGGCTCTCGCCGCTAGAGGCTGGGCGTTGGAGCGTGATACTGGCTGGCACCGCCGCGGGCGCCCTCATACACGAGGTGGCTCACGCGCTCGAGGGAGACTGGGGGCCTAGGCTGCCTAAGGGGGCTCAGATAGCCCCCGAGGAGTTCAACCTGGTGGACGAGCCGGGGTATAGTAGCGCCCCCTACCACCACGTCTTCGACGATGAGGGTGTCGTGGCTGTCTCGAGGAGGCTGGTGACGCTGGGCTCCGTTAGCGAGTACCTCGGGGTACGCTGGAGGGGTGTGGGGTCGCCGGGCTCGGCTAGGGGCCTCTTCCACCCCCCGAAGGCTATGCACACCGTGCTCCGCCTGGAGCCCGGGGACTGGAGGGATGGGGAGATTGTAGAGGAGACCAGGAGGGGTATCCTGGTCGAGACCGTCTACGAGGCAACCCTGGACGAGGATGGCGTGATAACCCTGAAACCCGAGCTAGCCTGGCTCGTAGAGCGTGGGGAGGTGCGCGGCTTCATAAGGGTTGGTCGTATACGGCTACGCCTAGCCAGAGACCTCAAGACCCTCGATGCCCTCGGGAGGCGCCTCTGGCCAAGGTTGTCGACCGAGAAGGGCTACTATCAGGTTGAGCTCGCACCCAGTATAAGGCTTCAAGCCTATGCCGACTAGCCTCCGGCGAGGTGCCTGGAGGGTGGCCAGGGTTAGGATACGCTGGTGGGGCCACTCCTGCTTCGAGATAATAAAGGAGGGTGAGGGTGGCGAGGAGAGGCTCCTCATAGACCCCCATGATGGCGCTAGCATCGGTCTACAGGTGCCACGGCCCCTCCGCCTACGCGGCCGCGAGTACCCCAAGCCCCACTACATACTAGTGACCCACAACCACTTCGACCATAACGCGGTCGATGTGGTGAAGGGGCCGGAGACGCGGGAGGTTGTCGTGGAGAGGGTTGGAGAGTTCACCCTCGGCTCTTTCAGGGTGAGGGGCGTTAGGCTCCCCCACGACGAGTTCGGGGGCAAGTATAGGGGGTTCGTGGTAGCCTACCGTATCGAGGTCGACGGCCTCAGCATAACTCACCTTGGTGACGCGGGCGTGCCCCCCTCGGGCGAGGAGGCCGAGAAGCTCAAGGCCGATATAGTGATGGTTCCGGCTGGCGGCGTTTACACCATGCACCCTAGGGAGGCTGCCGAGACCCTCGATGCTCTAGAGGCGCGTGTGGGTATACCGATGCACTACTGGCTCCGCGGCTACTTCCTACCCCTAGACCCCCTCGACGAGTTCCTCTCGGTGGTGAGGAAGAGGAGGAGGGTCATACGCGTGGAGAGCAACGAGGTTGTGCTCGAGCCGGGGTCGCTGCCGGGAGAGCCGAGCGTCTACGTGCTCGAGGCTCCGCGCGAGTCTAGAAGCGGCCAGGATAATACGGGAAGCCCCTACGCGTAACAACCCAGGGCAGGGTCTTGAGCGAGGCGTGCATGGATGCCATCAACGCTGCTTCGAGGAGTGCTCCCGGCTGGGCTAGGGTTGTCTGGAGCCAGCCTCTCGGACTCTTCGCGGCGGACCCGAGGTACGAGGATAACACGTTGAAGGGGTTTATCGAGGGTCTTGCCTCCCTCCTCGCCCGCGTGTGCAACGCCATCCTCTATCGTAAGAACATCTTGGCCGGCCTTGGCGCGGTTATACTCGAGCCCTGGGAGGTCATGGAGACGGGTGTGGAGGAGTGTGTAGCCAGGCGTAGGATAAGGCTCGTGATGGTTAACGGCACGGGCATAGTCATAAACGTTAAGCTCTACGCGACGCCGGCCGGGAGCTTCAAGAGACTGGAGGTTGTGAGCGAGGAGCTCGGCTGCAGGGGCTCGTGGGGGCAGTAGGGGGTGGTGCCAGGGTAATGACGCTCTCGTGGGGCGTGGCTGGCCGTTGCATACTACACGTGTACACCGGGAGCGTTGCAGCCTACCGTGCAGTGGACGTCTCTAGGGGGCTGGTTAGGCTCGGTGCGCGCGTTGTACCCGCTCTAACCAGGGCTGCTCGCGAGTTTATCACAGAGCGTCTCGTCTCGTGGGCCGTGGGGGAGGAGGCCTACACCCTCTGGGGCTCGAGCCTACGCGACCACGTAAGCCTCGCGGAGGAGTGCGACGCGCTTCTCATAGACCCTGCTACGCTCGACACCATGGCTAGGGTCGCCTGGGGCCTCGCGGACACGGAGGCCTCTCTACTAGCCCAGACGTTCCTCGGGGCCGGTAAGCCGGTCCTCATGGTCCCGGCTATGCACGAGCAGTTGTGGAGGAGGGCCTCGGAGCTTCTAGACGAGCTCAGCGACGCCGGCGTCCACGTCCTTGAGCCCGTGGTGGTCGAGGGGCGGGCGAAGCACCCTCCCGTCGAGGAGGTCGTCTACTGGGTCGACACGGTGGTTGCAAGGCGCCGCGACTATGCTGGGATGAGGGTGCTGGTGACGGCGGGACCCACGAGAGAGTGGATTGACGACGTGCGCTTCATCTCAAACCCTTCGAGCGGCGCCATGGGGTATAGTATTGCGGGCGAGGCTCTCGACAGGGGCGCCGAGGTTACCGTTGTACATGGGCCCACGTGCCTGGAGCCCCCGAGGAGGAGTGTTAACAGGAGGGTTGAGACGGCGGAGGAGATGGCTAGGGCTGCGGCCGAGGAGGCTAGACGCCTCCTCCCGCACATAGTCTTCCACGTGGCGGCTCCGGTGGACTTCCGGCCCGCGGAGAGGAGGGGTGGTAAGATACGCGAGTCCGAGGCCAGCGGGGGTCTCGTGCTCAGCCTCCTCCCAAACCCCCGGGTGAGCACCGCGGTGAGGGAGGCTGTGCCCGAGGCCCTACACGTGGGCTTCACCGCGTCGCCCGCGGAGGACTTGGAGGGGCTCGTGGAGGAGGCTAGGACGAAGCTCGAGAAGCACGGCTTCGACGTGGTGGTGGCGAACGCCGCGAGGAGGGCCTTCGCTAGGCCGACCAACGAGGTGGTTATAGTATCGTCGTGGGGGCTCGTGGAGTACGTGCCAGAGGCGCCTAAGAGGCTCGTCGCCAGACGCATCCTCGATATAGCCCTAGCAGCCTACAAGCGGCGGAGGCGACGTTGATCTGCGTCGAGGCCCGCGTACCCCTACACCTCAGCATAGTCTGGGTTCCCGTCGAGACCGGGGACCCGAGGAGCACCGGGAGCCTGGGAGCGGGTTTGATGCTAGAACCGGGTGTGAGAGCTAGAGCGTGTAGCACTCCGGGAGGCTACCGGGGCCCCAGGCTACCGACGGTCACTCGCTGTCTAGAGGCTCTCGGGTGGAGAGGCGAGCTGGTGGAGGTTGAGACGAGTTACCCTCCCGGTTACGGTCTCGGCGTTAGTGGTGCAGCGGCTCTCGCAGCATGCCTCGCCTACGCGGGTCTCCGTGGCGTCGGGAGCGTTAGGGCTGCCGACGAGGCCCACGTGGCGGAGGTGCTGGAGAGAACCGGTCTAGGCGATGTGACGGCACTCTACACCGCCTGGGGTCTCGAGGTTAGGCTGAAGCCCGGCGCGCCCGGCGCCGGGGGTTATGCAGAGGCCCACCCAGTCCACGAGCTGCCTGTCGCCGCGGTGCCCGTCACTAGGCTCGACACTGGCGTCATGCTCCGCGAGATGTGGTCCCGGGTCTCGCGGGGGGAGGCGGTGAGGGTCTACGAGAGGGTTAGGAGCGAGCCTAGCCTCGAGACCCTCGGGGAGGCTGCCAGGGTTTTCACGATGAGGGCCACGCCCCCGCCCCCGGAGGCTGTGGAGCTGCTACGCTACTGCACCCGCCGCGCACTACTAGCCGTCTATAAGAAGGGCAGCGTGGTGATCGTGGCGGAGGACGAGGAGAGCCTGGAGGCTTTCGAGGGGTGTGCGAGGGGGAGGGGCTTCCAGGCCTATAGGCTACGGTTGAGCAACACGAGGCCCTACACCACCATACTCTAGCCCCAGGCGCTCCAACGCGTTGAGAAACGCTGCCACAACGCTGGCAAGGTAGCTCCGCGGGCCTATGCTCACACACTCGCCTCCAAGACCCTCGATGCCCTCAGGCGGGTCTATATCGGCTCCTAGCACTACAAGACGCTTCTCTAGGGTGTGTGGCCAAGCCTCCCTACACCCCTCCCGCAGGACCAGGGGCCGGAACCCGAGAGACGCCGCGAGGGCTGCAAACTCTACGCCGGAGACGCCGGGTAGTAGCAGGCCACGCTCACCCCTCAAACCCTCCAGTATCACGCGGCCGGCCTCATGCTCGTAGCAGAGGCCCCCCTCCGCAACAAGCACCAGGAGAGCCGGGCCGGCGAGGCTAGCGGCGAAGACGCAACCCTCTCTCGCGGAGCAACCCGGGTAGCAAGCGGCCACGAGCACCCTAGCAACTATGTCAAGCCTCCCGCTGGCGCCTGCCCAGCCGCGGAGCCCCCCACGGTACCAGGAGTAGCCCGAGGAGAACACAAGCCACAAGACCCTAGCACCGGCGAGGATATCGTAGAGGGGCCCAAGGCGGGTAGCCAAGACACCCTCCCGCCTCCGGAGCGGCCCCCAGGCGGTTTAATGCGGAGGAACCGTGGGGTTGCCCGGTCCACGCCCCGCGGCTAGACCCGCGGGGGGATGCCGGTGGGCCGGCGCTACCGAGAAACCGCCTGGGGGCCTCGACTCTAGGAGGGGGTGAGGAGGAAGCCCGGAACACCCGGCTAACGAGCCGGGGGGCTCCTCCCCCCGGGATGCGTGTAGCCCCGCATCGCCGACCCTCTACACGCCTCGAGGCACTCCCCCCTCGGCTCGAGGGCTAGCATCTCGAAGGCAAGTCTAGAGGCGTCGAGGTATAACAGGCGGTTCGCGAGGAGGGGCTCCCAGCCGAGGAGGATGCGTGTAGCCTCGAGGGCCTGCACCGAGGCTATGATCGAGACGATGGGCGGCGCCACGGGCACGGGTCTCGGCGGCGTGGGCCTCGGGACTAGGCAGCGGAGGCACATGGTGCGGCCTGGGATTATGGTGGTGGCCTGGCCCCTCCACTCCTCGACAGCGCCGTGCACGAGGGGCTTGCGGGCCTCCCATGCCGCCGCGTCTAGCGCGTGCCTAGCCTCCCAGGAGTCCAGCCCGTCTATCACCACGTGAGCCCCGGCTATAACGCTCTTCGTATCGTCCAGGGTCTCCCACGAGACTCTAAGCACGTGAGCCTCTACACTCACCTCGGGGTTTATCTCCTCGAGGCGCTTGGCGGCCACCTCCGCCTTTGGTTTACCCACGTCACCCGGCCTGTAGAGCGGCTGCCTGTTAAGATTAGACTCCTCGACCACGTCGTGGTCTACGAGTATGAGCCTCCCCACGCCCTCCAGGGCGAGGAGGAGCGCGGCGTTACTACCCAGCCCCCCGACGCCTATCACCGCGACTGTCGAGGCTCTAAGCCTCTCCTGCCCCTCCACCCCCCAGAGCATCACCTGCCTCTCGTACCTTCCCCGCACTGGGTATCCTCACCCCATCCCCCACGACCCAGTAGTCTCCATCATCCCTCCTCTCCAGCTTCGATATAGGAGCCTCGTGCTTCACCTCCTCCAGTATCTGGGAGGCTACCCTGAAAGCCGTAGCCCGGTCCACGGCAGTCACCAGTATGTATATCGTGGGCTCGCCGGGCTTCAGGGCGCCGACGCGGTGATAGATTATGACGTCAATCACCCCCTCGACCCTGGAATACTTCTCGGCTATCTCGCGGAGCTTCTCGCTAGCCAGGGGCTCGAGAGCCTCGTAGACTAGCTCACGCACCCTAGCACCCCCCACGCGGCCCTTCACAAAACCAACGAAAGCGACGAGAGCCCCGCCGCCCTCCCCGGCGGCCCGGCGAAGGAGCCTTGAGGCCAGCTCGTCTAGGCTAACCTCGTCCCGCACCACGCGAGCCTCTACAACACCCCCCGCGGCGGGCGGCAGTATATAGACGAGGCTGGAGCCTATCCTATCCCCAGGCCCCAGCCTAGACCCGCCAGCCAACACCATGGGCTCTAGGCCACGCCTCCTTAGAGCCTCTAGCGCCTCGCGGAACCCCGGCACCCTCTCCGAGAGCAGCGAGAGGAGCTCGCCAACCGTGGCCCCGTCGCGAAGCTCCACCGTGACCTCGTCGCGGCCCGTGTAGTCGCGGAAGAGGGCGAAGAACACTACCCTAACGCGCACCCGGCTAGGCACCCGGTGTTAGAGGCTCGTAGACCGGGTTATAGGGTAGCCAGACTATGCCACACGCGTAGCCCAGGCGCTCCACGGGGCCACCGTCGCTCCACGATACTCTCCCGCATGAGGCGAGTAGCATGGGGAGGCGCCAAGCATCGGCGACGAGCTCGTCGAGGAGGCTGGGGCGGTTGCCGAGAGGGTGGGTGTGGACGAGAGCCACGGGCTCCAGGGTCAGGCTGGCGGCGAGAGGGGCGATAAACACCAGTAGGCTAGTGGCGTCGACGACGCGAACCCCGCCGGGCGCCACCACCAGCGTGGATGGCGTGGAGCCCCTGCCCGCCAGCACCCCCCAGTGCTCAACTCTAGAGGTGCACGCGAGGCTCTCGAGGAGCTCAACCACGTTGCTGCATACCGGTGGTCTCTCCATGCTCCCCCGCCAGGTACTCTAGGTTCAGCTCCGTCTTCGGGTCGAAGAACTTCAGCTTAGAGACCGGCACCACTATGAACATCCTGCTGCCCTCACGGGGCATCATGTCGGGCGGTGTTATCACCTTAACCGGCACCGAGTCCACCATGAGGGTTACTATGTTCTCGCGGCCCAGGGTCTCGACCGCATACACCTCACCCTCGAAGGAGACCATGCCAGCGCCCCCGGGCGCCTCGTCTAGGCGCGCGTGCTCGGGCCTAAACGCCACTATAACCTCCTCAAGCAGCTCTAGCAGCGCCGAGATGGGCAGATCCGGGCATACCCTCTGACCAGCTACAATAGCGCACCCCGAGCCCTTCTCAACCCTGCCTGTCAGTAGGTTAGCCGGCGGCGACCCGATGAAGCCGGCTACGAAGAGGTTGCGTGGGTTATTGTAGACCTCCTCCGGCGTACCCACCTGCTGCACCACGCCAGAGTCTATGACGACGATCTTGTCGGCGAGGGCGAGGGCCTCAGACTGGTCGTGCGTCACGTATATCGTCGTTATCCCGATATCCCTCTGGAGCCTCTTCAGCTCAGCCCTGATCTTCACTCGGAGGAGGGCATCGAGGTTCGAGAGGGGCTCGTCGAGGAGCAGAACGTCGGGCTCCTTCACGAGGGCCCTCGCCATCGCAACCCTCTGCTGCTGGCCGCCGCTGAGCTGCGAGGGGTAACGGTCCAGGAGGCTGTCTATGTGTAGCATCTTTGCCACCTCCCTCACCTTCTCGTCTATGACGCGCTTCGGGAGCTTCCTAAGCCTCAACGGGAACGCGATGTTCTGATTGCGGCGGCTACGGTGGTATTAGAAGCGGCGCGCATACTATCCTCCATGTAGTGAAAAAAGGTTCAATGTTTGTTGAACAAATTAAAGTCTTGCTTTTCTAGGGGTTGGC
>CAZTIR010000025.1:0-20843 GCA_964613695.1 uncultured Desulfurococcales archaeon | reverse complement strand
GCGAAGGCGCCGGAGTTTATCTTGGCGCGTCCCTTGAAGTTGAAGTCTTTCGGCAGGAATAGGCTTACCAGCTGCTTACCAGTCCATAGCTTCTTGGGCGAGAGTATTACAGGCTCGGGTATTTCACCCTCATAGTTCGCTGCCGCCAGGAGATCTACCACATCGTCTAGTGTTAGGAGTGTTGCTTTACTTGTTAGCAGGTACGCCCCGCTTATGTAGTCTTGTAGCCCTCCTATTATGACACCGCCGTACCTCGGCGTTAGTATGTGGAACTGCACCAGCATCAATTCGCGTGCCTCTGCCTGAGCCTCCTCCGTCCTCGGCACGTGCAGGTTCATCTCGTCGCCGTCAAAGTCGGCGTTGTACGGCGGGCATACGAGGAGGTTTAGCCTAAACGTTCTGCCAGGTAGCACACGTACTATATGAGCCATTATTGACATGCGGTGGAGGGATGGCTGCCTATTGAACAACACTATGTCGCCGTTCTTCAAGTGCCTCTCTACTATCCAACCTTCACCCAAGCTCTCTGCTATCTTCTTACGATCCACGAATCTCAAGTCAATCTTCTTACCATCCGGCGTTATCACGAAGTTGGCTCCCGGCCACACATCGGGACCGTTAATAACGTACTTCTTCAACTCCTCGATATTCCACCGTGTTACCCTCACAGCCACGGTGAGGATCTTCGCTATCTCGACCGGGACGCCAACCTCGTTTATGCTTAGGTTGGGGTCAGGCGAGATGACTGTACGAGCAGAGAAGTTGACACGCTTACCACTCAGGTTGCCTCTAAACCTGCCCTCCTTGCCCTTAAGCCTCTGTGCGAGACCCTTAAGAGGTCTGCCCATGCCGCTTCTCTGACGCGCGACCGGTATCTTCGGGAGCTCGTTATCGATATAGGTGGCCACGTGGTACTGCAGCAGGTTCCACCACTCTTCAATAACACTGTATGGCATGCCGCTCTCTATGCTCTCGCGTAGCTTCTCGTTAGTCCTCACTATATCGGCTAGCTTGTGTGTCAGATCATCCTCAGCCCTAATACCGGTCTCGAGTACTATGGAGGGCCTGACGTGGATAGGCGGTACGGGTAGCACCGTGAATACCATCCACTCGGGTCTAGCCTCCTTAGGGTCTAGGCCGAGAAGCTTGACATCCTCATCAGGTATCCTCTCGAGCCTTTCGCGAACCTCCCTAGGGTTGAGCGGCACTCTGCCCGTGGGCCTCTCCTCATAATATTTGTACGGCTTCTCGAAGACTATCTTGAAGTTGTGAGTCTTACAGTGGGGGCATTCTGTCTGCTTAGCCGCCCTCTGCTTAACCTCGTTTACCAGGACCTTGGCTAAGAGGGGCCACTTCTTCTCAAGCTTCTCGAGTAGCTTTAAGTATCGTTTCAGCTCCTTCTCCGGCAGCTTTATCCTACCACACTTCCTGCAAGTCGCCCTCAATATCTCGTAGATATGGCGAGCGAAGCCGACGTTTATCACCGGTAGGGCTAGCTCGATGCGCCCGAAGTGGCCGGGGCATCTACGATAGTCGTTGTGGCAGGTCTCGCATATCTGCCCGGGTATTGCGGCTCCAAGCCTGGGATCCATCAAGCCTCCAGGGTATGGGCGGCCGTCGTTATCGTAGAGTTGCTCGGTTGTTATGACGACTACTGACATCTTTCTAATCTCGTCGGGCGATAGTATGCCGAACTTAATCTCCTTGATTACCTTCTCCTCTATCACTGCTCCTCACCCTTCCCCTTCTTCCCAAACTCGTACTTTGGTGCTAGGCGGAGACGGGGCATTATACCCATGCTCATCAACTCCTGGAGTAGTAGCTTGAACGCGTAGGGTACAGTAACCATTGCTATCTTTCCGTTCTCCTTGTGGATCGGGCACACGAATGTACCCTTCTCCCGATCGAACCATGCTATGTGACCGCAGAGCTCACAGACGTACATCACATACTTGTCGCTGCTCTCTAGCATACGCTCGCGGAGCAGCATAGCAGCCCCGTGGCCGACGAGACAGTCGCGCTCCATCTCGCCGAACCTTAGGCCACCGCCTCTAGCCCTGCCCTCGGTAGGCTGGCGTGTCAACAGCTGCACTTGGCCGGTTGCACGAGCATGTATCTTGTCCGCTACCATGTGATGCAGCTTCTGGTAGTAGACGATGCCTATGAACACGGGCTGTTTGAGCATCTCGCCCGTTCTACCATCGTACATGATCTCGGTGCCGTCGGGCGAATATCCATGCCTCAATAGCTCTAACTGTATCTTCTCGAAAGGCTCCTTGAAGAATGGCGTCGCGTCCACAAACCTAGCGGATAACGCTGCAACCTTACCAGCTATGCTTTCGAGTAGCTGCCCCAGAGTCATACGGGATGGGAACGCATGCGGGTTTATCACCAGATCGGGTGTTATACCATCCTCTGTGAACGGCATGTCATACTGAGGCACTAGTAGGCCTATCACACCCTTCTGCCCGTGCCTCGAGGCGAACTTGTCGCCGAGCTCTGGTATTCTAAGATCGCGGACCTTCACCTTAATGAGCTTGAAGCCCTCAGTAGTCTCGGTTATTAGCACCGTATCAACGGTACCCCTCTCGCCATGCCTAACGGTCACACTCTCGTCTCTAAGGCTCATGCCACCAGTTGTAACGGAGATGCCGAAACCGCTTGTGAACTTAGATGGCGAGAGCTTGCCTATGAGTACATCACCGCTCTCAACCTCTACCTCGGGGCTCACAATGCCATCAACATCCAGCTTACGGTAAGCCACGACAGGCTTTACATCCCTAATACCGGTTAGCGGCTGGCACAGTGGCCTCGCCTTCCCCTCCTTCTCGTCTGTTGTAAAGCACGTTAGCTTGTCCTCATAGCCACCGCCATACTTCCTCACCTCGGTCGTGTAGAGGCGGAAGAATGTAGACCTGGCTAGCCCCCGCTCGACAGCCGACTTGTTCATTATAAGCGCATCCTCGATGTTATACCCGGTGAAGCTCAGGACGGCTACAACCATATTCTGGCCGGCTGGCCTCTCGTTAAACCCTATGACGTCAAGCGCACGAGTCTGGACTAGGGGCTTCTCGGGGTAGTGGAGTATGTGTCCGCGTGTATCGTCTCGTAGGTGGAAGTTTGCAGCATATAGGCCCAACGCCTGTTTCGCCATCGCGGCTTGGTAGGTGTTGCGTGGAGACTGGTTATGCTCGGCGTATGGTATCGTGGATGCAGTCACGCCGAATATTGCTGGGGTCCAGATCTCTACGTGGGTGTGCTCGGGGGTCGCCTCTTCGGGGTTTAGTGCGATGTACGCGTTTTCCTCCTCCTCCGCGTCAAGGAATTCCACAATACCATGCTTTAGAAGATCACTGAACTTCCACTCGCCCTTCTTCAGCTTCTCGATGTGCTCAGGCTTGAGTCGTAACCTTCCATCCTCTAGTACGAAAACCGGGCGCAACACGCGGCCCGGATCGGTGTTTATGTATACCTCGTTAGTGTCGTCATAGTATGCGACATTGACCTCGTAGTGTAGTTTACCTTCTCTGCGCAGCTTTCTCAGCTTCTCTGCAAACTCGCGACCATCGGGATAGTATGCGATGAGCCTACCGTTCAAGTATATTCTCGCGTACTTCGACACAACCTCAGTGTAGTATGGTAGGAAGTCGCTAACGTCCTCACTCTCTACAAGCTTTCTCAGAAGCTCCTCAGCGTCAACAATCTCGAAGTTCTCACGGATTATCTTCTCTACCTCCTTTTCATCCACGCCCGTGGATATATAGGCCATGAGAGCGAGGTTCTTTACAAGGCCACAGTTGGGGCCCTCTGGCGTCTCGAAGGGACAGATCCTACCCCAGTGGGTGCCATGCACGTCGCGTGCTTCGAAGTGGGGCTGGCTTCTGCTAAGCGGTGATATTACTCTACGCAGGTGGCTCAACATAGACAGCCAGTTGGTGCGATCTAGCAGCTGGCTCACACCAGTACGCTGACCAGGCCAGTTACCCGTTGCGAGAGCATCATGTAACCTGCTAGTGATTATGTCCTTGCGTATCGCCGTACGCGGTGTTATCTTCTTCCCACGTGCCTTGGCGCGCTCAAGCTGCTGACGCACATCCTGGTACAAAGCCCGCATTGCAGTCCTAAACACGATCGCTATCAGATCGCCAGCAAGCAGCAACCTCTTGTTAGCATAGTGATCCTTGTCATCGGGCTGTCTTCTCCCAGCAGCCAGTTCAAGCAGCTTACGAGCCATATCGGCCAGGAAGAGAGCCTTCCTCAGCCTAGCCTCAGGCGTCGTACCCAGGTGGGGCAGCAGATAGTTGTCTATGACGTGCTCTGCCACCTTAATGCGTTGCTCGCTGGGCTTGCCTATACCCTCCCTAAACCTGGCGCCTATGAACTCTAGCGCCTCCTTCTGAGTCGCTATCGCACGCGTCTGCTCCAGGCTCGGGTATAGCATGCTCTGCAGTTCTGGGTCCGTAGTCACAGCTAGCACGATATCCCTATCGCGCTCGAGACCTAAAGCCCTAAGTAGTATGACAAACGGTATCTTTGTTATCGCCCTAGTCATTGAAACGTGTAGCGTACCATCCTTGTGCATGTCAAGTATGAGCTGGTAGCGCAGACCAGCGTGGAACGAGATTACTTTAGCGGTATACTTTACACCCGTCTGTTGTCTACCTTTATCAACCAACACGCGATTAACAACCTGCTCCTCTTGTATAACTACAACACGCTCCGACCCATTAATTATGAAGTAGCCTCCCGGATCGCGCGGATCCTCACCCTTCTGCACTAGGATCTCGTAACACTCCGGCGCGTTACCCTTCTCGTAGAAGCATCTGGCAAGAGGATCGGCCTTAGACCTCAGCATTATAGGCAGCATCCCGATAACAACTTCGTCCTCATCCACGACCACGCCTTCAACTATACGAACCCTCACACGAATCGGCGCCTCGTATGTAATATCGCGTATGCGGCACTCTAGAGGCGTGACATCTACACGCTCGCTCCCATCACTCTCCACAACAACCGGGTTCCCGAGCAGCTCAAGACCACTCTTAACACCGTCGAGTACTAGCTCTAGACGATACTGCTCTCCAACATCTATTACAGAGTGCGCACGAAGTATATCAAGCAACTCTTTTTCAACAAACCTGTTATACGAGTCAATATGCTGCCTGGTCAAGCCATACTCGTCGAAGAATGCCCTCATAACAGTCCAGCGGTCGTCTGGCGATGGGATCCACTCGCTCCCCGAGCGAGCCTCCGCCGCCATCTCAAGTCACCTCGCCGCCTTATCACTTCTTGCTGTACGCGACAACAACGCGGTATACTACAATCTCGCCCGCAGTGGGACTCTTTCTCCGTATCTCAATGATGTCGCCGGGCTTAGCGCCAATAGCCTTCACAACAGGATCGTTATAGCTTATCCAGGGGAGTTGCCAAGGCTCTACGCCCAGTTCTCTAAGCACCCTAGCCGCTTCCTCGGGGCTCAACACCCTATGAGGCGGAACATACTCGTGATTAAGCACGTTAAACATCTGCTTCTTTTGCTTCGCCAAACTTCAACCCACCCTTTCAGAGTACGAGCCCAGTCGGGACAAAAGCATCAAAAACCCTTTATTAACGCTATTACCGGCAAAACGTAAGAGAGTTACTTGATGCGCACACGGTTGACCTTCTTGTTCATCCAGGAGTATCTACGCAATCGGCTACTCCTACCAAACCCGCATGCCGCACAATACCCTTTAGCGACGTTGAAAGCGTGACGCCCGCAACGCCTACAACGTATGTGCGTCTTGCCTTTACTCATCTTGCCGAACGATGGAGTACCCTTACCCACTATACTCACCCCTACGCCGGAGTAGGCGAGACGAGAATAACGTTATCCCCTCTTATCACTAGCGTGCCGAGCTTCCTCACACTCCCATCGCTTTTAATCTCCTCCGCATCCTCCAAGACGAGGTTCAGGTGCTGATCAAAGCTTTTCAGCCTACCCCTCACCACTATATCGCCACGTAGTTTCACGAGTACAATGCTGCCGATGTTTTCTTCTAATAGCTTATGTGTCGTGTCCACCATCGTCTTCACCCGCGGCAAAATTACTCATCCTATAACGCTTAAATGATTGCTTCACTGGAGGAGAGGCTTGAGACGCTGGAAGCTCTCGAAGAAGGATCGTAAGAGGCTCATTGAAACAATTCTATCCAAGTGGCCCAACGCACCCATCTCAAACAATGATGACATAGAGGTAGTGTCCGATAAGCGCGAGGGAGTTGAGGAGCTATACCTGATCAACGGCAAACCAGCATTTGTGAAGATAGGCGACAAGCTAGTACCGCTCCTAAACTACCTCCTAGAGGCTGGCGTGGAGTGGCTGCCACGTATTATAGTGGACGAGGGTGCTGTGAGACCTATCACACGCGGAGCAAACCTCCTGAGACCAGGAATAGTGGCCTTTGAGGGCGACTTTAGGAGAGGCGATATAGTCGTCATCCTTGAGCCTCTTAAGCGCATACCGATAGCCGTCCACGAGGCCGTTGTTGATAGAGGCGAAGCGGAGAGTATGGAGAAAGGTGTTGTGGCTAAGAAGCTGCATTACATGGGCGACAGGCTGTGGAAATATGCGAGAAAGCTCGGAAGCTAGTTTCTCTGATCCTACACCAGGTCTATACTATCTAGTATGCTTGGCGTGTACACGCCCCGCCCGGGGGCATTGCTGCAGAAGGGCGCTCCCTCCAGCTTCCCGCCGGGGCGGCACTCGTGCTCAATCCTCTTCTTGAACTTTAGTATAGCGTCGGGCTCGCCGTGGTTGAGTATTATCCTCTGGGGCTTCGGCTCCATATCTCTTAGGAACGCTATCAGCTGATCTATATCAGAGTGGCCCGAGAACCCTTCGATAGCCTCCACGTGCATACGTATGCGTATAGTCTCTAGCTTGCCGTCAGGACTCACGAGCATTATGGAGCCTCCCGTGCCCGTCTCTAGAACCCGTCTACCGAGAGTACCCTTTACTTGATAGCTGACGAATATCAGCGTGTTTTTCTCGTCACCTGCTAGGTGCTTGAAGTACTCTACCGATGGGCCTCCGTTCAGCATTCCAGAAGTTGCTATAATGATGGCTGGCTCTCTGCTCGCTATTATATCCTCTCTCATCTGTTGCGACTCGACTTTGACAATATACTCGGCTGTGAACGGGTTCTCACCATACAGTATAGCTTTTCTCAGGCTTGGAGCGAGGTACTCGGGGTACGTCAAGTGTATCGCTGTCACCTCGTCTATCATACCATCAATATAGACTGGTACTTGGGGTAGCTCATGCCTTTGTATCGCCTCCGAAACGACTAATATTATCTCCTGTGCTCGCCCAACGGCAAGCACCGGTATGAGAACCTTGCCTCCTCTCGCTATAGTCTTAGAAATGAGTTCTATGAGGCGTAGCTCTGCTATTTTCCGCTTAGGCTGACGCTTGTTTCCATACGTAGACTCTATGATGAGCGTCTCAGCGCGCGGGAAGCGCGTATGAGCCTTAGATAGAAGGCGCGTATTAGCATACTTGAGGTCACCGGTATAGACTATGTTATGCAGACCGTCACCTATATGCAGGTGTACTATCGCAGAGCCCAGTATATGACCAGCGTTATAGAAGGTGAGCTTGATGTCGGGCGTTACGTCTGTTACTTCACCATAGTCTAGCGTTACCGTGTGGAGGACCATCTTCTTTATATCATTGCTCGTAAATGGTGCCCGGTTACCCTCCTTAGAAGCAACGTCTAGGAAATCATAGAGGGTTAACACCATGAGATCTCGCGTAGGTCTAGTTACATAGACTGGGCCTTCAAACCCGTACTTAAACAAGAACGGCACTAGCCCCATATGATCGAGGTGCGCGTGCGACACTATAACCGCATCCAGCTCCTCAGGCCTAATGGAGTCTATGTCTAGTCTCGGATACATGTTGAAGCCCGTGGCTCCAGGATTTACACCCAAGTCCAGCAGGACCCTACTCTCGCTAGTCTCAACGAGTATCGCGGACCTACCCACCTCCATGAAACCGCCTAGTGCCGTAATCCTGACGTACCTATCCTCAAACAACACACCCCGGTGGATACGTTCACCCATCTGCCGGAGTATCTGGGATCGGTAACTGCTCTGCTTCAGCATATAATCTATGATGCCGTTAAGAGTCTTTGATTCCTTGTCGGGTGCGCGAAGGATCACGGGCCTCCAGCCAGTCTCGGCAAATATCTTGTTGTATATTGTCTTACCTTTACCATACACTAGTCCAACTTTACGCGCCTTTATTATAACCTCACCTAGAACTTCGTCAAAAAGTATAGATTTTATCTCGGCTTCCGGCGGCACCAGACTCTTGATAATCTCTACCGTTACGTCTCTAGACTTTCTCGCCGACTTCTCAGCCCTAAACACTATCCTCTTTTTAAGAGCCTTTGCAAGGTTCTTAGCTATGTCGGGATTGTACGCGATAACCGCCGGGTTCTTAACATATATTGCTATCTCTGGGCCCTCAAACTCGACTCTCGTTATACCCGCTTCTGGAGGCACGTATTTCATTATCGCTTGCTGGAGTGCAAGAGGAAGCTCGCCAACCTTATACATGGTCTTCTCAAACCTCACCCGGGTTTGAATCTCGAGCAAAAGGCTCGGAAGCTTAGTCGGGTTCGCCGCTGAGCTAGCGTATAGGTATCTCCTTGGTTATAAACTTGTCTTTCCCTATGATGACTACGTCTATGCCGTTACCTGTTGCGACATCGCGCTCCATCGCCGCTTTTACCGCGCGTACTGCTAGCTCCACAGCCTTATCTACTTCCATGTCCTCGCTATACTCGGACTCGATAATGCCTATTGCAACGGGAGATCCCGAGCCCGTTGCCGCGTACTTCTCCTCGCTAACGGTGCCTAGCCAGTCTATATTGAAGAGTCTTGGCCTCTCATCGTAGCCTCCTAGTAGCAACTGAACTATATATGGGTATAGCCGAGCCGAGTATATTATCGTCGCTAATATATTCGCGGCAGCCTCTACACTAGGTCTACGTTTTAAAGTAATCTCGTAATATTCTAGTTCGCCTCTCAGCACATCCGCCAGGAACTGTGCATCAGCGACGAGGCCGGAGGTTGTAAGTGCCATATAATCCGTTATCTTCACTATCTTCCGAGTCTTCTTGTGCGCCACATAGTAGCCCGCCGAAGCCCTACGATCTGCTGCTAGCACCACATAATCTCTGAGCCTAATTCCTACTGTTGTGGTCCTCGACTCTACCCTCGCAGGCCTCCTGAAACTCGCCCTTGGCAAGTCAAAGTACATTACAATGCTCCCGGGTTCCCTCTAAAAACCCGAGCATTAAGAAGTGTTATGCGGGATAAAAGTGCCGAGGAAGAGGCATGAGATAACATTACCATTAAAGATACTTGTTGGCGTTGGCGTAGTCAAGGAGACCGGGAGTGTTATAAAGGAGCTGGGGCTCGGTCGCCACGCGTTCATAGTCACCGGGCCGCATGTTATACGCCTCTATGGGGAGATGTTGAAGTCTACGCTTGAAAGCGAGGGAATAGAATACCAGATTATCGAAGTCAGGAGCGCTAGGCTTGAGGAGGCTGAGCGCGCGTTAACAGCTGCTAAAGAGTACAAACCTAGTGTAGTAATAGGCTTTGGCGGAGGCAAGGCGATTGATATAGCTAAATACGTCGCAATGAAGATAAACACTAACGTCATTAGCGTGCCTACAGCAGCGTCTCATGACGGGATAGCATCTCCTTTCGCATCGATAAAGGGCGTGAACGGCCCCGTTAGCATTAAGACGAGAACCCCCATAGCGATTATAGCCGATACTAAGATAATTGCCTCTGCGCCGCTCCGCCTGCTCAGGGCTGGCAGCGGCGATCTAATAGCCAAGCTCACCGCGGTGAGAGACTGGAGACTTGCCCACAAGCTTAAGGGAGAGTATTACGGCGAGTATGCTGCAAAACTGGCCCTCCTCTCCGCGTTTCATGTCATAAAGTATGCTAGCACAATCAGCAGAGGCGGTATCGAAGCTGCGCATATCGTGGTCGAGGGGTTGATAAGCAGTGGCGTGGCTATGTGCATAGCCGGCTCTACCAGACCAGCGAGCGGCTCCGAGCATTTATTCAGCCACGCGCTAGACCTTATAGCGCCGAAGCCCGCGCTACACGGGGAGCAGGTGGCGGTAGGCACTATCATGATGATGTATCTCCACGGCGGCCCCTGGAGGCGAGTAAAACGGATTCTACGCAAGATTGGCTTGCCCACGACGGCAGAGGAGCTGGGCATACCCGACGAGTATATAGTAAAGGCTCTTACAATAGCGCACCGGATACGCCCGGAGAGATACACGATACTAGGAGAGAGTGGGTTAAACTGGGAAGCGGCTGAGAGGCTTGCCCGTGCCACTGGAGTTATCTCTTCTCGCTAGACTCCTGCATGCCAGCTTCTCGGTATTCGAACGTCTCTATAAACTCTACCCTCTTGGGCCATACGATATACCTGCGTATCTCGTCTAACAGTACAAGCTTCGCGCTGGGCGTTGCCCGGAGAGCGGCCTGAGGCCTCATTTTTATCCTAACGATGCCCTCCTGGGGTTTCGTCTCTACCTCGATAAACTCGGGTTTCGTGTTAAAGCGCCGGGCGGCTAGATACTTTATCTTTTCGGCATCATCCTCCAACTTCTTCACTATCTTGATTTTTGCCACGAGGGTCCTGCCTGCTAGAGGGTGGTTAAAGTCCACCTTAACGCGGCCCGACTCGACAGCCACTATTCTACCTACTTGGCCGTTGATCTCTACTATCTTGCCTATCTCGGGGTATATACCGTGTCTCATGAACTGTTTTAGACTATAAGTCTTCACCTTTGTCGGGTCGCGCGCGCCGTACCCCTTCTCGGGGGGGATCTCTACCTCTCGCTCCTCGCCAACGTTCATTCCCCGTATCGCTTCCTCAAGCCCTGGAATTACGCGGCCCTCGCCAATCACTATCAATTGAGGCCCGTAGATCCTATCCTCCTCGTACATCCCCTCTTTCCTAGCCTCCTCCTCGCTCGTAGTATCGACGAGCTGCCCCGTGTCGCGAAGCCTAAGACTATACTCCACGAGCACGAAGTCTCCATCCTTGAACGGCATAACGGTTTACACCCCGCTTCTCAGGTACCATCCCGCGTCAACTAAGGGCTTGATAAGAAGCTTACCATCCGCTCGCTTAACTCTGGCCCAGGCGATAAACTCGCGCATCGAATCTAATACGGCAACCGGGTCGCAGCTTAGATCAAGCTCGAGGCCCCGAGGCGTCACTACTAGGGGTTTTCCGTATAGTAGTTTCTTTACAAGCTGCTCTGGTAGTCGTAGGTAGCCGCGTACGATAACATCTTGTATTATAAGGCCTGCTGAGAGGTGAAGTAGTACTCTATCCCCCCGTACACTAGCTACGTGCAAACCTACAGTGAAAACGTCGCTACAAAAGGCGTCTACTAGCTCGGTATAGGCGGCATCCGAGGGCACCAGTAACAGCTCGACACCCTTGCTGCTCTCTACACTTAACACGCGGTAACGACGCTCTAGCTGGCTGACAGCAGCTCGCGTAATATAGCATGATAGCTTACGCCAGAATATGCTCTCAAGCCGCTCATCTATCCTAAACTTGCAGTCTTTCTTATTACGCATATAGTGAAACCCTCTGCTCTAGTTACATGAGGGTATAGTCGTATACACTTGCGTACATCCTCGTGAAACTTTACGCCATTATACTCAGTGAGCCCGGGCCTCATGCCAGGCGGCGTAGCCCTAGGCTTCTCTACCACTAGAGCATCTCCATATTTCTCGAGGATACGAGTCACAACATATTCATTCTCCTCGGGTGCCGTGCTACAAGTGGTGTAGACTATGCGGCCGCCAGGCTTTACAAGCTTTACAGCACTTTCCAACAACTGTATTTGAAGGCAAGATCTGTCGAGATAATCCTCAGGGCGTCTGGACGCGCGCCTCGACGTGTCTAGGGCTAGGAGTCCTTCACCGGTGCAAGGCGCGTCTAGTAAGATGTAGTCAAACCTCTCTACCCCGAGCTTAAGGGGAGCCAATCTAGCGTCCATCACGAGCGCTATTATACTCTTCACGCCTAGCCTATTCGCGTTATTCTTGAGAGCGGCGAGGCGAGTGCGGGACTTGTCAATAGCTATTATTGGTGTCGTGTCCCGCTGGTGTTGTGCTATCTGAGTGGTTTTACCTCCCGGTGCTGCAGCAAGGTCAACACTCTTCTCTAGTGGTTTAGGATCAGTTATGTACACTGGTGCTTGCGAGTTAGGCCCCTGGACATAATAATAGCCTTTAAGGTACTCATGCGTAGCACCAATCGAGAATGGCTCATGATCCACTATGAGAGTGTACGGTATCCAGTAGTCTTTAAGCTCAAACCCCTTCTCTCGTAGAAGCTTCTTGACCGTTGCGGCGCTTACGCGTAGAGTATTGACTCTAATTGCTTTCATCATATCCTGGGGCCCTAGAGACAGAAGCAGCTTAACCTCGTCTAGATCGCCTAGCATTTCCTCAAACCGATACACCATGAAGGCTTCTACACCGTACTTCTCGCCGATCTCTCTATGGGTTCTTGTAGGCGTGTATTCGAAAACCCTAAGCCAATGTGAGGGATGACAACGGGTAGCATCCATGATCCCGCGTCCCATCCTATTCATCTCTGATTTTGGGCCTCATAGCCCATACGTGGGCCATGTTCATGTGGTAATAGATAGGTTGAGCGGAGGAAGAGTGCGTGTTATTGATGTAGCACATGATATACCAAAGTTCGATATTACTGCTGGCGCCTACGTGTTATACTCTATCCATCGGTACGCTCCGAGAGGCGCAATCTTCCTCGTTGTGGTTGATCCGGGCGTCGGCGGCCCCCGTGAACCTATCGCGGTAGAGACGAGGAACTATTATCTCGTAGGCCCTAACAACGGTATTCTTTGGCCCGTTATCGAGGAAGACGGCTTCGTGAAGGCTGTAAGGCTTGATAATGACGCGTTCTGGGTGAAACCCGTGTCATACACTTTTCACGGCCGCGATATCTTCGCGCCCGCAGCCACAATGCTTGCACTGGGAGTTGACATTGAGAGCCTAGGATCTAATCTGCCTCCTGAGAAGCTTATCAAACTACATCTTAGGAGTGTGGACCGGGTTAATAGAAGTGTATGCATGCGCGTGGTTTACATCGACGAGTTCGGTAACGTGAGTCTATCTGCAACACAGTATGACAAGGTGTTGGAAACCGTATGCGGTTCCGGAAAGGTGAAAGTCTACACTGGAGACAGTGAGCGTGTGGCACGCTGTGCAAGGACGTTCAGTGAGGTTGGTCGAGGTGAGCTAGCACTATATTACAATAGTTTCGGGTTTGTGGAGCTAGCCGTGTATATGGGTTCTGCGGCTAGGCAGCTAGGCCTAAATCGGGGAGACAAGGTATGCCTAGAGCCGCTCGACGAGCGTTGATACCGGGGCGGTTTCAACCGCCACATTGGGGTCACTTTAAACTATTCCGGTGGAGCCTTGAGCGTTTTGACGAGGTCATAATCGTTGTTGGCTCCGCTCAGAAGAGTCATACTCTCACAAACCCCTTCACCGCGGGCGAGCGTATTGAGATGATACGCTTGGGTCTAGTGGATACAGGGCTCCCTCTAGATAGGTTTATAATAGTGCCTGTGCCCGATATTGAAACTAATTTTGCGTGGCCACGTTGGGTTGAGATGCTGGTCCCGGCATTCGACTGCGTAGTGACCGGCAACGCACTTGTAGATAGGCTATTCCGCGAGTACGGCTACTGCGTTGTTAACCCACCGCTCTTTGAGCGGGAAACTTACTCGGCGACGCGTGTTAGGAGACTGATGCTGGAAGGAGGTGAATGGAGGAAACTTGTTCCTGAGAGCGTGGCACGGTACATAGAGATGATAAACGGGGTTGAGAG
Organism: uncultured Desulfurococcales archaeon; assembly: GCA_964613695.1. Classification (GTDB taxonomy): domain Archaea; phylum Thermoproteota; class Thermoprotei_A; order Sulfolobales; family Pyrodictiaceae; genus Pyrolobus. The sequence goes on along the minus strand of CAZTIR010000025.1, from coordinate 6,877 downwards.
GCTCAAGAGTATTGCACGGTGATCGGAGTGAGAGAGGTTGTGATAGATGGGAGCATGGGCGAGGGCGGTGGTCAGATATTACGAACGAGTATAGCGCTGGCTGCCGTACTTGGCGTCAGACTACGCGTTGTGAACATAAGGGCTAAGAGGAAGAATCCCGGCCTCCAGCGTCAACACATAACAGCGATTAAAGCTGTGGCTGCACTAAGCAACGCGCGTGTAGAGGGGCTTAGGCTGGGATCGACCTCTATACTTTTTGAGCCTAGAGGGTTGAGAGGTGGCAGGTATAGATTCGATATAGGTACAGCTGGTAGCATCACACTGGTACTACAAGCACTTCTCCCGGTTGCGGCATTTGCGCCTGAACCTGTAGAGGTCGAGATACGCGGCGGCACCGATGTACCTTGGAGCCCTCCCGTCGATTATGTACGTTTTGTGCTGAAACCCTTGCTCGAGAAATTCGGATATAGTTTCGACATAGAGTTGAAGAGGAGGGGGCACTATCCACGCGGAGGAGGCATAGTAGTGTTTAGGGTAGAGAAGCCCCCTAGACGACTTAAGCCTGTTGTGCTCGAGGAGAGGGGCGACATACTAGCGATCTATGGTATATCGCACTGCGTGAGGCTTCCGCGTCACGTGGCTGAGCGTCAGGCGAGAAGCGCGGAGAGCATCCTAAGGAAGTATTTGAGAGACGTACCCATAAGAATAGACCTCGAGTACTATCCGCCAGATCGCGATCCGCATCTAGGGCCGGGAAGCGGTATTGTCCTTGCTGCGGAGACTAGGAGAAGCGTGCTTGGTGGCGATTCTCTTGGAGCTAAGGGTAAGCCTGCAGAAAGGGTGGGGGAAGAAGCGGCTCGAAAATTAATAGAGGATTTGAAAACCGGCAAGGCGCTTGACAGACACGCTTCTGACATGCTTATACCATTCGCAGCTCTAGCTGATGGTAAAAGCGTACTCGGCGGCGCTAGATTAACGCTTCACGCCTATACGAACCTTCTAGTAGTTGATAAGATGCTTAATATAAAGTACGAGCTTAGAGGCGAGCTAGAAAAACCCTTCACACTTATCCTCGAGGGTGTTGGCCTGCAAGTTTGAGGTAGTACCCTACCGCCTTTTCACATAAGAGCTTTTTCAGCATGCCCAGGTTCGAGCCCTCCCGGGCAGATATCTCTACGGCCTCAACACCTTCTCTCTTCAACGCTTCTTTAATCTCCTTAAGCGCGCTATAGTCGGCTACGTCTATCTTGTTTATGACAGGTATAATGCTTATACCGCGCAGAGATACTATGTTATCCCTGATCTGCTTAAACAGCCTTAGCTGACCCTCTATATCAACTACGCGTTCCGGAGAGACGTCGAACAAGTATACGAGCAGATGGGGCAATGTTTTTAAAGCTACATAAGCCTTGCGTTCTATCTCGTTAAGCTCCTCATAAGGCCTATCGAGTATCCCGGGAGTGTCTACGAGATAAACATCGAGAGGGTGACACTGCATTTTACCCACGATAATCGTCTTTGTTGTAAAAGGGTATGATGCTATCTCGGGCTTCGCTGTCGATAACGCCGAGATCAGCGTCGATTTGCCAGCACTCGGTATGCCCGCAATGACTATGATAGGAAGATCCTCAGATATGACGTGCGTCTTCAATATCTCCTCTTTTACCCTTATAAGCACATTGAGATGTCTCTTGTAACGTCTCCAGAGCGATATCATTCTACCAACTGCCTCTTTTCTAAGTCGAGCAGCTTCACTCGGGGATTCAGCTGTAACAATGAGCAGCTTATAGTCCTCCCAAAGGCTGTTTAGCATCTTGAGTATGAAGTGCGCACGTTCTATCGCCTTATCGTAGTCCGGACCCATTATCTCCCGGCCAGTGTCGCATGAAACTCGTTCATGTTGCGCGTCTGCGGCAGTTGTGTAATCTTCTCAATAACACTTGACAAAATGTTATAGACTAGCTGAACCCGCTGCAACTCAAACTCTATTAGACCTTTTCGCCCTTTCCTCCTCGGCTTAAGTCTCCGGTATCGTCTCCCGATACGCCCGATTACCTCCTCAACACTCGGTATGTGCGTCTCTTTAAACACTTTTACAACCTCATTGGGCGATAGGACTCTATTACTGCTTCTAACGTGCATACGTTCCACTTTACAACCCAACTAGTATCCTCGCGAAACAAGTGCCCTCTTATACGCCTCTATCTCACTTACCATTCTCTCCGGTTCGCCTAAAGCCTTGACAATCTTCTTAAATCCTCTCTTAATGCTATCAGCACTAACGCCGTACTTTCTAGCTATTATGCTGAATCTAGGATATCTACCACGCATGTACTCATATATAGCCTCTGCTATTGCCAGTTTTGCACGCGTATCTCGCCTTGATAGAAGCCCGCGAGCCGTAAGAAATTCTATTATAGTTGTTATGTTCTCGAGCTTATCTAGCCGCATGTCTGCCGCAATGCTAGCAACCAGCCGTTTTTCCGCATCATTACGGGCGTTTACAATAACTTCTAGCCTCCTGCGGTGTCTTATCCTCTCACTATACTCTATGCTCTTTACATCCTCAACTCCTAGATCAACAGGTTTCGCACGCCTTCTCCTCACACTAAGAGATTGACGAAGTTCGTCATAGAACCTTGTGCCGCCCGTAACATCTACAAGATTTTCTTCTATCACATAACCGCAGTTTGTGCACACGATTATACCCTCGATAGGATCTCTTATCACGTTCGCAGAGCCACAGTATGGACACCTCAAGCACCACACCCCCATTGTTATTTGCAGCAATGGGTTCATTTTACCCGTTCGCGTACACATGTACACCACCATGAGAGAGTATGTGGCGAAACTAAACTTACGGCACGAGGCGTCTCAGTGAAATACTGCACCCAGCTTGTAGGGAGAAGGGGAGGGTGAAGCTAGTTGAGCTATGCAGAGTATGGCATAGGTGCAACAACAGTAGGTATACGCGTGAAAAATGCAGTTGTTCTTGCCTCCGAGAAGCGCATGTCGTACGGTGGGTTTGTGTTTAGCAAGATGGCGCGCAAAGTGTATAAGATAACGGATAACATAGGTATTGCATTCGCAGGTCTCTATGCTGATATGCAGGCGTTAGTTAAGATATTGAAGGGCGAACTCCAATACTACATGTTAACGTTGAATAAGCGCCCCCGGGTTTCTGCAGCAGCCAAACTACTGTCAGCGATACTATACTCTTCTAAGCTCATCCCGTTTATCACAGAGGTGTTAGTGGGCGGTATAGATGACGGCAATGTTGCTCGTTTGTATGTTCTAGATCCCGTAGGCTCACTAATAGAGGATGACTTCGCAGCCCTAGGCTCCGGTGCTGCAATTGCAATAGGTGTTCTAGAAGCCGAGTATAAACCTGACCTTCCACCCGAGAAGGCGAAGGAACTCGCAGTTAAAGCTATCAGAGTTGCTATGGAGCGCGACCCCCTCTCTGGCGATGGCATAGACGTTCTCCTAATATACGCTGAGGAGAGCGGCATAAAGAGCATAGAGGAACATATTAGAGTGCCTACGAGCAGCTAACACCGTCTCTACAACATGGTGTAGAGAGTTATTGCCCTCATACGATCAACCTACCCTAGCACCTCTCGACATCCAGAAGGCTTACAGACTGCAATTGGAGATAGCTAAACGGGCAATACTACACGATGAGTTTAAAAATATACGTTATGTCGCTGGTGTAGACCTTGCCTACCTCCGCGGGAATGACGAGGGGTTAGCCGTCATCATTATCTTAGATTATCCGTCACTAACGCCCCTTGAAGCACGTTTCGCGAAAGGGCGTGTAAAGGTTCCATATATACCCGGTCTACTAGCATTTAGAGAGGCACCGTTAGCCTACACTGCCTTTACACGTCTTAGCATAAGACCAGACCTTATTATTGTCGATGGTCATGGGCGTGCTCATCCAAGAAAAGCAGGGATAGCAACTCATATCGGTGTAGCACTTGACACACCTTCAATAGGAGTGGCCAAGAAGAGGCTTGCTGGTGTTGAGTGCAAATACGGTATACGAGAGGCACTATGCATCGGCAACGAGGTAGTAGCGGTAATATTAGAACATAGGCGAAGGAGGTTATACGTGAGCCCCGGCCATCGCGTATCACTCAAAACGGCGTATGAGTTGGTACGTAACATGCTAAAACCTCGGGCTACGTTACCACTCCCAACCTACATCGCTGACAAACTATCCAAAATCGCTAAAACAGTACCCGCGTGCCTGCAGAACGATATACAGCATTGTGAAGAAAAACTCCTGGAGGAGGCTAAAAGAATAAGAGGAAAGTTATGAGAATTACTCGCCTCCGCCCTCTAACTCCTCTTGAAGTTGGTCAAGAAGTATTTCACGGTATTCCTCTCGTTCCTGTTCCCACTCCTCTATATCTCGCCGACGCGCCCTACCCCTGCTAATTCTTGAAGTTGTAATTATACGCTCCTCTTTAGGCACCCGCGTCTCGAGCGTGAAGTCTTGATGCGCTATTGATGCATCAACTTCCATTGTATAACCGCAACGCGTACACCTAAGGATTATCTTACCATTTTTTCTACCAATAGGAAACATTATGCCTCCGCATTTAGGGCAGAATCTCATCTCAGTTCCCCCATTATGTTGTATCGACCATAACGTAGGAGGCTAGAGCCTTGGATAATAAAGAGCTTGAAGGAGCGAGAGACTGGTATGGTGCGGCGGCCGGGATTTGAACCCGGGATCTCCGGCTTGGCAGGCCGGCGTCCTAGTCCAGGCTAGACGACCGCCGCGCGCTCTCCGCGGGACTCTGGGGTCTAGCAGGTTAAAAAGAATTACTTTGATGCGGTTGCTTCTTTTGCGCTAGACGCTGCCTCTTCCTTTGTCTCGGCTGGCTTAGCAGCCCGAGCTTGTACAACCCTAGCGGTTCTAGCCAGCTCCCTGAGAATGTCGTTCTTACAGATGACGCCAAGTACTCGACCTTCTTCATCCACCACAGGTACACCATCAACATTATACTCTTTCATAATCTCTATGGCCTTCACGACATCATCCTTAGGCGAGACCGTCGCCTTGAGCGGAACTGTCACATCAATCGCAAGCAAAGGCAATACTTTAACATAGCGCCCTTTCCTTGCAGCGCCTTTGACAAGCTTCCTAACCCATATCAATCTTCTACTCTTCCAGCCTTCGGTCGCGTCCTCTAACGCTATGAAGGGTAGACGATTAGCGGACACTACTCCAATAACTCTACTACCATCGTATACTGTTACCGCATCAAGATAGAAGTTCTTCATCTTCTGGACTACGTGATAGAGGCTATGATGCGGGTGCACGATACCTATCCTACCAGGCGTCATGACGTTCTCGACGAGGGCGCGCCCTATCTGGGTCTTGGCGTACGCGTCGACGATATCATCTTTTGTTATGAAGCCTATCACCTCACCCTTATCATCAACAACGAATGCTACCTCTGCACCCTTCCTAACCATCTCAGCCGCTACTTCCTCTATACTCGCATCCGGCTTCACACGTGGTATGTCCGTATCCATGACATACTCTATGAAGAACCTATCGTGTATCCTTCTCCTCCATATAGGTCCCTTAAGACCCAACGCCCTCAGCATACTCCACTTTGAGACTACACCAACTATCTTACCGTTCTCGTCAAGCACTAGAAGATAGTTAGTCTTTCTTCTAAGCATCTCTTTACGCGCATGCTCCACAGTATCATTGATGCTTATCGCTGGCAACTCGCTCCTCATTATATCGGCCGCCTTGACACCCATGAGCGCCTCTACTGGCCTCTTAGCCACTAAAACTTGCTCTAGTACAGCCTCGCGAGTAGTGTACGTGACACGCTCTTCGGGAGCAACAGGCCTTGGCAATAACGGCACCTTTGCAGGCCTCTTACGCCCAGGCTTAGCACCCTCAAGGTATGCCCTAGCAACATCCTCTAGCGTAACAACGCCGATGACCTTACCCTCCTCGTTCACCACGGGTATAACAGGGAACTCGTTCTCAATCATCACCTTCGCAACATACTCTATTGGCGTCTCTGGCGTCGCTACTACAGCACCTCTGATCATAATACTTTTAACCTTGGCAACAGTCTTTAAGCCGTGCTCGCTCTCACGATGGAAGAACCACCTGCTACTCTCGACAAACTCCTTTAACGTTACCAAGCCCACAGGGTAAGGCTCCTCCCTACTCCTTACAACAACCTTGCCCTTAATACCGCGATAAACAAAGTCGCTCCATACCTTCGTTACTGGCTCATCCGGCGTTGTTATATACTTGTCAAGATCCTCTACAGTCATCACCTCAGCTACAGTCTCGGCTATCGGCTCATAACCAGCAGCTCTCAGGGCACGTATTATGTCAACAAGTCCTATAACTCCCACCAGCTTGGGATCATCCAAGCTCTTTACAACAGGCATGTAGTCAACTTTATTCTCTACAAGCTTCTTATAGGCCTCCATGACATCCTCGTCTTGAACCGCTATCGGATAATCACGTGCAATATCCTTAGCCCTGAGATTTGTGAGATGACTAGTTACTTGTATAATCTCCTGCCTCGTTATGTAGCCCTCAACACGCTCATCAACAAGGTCCCTCACAACAACCGCAATGCCCTCCTCGCTGTCCCTCATCTTAGCTCTAACATTCATCACGAAAGCATTAGGCAACACAACAACCTTCGGCTTTCGCGCTGCTTCCCATACTTTCATAGTGCTTGAACCCCTAGAGACATGCCCCGCGGCAGGGTTAAAACCAGATGGGTAATAATGGGAGTACAGGGTGCCGCGGTAGTATAGCCCGGTCAAGTATGCGGGCCTTTCGAGCCCGTGACCCGGGTTCAAATCCCGGCCGCGGCAC
>CAZTIR010000024.1:0-21136 GCA_964613695.1 uncultured Desulfurococcales archaeon | reverse complement strand
AGGATGCGAGGCTACTAATTCTGCGTAACACTGTCTCAGTCCTCTCGTCGATCTTGCCGGAGAGCTGTGTGAACGTCTTGTTCAAGGCTAATATAGTGTTATAGAGGGTTTCGAGCTTCTCACCATTCTTAGAGAGGCTCTTCTCTATCCTCGTTACACTCTCATTATATAGCGTGTAGTACCGTGCTAGAAGCTTGTCGACGTAGTAGAGTATCTCCGGTGCGCTGGGGACCTGAATAACGGCTATAGGAGCCACTGCGACACCGTATGCCTCTACGAGGCTCGAGTTATACTCCGCTTCTACTAGTAGCGTGTAGGAGCCTGGCGGCAGAGCGGGAACCATGAACAAGTATAACCCTTTAGCTATACGCCGAGGCTTGATCGTATACCCAGACACGTATACCGTCACGTTAGCGTCAACCCTTCTACCCCCGAGCGTCACCACTATGCTGCCCTCGCCGCTCATGTTTGGCAGCAGTAGCGGCGGGGCGCTCACCTTAACCTCTAGAGCCTTGTGCACCTTGACGATTATCTCTACAGAGGCTCCTATCCCGCTCACCACGACCGATATCATGTGCCTGCCCGGCTCCGCTACGCTCGGGACGCGCACGATGCTAGTAAAGCTGCCGAGGGGGTTCGTTAGTGTCGAGTATATTGCAACACCGTCGAATAATACTTGTAGCGTGGTGTTAGCGGGATAGCCCGTACCCGAGAGCCTCACATAACCGCCCGCATAGACTATTCGAGGAGTTGCGTTGAGATAGGGCACAACGCTGTACCTTGCCACTGCGAGACCCCATAGGCTATCATTGGCTAGGAGCTTGTAGGAGCCATAGGGCTCTAGAGGCACTTTGAGAGTGACATTGGCGTAGTAGTTGGGGTAGGGTGCTTTAACCGTAGTTACCCTCTCTAACCCGTGAACGGTCTCCATCCAGAGGGTTACCTGGAGACGCCACCCCCACACTGATACGCCGAGCTTATCGCCGGTCCTCACGACCCTCTTATCAACACTTATCCACACCGGGTGCGCCGCCGCCTCAACGGCAAGCTGTAGCACCGCGAACGCGATAGGAGAGCCGCTGGCGAGTAGAGAGCGTGGAGAGACCTCCTCGGGTCCAATCCTCGTACCCCAATAGCTCCACAGGTTGGCAACGTACGCTACACGGGTACGGGGGTCGAACGCGACCTCGACGACCTTGCCGTTGGCTCCGCTGGTGTAGGAGTAGAGTTCTACGAACGGGGCCTCGCTAGGCACCAGTGTGATATTGTAGAGGGTTATGGTGTACACGCTGCCAACGCTGGCGGAGTACCCGTAGAGGGTTTCGAGCCTCAAGTTTGGGCTGGAGAGTAACGGCTGGTATCCTGGTATGTAGGCTGCACTCCCCGTGAGGATTGTAGAGGGGGTGGCAACAGTCCATGATATGGCGCGTCTTGCAGCTTCTGCAGCAGCGCCCAGGAGCACTACCCCCCTACCCGTCGACTGCACCTGCCACGCTAGCGGCGCCGCGCTCGGGTGGACTACTATCACGCTAGCATCCGGTGGGGGTATGGGACTATAGCCTGTCGTAACGTTGAACCCCATAAGGCGTAGTATGTCTGCGGTCTCCTCGGCTCCCGGCCCCTTGCCCACCAGGTAGACTGAGGGCGCCTCGACAAAGACCTGTGTCCCGAGATTCAGTGTACCCGGGCTAGCGGGGAGCTTGTAGAGCTTTGCAAGGTACCCGCGAGGCTTTATGAGTATATACGTCTCGGCAGAGAGGCTCTTGAGATAAGGCCAGGAGAGCACCAGGTTAAGTTCGCCATGTTCAAAGTAGAGCGGGTGTAGTAGAGTATTGACGATTATTGCGTTGACCTGCGTAAGGTCGCCGGGCAGTATGAGAGCCTCGCCTCCTAGCGCGACTCCCTTCTCGTCAACCACGCTGCCCGTAACCTCTAGAGTCGAGGATAGCCTAGGGACGATCACGACCTTTCTATAGTAGCCGGCGGCTGTGATGGATACAGTGTAGCCGGGGTCTAGGGTCGGCGGCCCGTAAACGCGTATCGTGTACGGTGTGGATGGCAGCGCTCTCACCTTCACACACTCGCCTGGATAGAGGACGAGACCGTACCTCAGCCCCTCGGGCGCCTCTAGGCTCACGAGCGCTGGCGTGTCGCGCGCATAGTCCGGCGCGCATATCCTGAAGCCCGAGTTGGAGGAGAGGAGTTTATACGCCACCTGGGCGTCCGGCACGCCCCAGCCGTAGAGGCTGTCTTTGAGGGGCAAGCCGTAGTCGTGCACCGAGGCTCTTATGAGCTGTTCTAGCTGATAGGGGAGAGGTGGAGCGCCCACGAGATCGTAGTATGCTTCTGCGAGTACGGCAGCCAGCCCTGCGAACCTTGCCGCGGCAACCTCGCTGCACGTTACGCTCTCGACAGTATATCCTATGCTACATGATAGGGGGTTCACGGGTATGCTATAGCTGGGTGCTAGTGGTAGGTCTCGGTACTCGCCGTGAGGCTTCTCTAGCCAGAAGCCCCCACTATGCCCATTTGGCGTCACCTCGCCTGCGAGGGGCACCCAGCCCACGCTTATAACGCCGATTTTCTTCGCCAGGACGTTCATCACTCCCGGTGCTACATCGCCAACTGGTGTTACGACGAGATACCTGGCAGTAATCTTCTCCAGGAGGTTTGCAGTGCCGGGGTCGAGCGTGTAATTGGAGTATATAGGTAGCCCGAGTAGGACAATAACGCTGGAGAACTGTGCAAAGTCGCACTTCACAAGGCCCGTTGTTGAGTTGACCACTGGGTTGAGGAGCCATTCGAGTGCTGCTCTAAGAGCGGCGGGGGGTACTGTGGGAAGCCCCCGGGCGTCCTTGACATACGGGACTTCCACCACCGCAATCTTTACCCGCGGAGCCACCTTGACCACTTCTAGCGCCTCCGTGGTGCCTATGCTAGTCGTGGTTATCCCGGAGGGTGTGTACATGACCCCCTGAGAGTCGAACGCGACGGCGCACGGCACCCCATCCACTTCTAGGATCCGGTCTTTAAGCTCAGGATGATTGATGTTAATGCCGGTGGACACTATCACCACTAACACGTTTCTACCGGAGTAGCCGTCTAGAGGTAGGCCAACCTTCTGCATCCACGCCTCCTGCGCCACCGCGTAGGGGAAAGCAGCCGGTAATAGCAGCAATAGCGCTAGTGCCAGTAAGGCGTAGAGGCTGATTCGCATGCCCGTCTTCCTCGTCGCGTGGGTAAAGGGAACACCGATTTTAGCCGTAACGTGGTACCGGTACAATGCTATGGGGCGTAGCTTGCAGAGTGATAGGAGGAGAGAGAAGCCTCCGCCGCCTCTACTCGGCGACGGTAGCATTGTACCAGATTACACGCTCCTCTATGCGTACTGGGATGCGTTGAGAAGGAGGGGAAGCGACGTTGACGAAGCGCTCCTCAAGAGGGAGGATTTCGATCTGCTCCGCAGGCTCGTGGAGGAGGGCGCGGGTCAGACCCTCGACAAGCTCCTAGATAGGCTTGTGGAGCACTTCCTCCCGAGGATAGACCGGGAGGCTGCGCTCGACGCTTTTAGAGAGACTTACGGGTTTGAAGCCGACGCGGAAACCGCCTCGAGGAGGGTAGCGAGGATTATGGCAGGGTGGTTGGTAGAGGCTGGAAAACAGTCAAAGATGCTTCGCCTGCGGGGGCCGGAGCTGCCGAGCGACTAATGTATATACACGCCCTTCAACCCGACTAAGCGGCGAGCAAGGCTCTCGATGAGCCTCCTGTCCCTACAGACGCCTACAATCACCTCAACCTCGAGGAGCTTGAGTAGAGGTTCTAGGTCGCCTACCCCTCTCCGGAGCGGTATACACGCATCAAGCCTAAGCACCTTAGACGCTTCAAGACATGCGCCCACCGTGTCGTCTATGCAGGGGTGGAGTAGCATGAGCACGGCTCAGGCGGACCCCGCCCTCATCCCGTCCCGGGGCTCCCGGGGCGTAGGGCGGGTGAGCTGCCCGCCCGGGTGACAGGGTATAGCCGCGAGGGGTTAAGTATGGAGGGGCTCGCGCCGACCGCTTCTCGTCACCCTTCAGCACTAAGCCATTACGTCATCGCCCCATGGTTTACAATGCTCCTTACGCTAGTTCTACTTGTTGCCTCTCTTACCCCCACGCTCCTGCCTGCCATGAGCTTCCTCGCGACTAGGGATGCGAGTCGGAGTACGTTCTCGAGCATCTTGATCTCCTCCTCGAAGACGTCCGGGTAGCTGCGGGCCTTCTCTAGTACTGTGGCTACGAGCTCGAGCTCGTTAAAGGCTATCCTAGCGAATAGTTTACGATCTTGTGGCGTCAGCCTCGGCTTGGAGGATAACATGCGCAACATTCTCACAAGGTTGTCGAGGTCAAGCGCCGCTATCTGAGCCCTGATAACCTCGACCTGCGGGTCGTCTATAGTAGGCTCTTGCCCGCCCCACTCACCCTCCTCCACCATCACGCTCTCGTTAACCACGCGACCCCTCTCGTACTCCTCGAGCGCCTCGATAACAGCGTCGATGTCTATAAACCTCCACCAGTGCTGCCCGCTGCTCTTGTACGTCGTCTCTATAATAGCGTAGCTCTTCTCCAACTGCGCCAGGAGATTAGCAGGGTTATAGTCTAGCCCATAGGTTCGAAGCTTCGCAACAACCTCCTTGTAGCTGAAATCCCCCAGTCTTACCCCCCTAGAGCCACTGGAAGATAGCGTAGCCTCTACGGCAGCCCTTAGCACCGCATAGCCCTTCTCCCCGTGCCTCGCCAGGAACTCCAACACCCTCTCTCGGACGCCGATGCTAAGTCTTCCCGCCACACACTCTTCCCGTATACTATGCTACACGAGCGGCTAAACCGTGAAGCCCCCGGCACTCGGCGCAAACTCGAATCACCCGGGTAACACGAGACGGCAGCGAAAAGATTAAAATGGCGGGAGGATGGAGAGGATGCACGGCGGCCCGACCCGGCCATAGCGGCCGGGCAACACCCGGGCCCATATCGAACCCGGAAGTTAAGCCGGCCGCGTTGGGGGAGGCTGTGGAGTCCGCGAGGCTCCGCAGCCCCCTCAAGCCGGGATCGGGCCGCCTCCTCTCACTCCTAGGATGGCTTGTAGAATCCACGGGCCCGTCTCTTATGACGTGCTGGCCTGGCACAGATGCGCTCTTAGCTATCAGGGGGTAGCGTGTGATCTCATAATCCGCGTCTAGGCCCTCGCGCCCTAACAGCATAGATTATTGGGTATTGGGATTTAGTGGGGCTCAGACCCGGGTTCAGTGCTCCGCATCTATCGGCGCAGAGCGCGGTCTTCATTGCCCCTTCTTTATCCCCTTTAGCGCCTCGATTATCTCTCTTGTTGCTTTGGCCGGGTCTCTTGCTTTCGTGATCGCTGAGCCTACTATGAGTATGTCTGCCCCCGCCTTTGCCGCTAGCGGTGCTGTATCCTTGTTGAGTCCTCCCGCGACCGCGATCCATCTGCCCGTCTCCTCGCGTATCCTGGGTACTAGTGGTAGTGCTTGCCTGGCGTCCAGCCCCCTGGCCTTCTGGACGTCGACTGCGACATGGAGTATTATGATGTCGGCGCCTAGCTCTGCTACCTTCTTCGATCTCGCGAGGGGATCCGGGTGGTTTATCATATCGACTGCGGCTAGAGCGCCGTGTTCGTGAGCTGCCTCGACGACGTCTCTTATCGTCTCGTCGCTTGCCACGCCGAGCACCGTTACGATATCGGCTCCCGCCTCGAGGGCCGTGCTTGCTTCAAGCCTCCCAGCATCCATTATCTTCGTGTCTGCCACCACAACGGCGTCCGGGAAGTTCCTGCGCAACGCTCTAACAGCCTCAGCCCCCACCGCCTTGATTAGAGGCGTGCCTGCTTCGAGCAGCTCGGCTCCATTAGCCCAGGCTGCTCTGGCTATCTTCAACGCCTCCTCGAGATTCGTGAGATCTAGTGCGACTTGGAGCGCGGGTCTACGCTCCCAGGGCCACTCCCTACGCAAAGAGCTGCACCATCATCTTCTCGGTTAACGCCTCCGCTAATAGCCTAGTAGTTCTTCAAGCTCGTCGAGGAGCCTGCGCTCGATCCTAATCGTCACGAATATCAGTGTCTTGTATCTCCGTATGAGGCTCTCCACCTCCTCGAGTGTGAGCTCACGCCTCTCTTCGAGAGGGTCGCCGCCTAGCAGCGCTGACACTGCACGAGCAGACCACACGTCACCGTCCACGATATACCGTGGTTTCTCGCCACGCTCATACACTATTATGATTGGTAGCTTGACTAGCCTCCTCATGTACCAGGGTATGTGCTCCGCCATGTCCCTCAACTCGGCCTCGTCCATATGGTGGCGTGTCCCGTCGGCGAGCCTCACGCTTGGCTTCTTCTCCTCGAGGAGCGTTGAGAGGCTCTTGTGCTCGACGGGCATCGAGGCTAGTATTCGGGAGGCCTCTCTCACAACCCTCTCGTAGAGCTTTCTCGCGCTCCTGTGCTCCAATTACACCCCTCCGTGTGGTAGGATGCGGGATAACACCTAGTCTTTAGACGGGTATTGCCCCGGGTACCGCGGTGGTTGGGATGGTAAGCTGGCTCTCTGAGCGGCGCTACATAGCCGATGTGTTGAGGAGCGTTGAGCCGGGCACTCAGGTTGTCGTGGCTGGCTGGGTTGAGGCTGTTAGGAGGCATGGTGGCGTAGTCTTCGTGATTGTTAGGGACCGGTCTGGCAGGATGCAAATAGTCGCAAAGAAGAACGTGTCAAAGAGCGCCTGGGAGACTGCTAGGGAGCTGGGGAGAGAGTCTGTCATCGCTGTGCGCGGCAAGCTAGTGGAATCGAAGGCTGCGCTCGGTGGGCGCGAGGTGGTGGCCGAGGAGCTGGTTGTGCTCAACGAGGCTGAGCCTCTCCCCATAGAGCCTGGGGGTAAGACCGCGTCGCTGGCCGTGAGGCTACGCTACCGCTGGATCGACCTCCGTGAGCCTAGGCACGCTGCGCCCATAATAGCATCGGCCGTGGCCGCGGAGGCGGCGTCGCGCTGGTTCTCAGAGCATGGTTTCATCGAGATTTTCACGCCGAAGATAGTGGCTAGCGCTACGGAGGGGGGCGCCGAGGTTTTCCCCATAATATACTTCGACAAGGAGGCTTTCCTGGCGCAGTCGCCGCAGCTTTACAAGCAGATGGGTGTCATCTCGGGCTTGGAGAGGGTCTATGAGATAGGCCCCGCGTTCCGCGCCGAGAAGAGCCATACTACACGCCACCTCACAGAGTTCACGAGCGTTGACTTCGAGATGGGCTTCATTAGGAGCTTTGAGGATGTGATGAGGGTTGTTGAGGGTGTTGTAACCGCTATGATTGAGGCTGTTCAGCGCGATCCGCGTAGCCGCCCGCTCCTCGAGGAGTACTACCCGGAGGCCTTGGAGCTCAAGCCTCCCTCCGAGTACCCGAGGCTCCACATACACGAGGCCTACAGGCTCCTGAGAGAGGCTGGCGTCGAGATAGAGGAGGGGGAGGATCTCGGAACCGAGGGTGAGAGGAAGCTAGGCGAGATAATGGAGAAGGAGTACGGCGCCAGCCTGGTCTTCGTCACCCACTATCCGTGGCTCGTTAGACCCTTCTACACGATGAGGGAGAGGGAGGAGCCGTGGACGTGCCCGGAGCAGGTTAAGCTGCTGAGCGACAAGTGGACCTATAGCTTCGACCTCCTCTTCAAGGGGCTGGAGGTGGCTACCGGGGGGCAGCGAGAGCACTGCCCCCGTATACTTGAGGCTCAGTTGCGCGAGAAGGGGTTGAACCCGGCAGCCTTCGACTGGTATCTCGAGATGTTCCGCCACGGCGCGCCTCCCCATGGCGGGGCTGGCATAGGTCTCGAGAGGGTTGTGATGCAGCTCCTGGGCCTCGGTAACATTAGGGAGGTTAGGTTCGTGCCCAGGGACCCCGAGCACCTCAAACCATAACCGGTTTTATAACTAGTGCTGTATAACCGTGGTTATATACCGGTGGTTTTGCTGCAGAAGGTGGTCCTGCGTAGGAGGGAGTGCTTCGAGATACGGAGGCTTGTGGAGAGTGGCTCCTGGCTACTCGTGTACGGGAGGAGGAAGACGGGCAAGACGTGGTTGATTCGACGCTGCACGCCCTGGGGCATCTACGCGGTTGTGACGAGGAGTGGCGAGTGTCTACTCGAGACAGGCGGTTCGTCAAGCTTCATTGGTATGGGCGAGTGTGTTAGGCGCGTCCTCGAGGCGGTGAGGAGGGGTGGCGTGGGTGTCATCGACGAGTTTCAGAGGATGCCGGAGCGCTACTGGGAGGAGATTAGCCTAGCGCGCTCGGAGTCTGAGGGTTCTCTCATCCTCTGCGGCTCTAGTATGGGTATTGTTAGGAGGGTTTTCGACCGCTCCTCGCCCCTCCTCGGCCTCCTAGAGGCCTTCATGGTCGATATCGTTAGGGTTGAGGATGCGATAGCCTCGCTGGCCGAGCATGGCCTCGCGCCGAGAGAGGCAGTCCTATGGTCTGTTGTCGCGCGCGACCCCTGGATACTAGCCCATATCGAGCCTCGGGGCGAGCCCTGGCGGGTGCTCGCCGAGCATAGCGGCTTCCTAGTGCCGAGCGTTAGGGGTCTAATCGGGGAGGTTTTCGAGGAGGAGGAGAGGAGCCTAACGCGGGTATACGATGCGGTGCTTAGCCTCCTTGCACAGGGCTACTGGAGGGCAGCCGATATAGCCGCGAGGCTCTACGCCGCCCGCCTAGTCTCGAGCCCCTCCCCGGGGACAGCTACCGGGGTGCTAGAGGTTCTATCCTCGATGGGGCTAGTGGAGCGCGTGAAGCTATGGAGGACGAGGGGCGCCCGCGTGTACTATAGGCACCGGTCGTCGCTCACCTCCCTCCTCTACAGGATAGCCGACTATGTCGAGGAGCTTGGCTCGCCGCCGCCCGCTGAGACGCTGAGAGCCGCCTACGGTCTAGAACTACAGTTCGCGATAGGCGAGCTCTTGGCTGCACGCCACGGGCTCCAGAGAGCATACTCGATACAACCAGACGGGCGCGACATTGACGTGGTCCTCCTCGATAGGAGGGGTGTAGCGGAGTGGGCATACGAGGTTAAGATGGGCAGGGTCTCGGCAGGCGATGTAGAGTGGCTGCGCGAGACTGCTGCAAGGCTTGGTGTGAGGAGGGTTGGCGTCGTGGCGCTTGAGGGCGGGGAGGCTAGCGTAGACGAGCTCTTAGACGCTGAGGCGCTTGTCGAGGTTGCCGAGAAGCTTGCGGGAGAGAGCCGAGAGTGGGAAGACTTATCGCCTGCTCCGAAGCGTAGAGAGTAGCTGGGCGTATAGTGGCTAAATACGTGTTCGTGACTGGTGGTGTCCTCAGCAGCGTGGGCAAGGGCATCACGACGGCCTCGATAGGCCTCCTTCTGAAGGCCCGCGGGTATAGCGTGACCGCGATAAAGATAGACCCCTATATCAACGTCGACGCTGGCACAATGAACCCCTACGCCCACGGCGAGGTTTTCGTAACCGAGGACGGGGGCGAGACCGACCTAGACCTGGGCCACTACGAGCGCTTCCTAAACGTCAACCTGAGCAAGAAGAACAACATAACAACGGGTCAGGTCTACCTCTCGGTCATCGAGAAGGAGCGTAGGGGCGAGTACCTGGGGCAAACCGTCCAAGTAATCCCCCACATCACCGACGAGATCAAGTCGCGGATTAGGGAGGTTGCGCGCGAGACGAGCGCCGACGTGGTTCTCGTGGAGATAGGCGGTACGGTGGGCGATATAGAGGGGCTGCCCTTCCTCGAGGCGATACGACAGATGAGGATAGAGGAGGGCTTCGAGAACACTGTATTCGTGCACGTGGCTCTCGTGCCGGTATTGAGGACTACGGGAGAGCAGAAGACGAAGCCTCTTCAGCACAGCGTCCAGGAGCTTAGAAGGATAGGCATACAGCCCGACATCATAGTCGCTAGGAGCGAGAGGCCCTTGGAGCCAGAGGCTAGGCAGAAAATAGCCTTGTACAGTAACGTCCCCCTAGAGGCGGTCTTCTCCAACCACGATGTGGAGACCATATACGAGGTGCCGCTGGTACTCGAGGAGCAGGGGCTAGGCTCCTATATAACAAGGCGCCTGGGCCTCGAGGATAGAAGACCCGATCTGGGCGCGTGGCGCGAGTTTGTTAAGAGGTTGAAGGAGGCCTCGAAACCAGTCCGCATAGCCATGGTCGGCAAGTATACCAAGCTTCGGGACTCATACCTCAGCATAATAGAGGCTATTAGGCACGCTGCTGCAGCGCTCCAGCTCAAACCCGTGCTAAACTGGTACGAATCCACGCTCATAGAGGAGGGCAAGCTAGACCCCAAGCAGCCGGTCGAGGAGAATGACGCCGTGGTTATACTACCTGGTTTCGGCAGGCGGGGCGCCGAGGGTAAGATTATGGTAGCCAGGGAGGCCCGTGAGGCTAACAAGCCCACCCTTGGCATCTGTTTCGGCATGCAGCTGATGGTCGTAGAGGCTGCTAGGAACCTCGCCGGCCTAGAGGGGGCGAATAGCACCGAGCTGGACCCGAACACCCCCCACCCTGTGGTAGACCTGATGCCCAGCCAGCGTGGCGTCGAGAGGCTCGGAGGCACTATGAGACTTGGTGCCCACCCTATCCGAGTGCTGCCTGGCACACTAGTCCACAACCTCTACAAGAGCGACATCGTGTACGAGAGGCACAGGCACAGGTACGAGGTGAACCCGAGGTATGTGGATAAGCTTGTATCCGCAGGCCTCGAGGTGAGCGGGTATAGTCTCGACACTGGCTCCGTGGAGTTCATAGAGCTTAGGGGGCACCCCTTCTACATAGGCTCGCAGCCTCATCCCGAGTTCAAAAGCAGGCCTATGAACCCCTCACCCCTCTTCCTCGGCCTACTGCACGCCGCGAGCAGCTCATAACACGGTGGCATGTTTAAAAGAGGCTGACGGTGGGCGGTGGGTGGGCTGTGTAGGATGAAGGGCGGGTATGAAATTCGAGCCTAGGGCCCCTGAGGAGGTCGAGATACTCGATTCTACACTCCGCGAGGGTAGCCAAGCACGAGGCGTCAACTTCGATGTACAAGCGAAGGTGAGGATAGCGCTGGAGCTCGACAAGGTCGGGGTTGCTTTCATTGAGGGCGGGTGGCCCGGCTCAAACCCCAAGGACGACGAGTTCTTCAGGGTGATGAGAGACTATAGCCTGGAGAACGCGGAGCTCGTGGCATTCACGTCTACTAGGAGGAAGGGCTTGAAGGCGGAGAAGGATCCTATGCTCGCGAAGGTGCTGGACGCGGGTACACGATGGGTCACCGTCTTCGGGAAGTCGTGGGATCTGCACGTTAGGGAGGTTCTACGCACCAGCCTAGAAGAGAACCTAGAGATGGTGTATGACACTATCCGCTTCTTCCGCGAGCACGGCATCCACGTCATATTCGACGCCGAGCACTTCTTTGACGGTTTCAGGGAGAACCCCGAGTATGCCGTCAAGGTGCTGGAGGCTGCTCTGGAGGCTGGCGCCGAGAGGCTGGTACTAGCGGATACCAACGGCGGGATGCTGCCCCACCAGGTGTACGAGATCGTGAGCAAGGTGGTTGATCGCTTCAAGGGTAGGGCGGTGATAGGGCTGCACATGCACAATGATAGCGGGTGTGCTGTCGCGAACACTCTCATGGGGGTCTTGGCTGGCGCGTCTCACGTCCAGGTTACTGTGAATGGCATCGGGGAGAGGACGGGCAACGCGGATCTCTGCATAGTGGCCCCCAACCTGGAGCTCAAGATGGGTATACGGGCTTTGAAGAACCGGGAGGGTTTGAAGCTTCTCAGGAGGCTTTCTAGGCTCGTTTACGACCTCGCGGGCCTGGAGCCGAACCCGTACCAGCCCTACGTAGGCGACTACGCCTTTAGCCACAAGGCCGGAGTCCACATAGACGCTGTGCTCAAGAACCCAAGGGCCTACGAGCATGTAGACCCGGAGCTAGTGGGCAACGAGAGGCGTTTCGCGGTCTCAGAGCTGAGCGGGGCAGCTAACCTCGTAGCATGGGCGCGTGAGGAGCTAGGACTACGTCTCGATAAACGCGACCCGGCTGTGCGTAGGGCCCTCGAGAGGATAAAGAAGCTCGAGAAGGAGGGGTATAGCTTCGAGAATGCCGTGGCCTCAGCTCTCCTAATCCTCCTTGAGGAGCTCGGGCTACGCGGGAAGCCCTTCGAGATACGACTATGGCGGGTTATGAGTGGCGGAGAGGAGTGGGGGACCGCGAAGAGCTGGGCGGTTGTGAAGCTGGCGAGGGGTGACGTGGAGGAGATAGCTGCGGGCGAGGGCGGGGGGCCGGTGCATGCTATAGACGAGGCTCTCCGCAGGGCGCTCGAGAAGCTGCTGCCCGAGATAGGGGACGTGAAGCTCATAGACTACCGCGTACACCTCCCGAGAGCCTCGAAGCACACTGCTAGCGAGGTGCGCGTAGAGATAACGTTCACTGATGGCAAGAGAACCTGGACGACTACGGCGGTCTCGCCGAACATAATCGAAGCTAGCCTCCGTGCACTAGCCGAGGGCGTCGAGTACCACCTGCTACGCAAGAGGCTTAGAGGCGAGTGATGAGCGACGTGCAATCCGTACCTCGGCTCACACGGGGCCATACGGCCCAGTCGCCGAGGCCCCTGACCCCCATTCAACCTCTACACGCCACGCTCTACCCTAATAACCCGCCCGAGCCGCCAGCTGTGATTTTTGCACTCTAAACGCATATTTCCCTAGCCTTCTCTCACGCGCCAGCAGGGTAGGCCATGCCAAGGTGGCTTTGGGCGATTGCCCTCGTAGCATTCGTATTACACACTCTTACCGCGCCTCCTGCATCAGGATCATCTACTATTACGCACGAGCGACTACCACTCAACTGCACGGTCATAATCTACGGGGTGCCTACTTGCCCACATTGTAGGGCCACTCACGCTGCTCTAAAGAAGCTGGGGCTCAACGTAACCTTCATAGACGTTACTAGTGTTGGTAGAGACGCCTTCGTGCAGATGGTTAGGAGGTATCTACTGCGTTTAACGAATAACGTTGGAGTACCCCTAACCTATGTCAAGTGTGGTAACTACACGGCTCTCGTCGAGGGAGAGCTGATAGCACCGGGGTATACGCCCAGTGAGGAGTATAAGCTATGGGCTAGGCTACTCGAAGCTCTAATGAGGGGCGAGCTCACCTCACTCCTCAACACCACGACGCGCTTCAAGAGCGTTATCTGCCTCTCAACACCCACGTGCAAGTCTGTGGCTACTCTGCTCAGGGAGGCTCTAGTAAAGAGGAATATGACGAGAACAGCTGCGAAGCTAGGTTGCCTAGCGGGGCTAGCCCTATGCCTCGCGACTAACGAGACGATAAAACCCGTATTACCCTCGACACTCGTCTCGAAGAAAGCAACGAGCCACGTAACTGGGAGGGGGAGTGTAGTCGGGAGGACCGGCACCACGGGCAACACGAGCGCTCGCTTCCTGCAGACGATCCCCGTGCTCATAGGCCTCGCTCTACTTGATGCTATAAACCCGTGCTTCCTTACGCTCTATGCGCTCACTATAGCGACTATTGCTAGCCTAAGAGGCCGTCTCGCCGCGTTAAAGACTGGTGCCGGTGTTGCTCTAGGCGTGTTCACCGGCTACTACCTTCTCGGCCTTGGTCTAGTCGAGGCCGCCGCCAGCATACCGTGGGTTCGTTACCTGCTGGCAGCCGCTGTCGTGGTGCTGGGGGTGGTACTAGTGTTGAAGAGGATTGGGGTACTCAGGTTGAAAGAGGAGGAGTGCCTCGTGTGCAGGCTGGCTAGGAGGCTAGGCATAGGCGGAGCTAGTATGACGCCGCTCCTAGGCTATCTCTTCGGCCTTGCAGCCAGCCTAACACTACTGCCCTGCAGCGCCGGGCCGTACGTAGTGGCGTCGCTATACCTAGCCAACTACCCGCTCTTCCTGCGCATCGCGGGGCTACTCGTGTACAACCTGGTGTTCATAGCACCTATAATAGCCATGGCTCTCGCCGCTAGCTTCGTGGCAGCCTATGAGACCGTGAGGAGGTTCCTAGAGCCGTTGACGGGCCCCCTCCTCATAATACTCGGGTTGTACATACTCCTAGAGCCTAGGATAGAGCTACTGCTCGGACTCGCGGCCGGGCATTAACCCTCCCATACAGTAGGTGCAGGGCTCCACCCCCCACTCTCTTAGAATCCTCTCAGCCTCCTCGAGCGGGAGGCTGGCGAAGCTATCGGCTTCCAGCACGTACCTAAGCTTATCATAGTCTAGGTTTGCCGCAGCTAGCTTCGACTCGTCCCAGGGCACGAGGCGGAAGGGACAGCTTCTTCTGACGAGAGGACTCCCTATACCCACGTGTACCTCTGTCGCGCCAAAGCGTAGCCTGAGAAGCCTCGACACTATCTTCAGGGTTATGCCGGTCACCATGCTGTCGTCGATGACGGCTACCCTCTTCCCCTCGAATACCCTCCTCACCGGGTTTAGCTTAAGGTGTATCAGCATCATCCTCTCCTCCACGTCCTCCATCAACCCCGTCCTAGCCCTGCCGATGCTAGAGACGAAGGCTAGCTCGAGCCTAGCACCCTTAGCATCCGCGTAGCCGAGGGCATAGGGTAGAGCTGTCTCCGGCACACCCACCACAACATCCACGTCTACGTCATGGTGTCTTGCCAGTGCTTCGCCCGCCCTCCTACGGTAGAGGTATACCGGCACACCGTCGATGACCGAATCCGGCCTTGCAATGTATACGTACTCGTATAGGCAGGTAGCTCTCACGCCACCAGGCTCGACGAGCTCCTCGTCCAGGTACTCGGCGTCACCGTACATGACATAACCCGGCGCTAGATCCCCCCTAAGAGCGCCACCCATGAGGTCTATGGGGACCGACTCAGTAGCAGCCATGAACGCGTCGAAGCCGTAGGCTCCGTACGTGAGAGGCCTTAGCCCAAGAGACGAGCGGTAGATGGCGAAAGCCCTCGACTCTGAGAGGACGGCCACAGTACAGCCCCGGAGACGATCTAGGGATTTTATTACACCGTCCCGGAGGCCCTCTGGAGACAAGCCGGTCGCACTAGCAGCTATGGATTCCGCCGCTCTCGCCGCATCGCAGGGACCATCGACAGCAACAGCTATGGAGCCGGAGCCCGCCTTTGCAACCACAATGCGGCCTGCTGGCGCTGCCAGCACCGAGGCGCCTTTAGGCACCTCGAGTGGCCTATCCTGTACCTCGCGCAGGTCGAGTATATGGGGGCCGTCGAGACCCTTCTCGGTGGCCGCCACCACCTCCAACTCATGGACGCCGCGGTGCGCGAGGCCTAGCAGCCCGTAGCGAGCATACTTTGTTGCATCCCATATGGGGTCGAAGAAGTGGACGAGCATAACCCAGCTCACTATCCTACACCGTCTCCGCGGCCTAGGAGGCCTCCCCAATAATCCTACACTCAGGCTAATAGCCTCACACTATGCTAACCGCCACGGGGCCGGGGTTGAAGGTCCTCATTGTGGGCAGTGGTGGTAGGGAGCACGCGCTAGCAGAGATGATTAGGAGGTCTACACGCGAGCCGCGTGTCTACGTTGTGAGCGACTACCTCAACCCGGGCCTGGAGGCTGTAGCAGAGGCCACCGGCGGGAGGCTCTACACCGGGAAGACAACCGATCCGGGGACGGTGCTGAGGGTTGCTAAGGAGGTTAACCCGGACCTTGTGGTAATCGGGCCGGAGGAGCCCCTCTTCCACGGCGTCAGCGACGCTCTCCTCGACGAGGGCTTCCTGGTCTTCGGGGCTAGGTCCAGGCTAGCGGAGATCGAGAAGAGTAAGGTATTCGCACGTACGCTGCAATGGAGGTATCGTATACCCGGTAGGCTGCGTTTCGTGGCAGCCTCTAGCCTTGAGGAGGCCAGTAAAGCCGCCGAGTCCATGGGGGATGCGGCTGTCAAGCCGGCTAGACAGGCGGGCGGCCACGGTGTCAAGGTCTTTGCAGCCTCGGCGCCCCATGTTGACGAGGCTGCTGCGGAGGTTAGGCGCGTCTACGCGGAGCAGATTGCGAAGAGGGTCGCGGAGAAATACCATGACATCAAGCACCTTGTTATAGTCGAGGAGAGGGTTGAGGGCGTTGAGTACACGCTAATGACGTTGACGGATGGTAGCACCGTGGTACCCCTACCCATAGTCCAGGACCAGCCCCACCTCTTCATACACGATATTGGCCCCGAGACGGGCGGCATGGGGGCTATAGCAGGCCCTGGCTACACCCCGGTCTTCATAACCAGGGAGGAGCTTGAGGAGACGAAGCTCATAGTCGAGAAGACCGTGGAGGCGTTGAGGAGAGAGACGGGGCTAGAGTATAGGGGCGCTCTCTCGGCCCAATCGATGCTCACCGCTCTCCAGGGACCCGTGCTCATCGAGTACTATGCGAGGTTCGGCGACCCGGAGATATCGGCCCTCATCCCCCTCATCGAGTCCGACATGCTGGAGCTGCTCGAGAGGGCCGCCTCCGGTAGGCTAGCCGGGGCGAAGCTAAGCATACGCGACGATCTATACATCGTGGTTAAGGTTGTCGCCCCGAGGGGCTACCCCGAGAACCGCAAGGCAGCTAGAGACCACCCTATCGACTACTCCGCCGCGCTCGAGAGGGCGGAGAAGATGGGGTGCCGTGTGCTAGTGGCCGGCGTCTACAAGACGCCCGACGGCCGCCTGCTAACCACCGGCTCGCGCGCACTAGAGGTGGTATGCGCGTCACCAACAAGCTACGAGGATGCCTCGAGAGCCGCCGAGGAGGTTATAGCGGGGATTAGGCTGCTAGACGGCTGGCAGCTAATCCACCGTAGAGACGTGGGCACGGAGGAGCATGTTAGGGCTAGGATAGAGGAGGCTGAGAGAGCGCGCCGCGTCTACCTACACCGTAGGCGCCTAGGCTTGGGCAGGGTCGTGTACGACTGGGTGCCGGGTCAGGGAGTAAAAGTATACGACTATAGCTAGGTCTCCACGGCCGATGATGCAACGGGGCAGTGCCTCGAACCCACGCCTCCGACCCTGGTGACGAAAGCCCGCCCAACTGAGGCGGAGAGTGTTGCAGACGGCCCTGGTGGCGGTGGCCACTGCCTACTCTCTCCTCATGCTAGCCCTCTTCCCAACACTCGTGCCACGTCTCTACGAGCCCAAGTCTAAGCGCCCCGATCTCCTAAGAGCGACGTGGGTCGCCGCAGCCCTAATCCCGCTCATACCGGTTACGCCGCTCTCGCTACCCCTCCTACCCCTCTCTACACTACTGGCTAAACGCGGTTCGAGGAAAGCCTCACTACTATCCACGATCCCCGCCGTCGCGCACGCCATACTCATCCTATACGCCGCGCTGCTAGGTACTCCTCCAGCCCCTCGCGTATCATAGCAACGGCTATCGCCGCTAACAGGAACGAGATTATTCTGGCTAGGGCTACAGCCCCGCTCCTGCCCAGAAGCCTTAGCAGCTGACCGCCTAGCAGCAGGATTATGAGCGTTAGCGAGGCCACCACGAGCGTCGATATAATAGCGTATTGTAGGCCGTACACGGCCTTGATATAGAGGACGGTTGCTATCGCACCGGGGCCCGCGAGCAGGGGCGTAGCCAGGGGGACTATCGCTATAGTCGACTCGTCCTCGACCTCTAGCTTACCCGCCTCCGTGAAACCCATGACGCCTGCGACACCGTAGAGGAGGAGTATGATGCCGCCAGCGACCCTGAAGTCTGCTACACGGAGCCCGAAGTACGCGAGTATAGCGTCGCCCACTAGGCTAAAGGCGAGCAGGATTATAGTGGCTGCCGCCACGCTCTCCACTATCACTCTCCGTCTCCTAGCCCTCCTCATCCTAGCCGTCACGGCGTAGAATATGGGCGCGTTGCCCAACGGGTCGACTATGAGGAAGAGCATTGTTATCGATTTTATGAGAGCCTCGCTAGACTCCAGCATACTCCCTAAGCCTCCTGATGATAGCCTCAAGCCTCTTAGCCCTACACTCCTCTACACACTTACCCAGGCACTCCTTATCGTCGGGCTCGCAGCGGCCGTAGAGGCACTCCCTCTTGCACCCAGAGTCGTTAACAACCAGCGCGTATATGCCGAGACGCGGGCTGAGTGCAACCTGGTTTACGAGCTGTCCAAGCCCCGTGTCTCTCACAATGCGGGCAACCATGTTTATATCATCGAGGTCCCTCTGGTATATGAAGGCGTGTACTGGACTCTCGAACGCCTCTAGCATGCGGGCTGCAAGCTCTCTAAGAGCTTTGAAGTCCACCCGTTTCTTCGACACCCTCGGCACCAGGGGCCTTACGAGCCATAACCTCGATTATAGCGACGTCCCTTCGCGCGGGGAACGCCACGTTATACACCGGGACCGAGTCTACCCGCGTCTCTAGAACCCTAGACTTGTGAGCATGCCCGTGTATTGCAGCGTCGGGCTTAGCGCGTTTAAGAACCCCCTCGAACCCCCGGTGACCCATCTCCGGCCATATCTCCCTCGGCTCGCCGTCCAGAGTCTTCCAGGTGAGCACATAGTGCGACACTATTATCACTACGTCGGCCTTACCTCTAGCCTCGAGGAGCAGCTTCTCTACACGCTTTACCCGCTCAGCGTAGACGCGGGTTATCCAGGGCATCTTCCTCCTCTGCCACCTGGTCGGCCTCTCGAGACTACCGCGTGTCCCGACAACGGCGACCTTAAGGCCCTCAATGTCGTATACTTTATACTCGTCGTCCAGCCAGTCTACCTCTGGGTACCGCCTCCTAAACTCGTCCTCCAAGCCGATGAACTCCTCGTTACCGAAGACCGCGGCTATAGGCTTAGGGCCGCATGTTGAGCGTATAGCGTCTAGGACGGGTTTCAGAGCCTCAACGCGCCCCTTGTAGACCATGTCCCCGGCAAAGACCACGAGGTTTATGCTGCTGCACTCGCCCTTATGCTTGTTGAGAGCGGAGACAAACTCTAGGAGGTATCGCGGGCTGTGGATGTCCGCCGTGGCTAGTATCCTTAACCTCGCGGTATCCACAGCTCTAGAACCTCCTCTAGACCCTCGCGTAGGATTAGGGGAACGTCTATAACATTAGCTCCGTTTAGCAGGGCGTAGTGTGTTAGATGGTTGCAGCCGCCTACCCTCTCTAGAACCACTATGTCCGACGTGACTGGCGTATAGCCCCTCCGGGCTGCCGAGAGGAGCACGCTCTTGTCCGTAGTCCTGCTGGTGGCGGCTAACACCCCGCGCCGGCGGAGCATTGAAGCGAGCTCACCGCTCCTACTGACCCTCGCGTCCAGGTAGACTACTGCGCGCGAGGAGAGGCTCTCCTCGAGGCTGTGGATGTAGTCGGCTAGCGGGTCTAGGAGCTCCTCGGGCCTGGGCTTCCAGCCGCCCATAACGTCTCGTATGTAGCCGTCTGGGCAGAGGAGGACGGGCACCCCCCTATCCATGCAGACGAGGGAGACGCCCACGTTATACCCGTCGACCGAGTACCAGGCGCGCGTGTAGCACCTCGTCATGCTCCTCACACGTCTTATAGTCTCTACACCGTGGCTGCAATGGTAGACTGCCAGCCTCTCCCAGCGGTTAAGCCCCCACTTGGCATAGACTAGGTCGAGCACCGGCTTCCGGGGATACCCCCTCGAGAGGAGCACAAAAGCGTCTAGGAGCGCCCCGCGCAGCCTATCCAGGCGTAGCCGCGGCGCCTCCAAGAGCAATGAACCCGTTGTGTACCCGCATGCTTGGTAGGAGAGGGTTACGCGTTGAGCCCCGAGTGGCAGCGCCTGAAAGAAGCTCTAGAGGAGGTGAGGAGGCTGCTAGAGAGCTTTAGAGGGCGTGGAGGCCTTCGACACGGCCTCAGCTACGTCAGGGTATCGGATATCGTAGAGCAGGCTAGGTGCGAGAAGCGCCTAGAGGCTATCCTGGGTTGGGAGAGGGTTGTGGACGAGAGGGTTAAGCTCGTAGACGAGCTTGTTAGGCTCGTCCTGGGGGCTAGGAGGCGTATCCCCGAGTCGCACAGGGGCATCCTCTTCATAGACGCTCCTCTAGCAGCCTTGGTGAGAGAGGTACCCATCGTGGGGAGGCCGAAGGCTATCGTCGCGGAGGGTGGGCTGGTGAAGGGCATAGTCTATGCGAGTACCTCGAAACGCCCCGAGAGGCTCTACGACACTGATCGGGTGCGCGCAGCCGCGTTCTGCGCTACGCTGCTCTACTCTCCACTACCACGCGTCCCCAACCCCCTCTACTTCCACGTGAAGGCGCGCAATAGGAGCGAGCTAGCCGAGGCCATAGAGGCTCTCAGGGAGCAGCTGGAGGCAGGTACACGGCTCCCAAGATGGCCCGGAGTACACGTTATCGCGTGCGACGAGGCATACTCGCTAGAGGTATTGGAGCCTCTGCTAGCATACTGGGTTGGAGCGAGAGAGGCGATAGCAAGACCCGGCCCCTGGTGCAGCGAGTGCCCCCTAAGGGGCGTCTGCGAGGCGGCGGGGAATGGTGTGTAGGGTGGTTGGGAGCCCGCCCCTCATACTCCCGGGGCTCTACCCCGGTGTCAGGGCGGTGGGCTCCCCGGGCCCGGTTAGGCGGTGCCGTATGCAGGGGTTTATGCCATGCTAGAGCTTCTCCACCTCGAGGCTCAGGTCCACGCGTAGCGGCGGCATGGTCAAAAGCCCCAAGCTTATGACGTCAACATCAAGCGCCGCGTACTCGAGTATGTTCTCGTGGGTGATGCCGCCGCTAACCTCTACGAGTATCCCGTCGCGGAGCCCCTCCCTCCTCAAAGCCTCTATGATCTCTCTCACACGCTCTGGCGGCTGGTTATCCACTAGTATCGCATCGGCGCCCGCACGCGCAGCCTCGAGGGCCTCTCTTACGTCGTGCACCTCGACCTCTATCTTATGTATGAAGCTGGCTCTCGACCTCGCCCTCCTAACCGCCTCTGCGATACTCCCGACGATGGCCACGTGGTTATCCTTCACTAGTAGCGCGTCGCTCAAACCGAGCCTGTGCGTGTCTCCGCCGCCCGCCGCGACAGCCTTCTTAGAGCATAGCCGGAAGCCTGGTACGGTCTTCCTGGTCGCTGCTATCCTCACACGCGGGTTTACGCTACGCACCATCTCGACCAGAATGCGCGTATA
>CAZTIR010000023.1:6259-21148 GCA_964613695.1 uncultured Desulfurococcales archaeon | reverse complement strand
GTATCAGGGCGTAGCCAATCACATACCTCGGTGCCGCCATACGCCTCACCTCTCCGGGAGAGTCTCTCCGCGTACCGTCCTTATGAGGAACCCGCGTTCCGCTTCCATGGAACAAGCCGGAACACTACATCGAGAGTACCACAACGTTGCGGCCCTGAGAATCCTTATAGACCTTTACAAGGCCGAGCTTCTCTAGCCTCCTCACAGCCCTCCAAAGGGTCGTCTTAGGGAGCCCCGTAGCGCGTATCAGCTCCGACTGGAGCGCCTTGCCTCCAAGCTCACGCAGCTTAGCCAAGACAAGCTTGTCTGTATCGCTGAGCTCGACCTCCAGCCTTGGGGTTGTACTCTGGCCCCCGGGTGGCTGATTGCCTGGAGCTGTGGGCGGCGCCTGGGAGGCTGCAGCACCACCGGGCCTCCTCCTAGCAGCGAGTAACGCGGCGACGACTATGGCGAGAACCGCTACTATAATGCCTGGTAGTAATGGGTTCAGTCCCCCGCCTTTGCGGCGTGTTGTACTGCTCAGCGTGGGGGGTGGTGTCTGTGTGCTCGTGCCTATAGGCGTGGGCGTGGTGCGAGTGAGCGTAGTGGCTGTCCTAGTAGGCGTCTTGCTGGTTGCCGTCGGTGTCTGCGACGGTGCGAGTATCGTGTAGCGTATCAGGTTAACGCCCTTGATGTAGAAGAGTAGGTTACCGTCTTTCTCTGCGACCTTTGTCACGTTAGGCAGTGTTAATAGCACCACGCGCGGCGGCACTACGAGCACGGCGTTGCCGCTCACTAGGAGAGTGTAGATGCCGTCTTTCACGCTCACGTTAGCCACGTAATCTATCGTAGCGTTGCCGTTCACCGGCGAGAAGACGTAGAGCGTGTTATTCACGTATATTGGCGGCAAGAGCGTGTTATTAATGCTCACGATTATGGTGCTCGGGATGGGTGTGACTGGAAGCCTTATTTCGTTAGGACCGCGGGTCAGCCACGCATGCAGCTCTACTCTAACTACTCCAGATGGCTCAAGGATGACAAGCGCTTGTTGTCCCTGTGCTGCGAGGGAAGTAGCGGAGTATAGCAGCGCGAGTAATATCATCGCGGCTGGGAGGATGCGCGCACGAGCAGCCCACATAACCTTAACACCCTAACATGGTGTGTATACTGTTACCTTTTACGCTAAAAACAGCTTCACGCCTCTGGCGCTATCACTTCTTCATGCCCTTCTCGGCGTGCTTGGGTCTCAGGTTCTTGCTCTTACATCGTCTGCATTTAGTCGCGCCCGGCGGGTTTAGAGCACCACATTTCCTGCAGACGAGCTTCTCGAGTACACGCTTCCTCACTATGGCGAGCTTCACCGGGTCCGTGACGGGCATGCTCCGCGCCCCTTTGGAGCCACAGCCGGGAACCTTTTATACAAAGCTAGTCGCGCGAGTGGTGCTCGTAGGCGAGTTCACTAAGCCCACTCTCGTAATAAAGGCGTGCATAGTTCCAGGTAGGCTCCGGGAGGATGGGGAGGCACCTCCGTAGCACCCCGGCACCGAGTAGTGAGGAGGGGGCAAGGTTCCGACAGCCCCGCGTTACGCGGCATAGCCGCTAACGGCACCTAATGCTCTCCGCAACACTGTCAATGCACTCCGAGACATCCTCGGCGGGTGCCACGAAGTAGTGGTGGATGGCCTTGCGCAGCCTCTCTAGGGCCTCGCGGACATCGAGGCCGGGTAGTCTCGCAACCTCCTCCTCTATACCCGGGTCTGCGAAGAACTCGCCCTCGAGCACTGCGTGGACTACTCTACAACGCTCCTCGTCGTACACGAGGCGGATTTCAACTAGTTTACCTTCCTCCCTCTTAAGTCGACACCTCACCTCCTCCATAACCACTCACCGCTACAGTACCTCCAGGAGAGCGACTCTCCTAGCCTAACCAGCCTACTCCTCAACTCCTCTGGTATCTCGAGGAGCTTGAAGCCAGCCTCCCCGGACCAACGCTTAACCCCCCTAACAATGGCGTCGATGACCTCATCCCTCTCAATCCTGCGCCCTAGCACTTGTGATAATGTGGTGACCCTCTCCTGGATAACCCTCCGCTTGCCGGGTGGTATACGGAGAACCCTAACCAGTATACTGAGGCGCGTGGCGTACATCAGCGTGCCATGCTGGAGTACGCCGCCACCCCGCCTAACCTGAGCATTCCCGGATACCTTGCGCCCCTCCACGACTATATCATTGTAGCCCGCGTAGCCGCCCTCGACTCCGAGCTCTTCGAGAGCGTAGAGGAGCCAGCGGCTTAGAAAACGGAAGCTCTCATCCACGCGCATGTTCTCGACGAGGTGCGCGGGCACGGCTATAGAGTAGGTCACCTCGCCGAGATTATCGTGGTATACGCTACCACCCCCCGTGATCCTCCTGACAACCTTAACCCCGTACCACCTGCAAGCCTCCAAGTCCACGGCGTCTAGGAGCCTCTGGAAGAAGCCTATGGTGGCCGCGTGCGGCTCAAACCAGTAGATGCGTAGGATGCTAGCCTCTCTCGAGGCCTCATACAGCATAGCCTCGTCTATACCCATGTTGGTGCAGGCATCCCTACCGGTGTCGAGCCAGAGGTAGAGGGTATGCAACGCCGAGCCTCCACCCCACGACTAGCTATTTGCACCTCCCGTGGCGCAGTGTATCAACGAGTGAGGGATTAGGAGTTTGAGCGTCTTCACCGAGCCCGGCCCCTACGCGGTCGAGAGCAAGGACGAGGTGCTGGCCCGCATACTGAAACTCTACCGCCTCAACCCCATGAGCAAGGAGGTTGTCGAGAAGATACACCGGCTGGCAGAGAAGCTGAAATCCAGGTTCGGCGACGAGCCGATCAAGATCATGGACTTTTGCGGTACACACGAGTGGACTATAACGCACTTTGGACTACGTAGCCTTATGCCGCCCAACGTCGAGCTCGTAGCCGGCCCCGGCTGCCCCGTGTGCGTGACACCAGCCTACTACGTGGATGTGGCGATTAAGCTCGCGCTCGAGGGGATAACGGTCTATACGTATGGGGATGCATACAAGCTGCCAGGCTCTGCTCACCGGGGTTCGGGCAAGCCCCGTAGCCTCGCCGAGGCCCGCGCCCAGGGCGGTAGCGTGGAGGTAGTCTACAGCGTGGTCGATGCTGTCAAGAAGGCTAGGGAGAGTGGCAAGGAGTCGGTATTCTTCGCCGTAGGCTTCGAGACTACGGCGCCCGCGACGGCCTCCGTGATCGTGCGCGAGGTGGCGCCCGAGAACCTCTCCTTCATAAACGTGCACCGCCTAACACCACCGATAATGAGGTACACGTTCGAGATACACAAGGAGCATATCCCGATACGCGGCGTGATAGCGCCGGGCCACGTCTCCACCATAACCGGCGCCAAGGCGTGGAGTTTTGTGGTCGAGGAGTATGGCATACCCACGGTGGTAGCGGGCTTCGAGCCCCTCGACGTACTCCTAGCCATACTAGAGATATTGAGGCAGCTCTACGAGGGCAAGCCCAGGCTGGTTAATGAATACACACGAGCAGTCACCTGGGAGGGTAACGTGGAGGCCCAGAAGGCCATCAGGGAGTGCTGTGAGGAGGTTGACGCAGCGTGGAGGGGGCTCGGCTTCGTGCCCAAGAGCGGCCTAGCCTTCCGCCAGAAGTATAAGAAGTACGACGCCCTCGAGAGATACGGGATACCGGAGCTCACGCCAGAACGCTTCAAGTACGACCTACCACCCGGCTGCAAATGCGCCGAGATAACACTAGGCCTGGCGAAGCCGACAGACTGCCCATACTTCCTAAGAGGATGCACCCCAGCCAACCCCTACGGCCCCTGCATGGTCTCTAGCGAGGGCACCTGCGCGGTATGGGCGAGGTATGGCGGCGGCGGTCTAGCACTGGAGGTGGCTAAGGAGGTAGGACTGTTATAATTATAGGGCGGGATAGTCGAGCGAAGGGCTTGCCATAGTCTTAGTAGGCTATTTGAAATACCCATGCCCGTAGAAATAGAGATTGAATCGTTCCGCTTTTATAGGAGGGGTGCCAGCACGCGGCTAACTAGAAGGTAGAGGAGTGGGCCTGGGGTGGGTAGTATGCAGCGCCTACGCGCAGCCTCAAAGGGCGCAATCATAGGCATCATAATCATCATTATCATTATTGGCGCTGCCGCTGCGCTCCTAATGGGTAGGAAGGGCGGTCCCACGACCACCACTACTATGCCCGCGGCAACAACCACGAGCCCGATGCAGACGACTATGACGTCCACCACATCTACTACATCGCCTGCCGCCACGGCAACCGCAACTATGAAATCCGGGTATAGTAATGTCGCAGTTCTGATAGTAGCCTTCGAGACGGACGGCATCAATATACTCCAGCATGCAGCCCAGACGCCAATCCTGGGTAAGGTTAGGTGGTTTAGCAGCGAGAGCATTCGTAGTGGTGCGCTACTACAAGCCCCGGACATCGTGAAGAAGTTCCTAACCAAGGTGCACCTGATGGGCACATTCCCGTTCATGCCTAGGACCAAGTACTTTGAGGAGCTGAAGAAAGTGTTCGAGCAGCAGGGTATCGATGTTACCGGCTTCGTGCCATACACCTACGATGCTGCTATACTGGGCATGCTGGCGATAATAAAGGCGGGAACCACCAACGCGGATGCCGTGAAGAAAGCCCTACTAGAGATATCTCAGGAGTACTGTGGCATGAGTGGCTGGAAAGCGCTAGACCCGAAGACCGGCGACCTCAAATACCAGGACTATAGCATCTGGACCTTCACTTGTACCGGAGGCAAGTGCAAGTTCGAGGACCGTTACGTCTACGTCTCGGCAGAGAACAAGATAATCCCGATCAACCAATACAAGTTCAACGCCAAGGTCTGTAAGATAACACCCGAGAACCTCAAAGACGTCATAGCGAAGTACCTGAAGAACCCGAACCTCAAGCTGAAAGGCACGATAGTCGTCGGCATACTACTCCCGCAGAGCGGCAGCCTCAAGGAGGAGGGCCAGAACATGGTTAAGGCTGCGCTCTACGCTATCAAGCAGGTGGACAAGATACTAAAGGAGCTTGGCGCACCCTTCACCTTCAAGCCCGAGGTGCAGGACACCGGTACAAACCCGGCTAAGGCGCTAGAGGGTGCAAGAGTACTAGTCGAGCAGTATCATGCAGCTCTGATAATAGGTACTGCTAGCAGCGCAGCCCTAAGCGGTATCATAGACTATGTGAACAGCAAGAAGGTGATAACAATCAGCCCTAGCAGCACCAGCCCAGCCCTAGCGAAGGACGACTATGTCTTCAGGGTTGTGGGCAACGATAGGGGTCAGGGCAAGGCGCTGGCCTACCTAGTGCACAAGGAGGGTGTGAAGAAGGTCGCAGTCATATACCGTAAAGACCCGTACGGCGAGGGTATCGCTCTAGCGTTCAAAGAGAACTTCGAGAAGCTCGGCGGTATTGTAAAACTACTAGGCTATACCCCGGACAAGCCGGACTACGGCCCAGAGGTGCAGCAGCTGGCGAACATCGTAGAGCAGCTTATTAAGAGTTAGAGGTCGGAAGATGCTCAAACTCTAGGCCCCCTAAGGTTTTTAACGGTCGCTCCATTCTTGCGTCGCGTTCCTTGGGGTAAAAGTGGTAGGCTTTAGTGAGGTTCTAGGAGCGCTTATAGATGCCTCTATCTTTGGTACTATACTTGCCCTGATGTCAGCTGGTCTCGCGCTAACCTACTCTGTCAGCCGTATCGCGAACTTCGCTCACGGCGATTATGCTGTGGCTGGCATAATGGGCTATTTGGCTGCGACTCTAGCCCTCTCCGGGAACCTGCTCCCAGAGTCTCTCAAGCCGTTGCCCTTCAGCCCATTGACTTATATCAAGCTCCTAGTCTCCTTCCTCTTTGCTGGGCTGGTCGCAACTCTAACCTTCCTCCTGGTCTATAGGCCTCTACGCCTACGGGGTGCTGGGCCTCTGCAATTGATGGTTGCTAGTATAGGTGTCGAGCTAGTTCTACGCTATGCTTTTCACATCTGGTATTTGTTCATGGTGGGGTCTATGCAAATATCGGCTGGCATCTATGGGCCTATAGCCTCCGTTGCAGGTGTTGCAATAAACTTCAACGACGTTCTACCATGGGTCGTGGCGGCGGCTGTAGTAGCCGCTCTAGTGCTCTTCTTCACGCAGACCATGGTGGGTGTGTCGCTTCGGGCTACCGCGGATAATCGTGACTTAGCGGAGGCTAGTGGTATAAACACGGATGTATTGGAGATAATAGCGTGGTTTATTGGGGGTGGTTTAGCGGGTCTCGGGGGCGTATTATGGTTCTTGTGGACGACGCCCGCTATACCCATTGTTGAGTCCGGGTGGCTGCTGTTAGCCTTCGTCTTTGCCTCGGTGACGTTGGGCGGGTTGGGCAGCATCTTCTCCAGTATGATTGCGGCTTACATTATAGCATTGGCCTACTATCCGGTGAGCGAGATAATCATACCAGCTCTCCAGAGCCTGGGTGTGCCCGTCGACGTGGGGCTGGGGTACATGGTGCCACTCATAGTGGTTATAATATCGCTTCTAGTGATGCCCGAGGGCCTGGCACCCCATCTTAACAAGCTGTGGCTGAGGCTCGAGGAGGCGTGGAAGAGGTGGAGGTACGAGAGTATAGGGATATAAAGGCTGGCTTCTTGAGGCGCTGGGGGAAGAGGTGGACATACTCGGAGAGATTATCAGGGTGCTCAGCATCTTCGGCAGTATATACTTCTGGATGGAGGTAGCGGCGTTCTCAATCATAGTTCTTAGCCTGAACCTCGAGTATGGCTGGGCGGGTATACCCAACTTTGGTAAAGTAGCATTCGTATCGATGGGTGGTCTCGCAGCGGCACTAACGCTGAACTACGTGATCGTCCCGATGCTAGCGTCTATAACGCCATCGCAGCTAGCGGCTAGCGGCATTAGTGGCGAGAAGGCTGTGGAGATAATAGAGCATGTTAAGGCGTTGAAAGAGGCTTTGAAACACGGGTTAGCCCCCGGGACCTACGACTACACTCTCATCATGACACAGCATGTTGTGCCTCTCTTGCAAGCGCTGCCCCAATACTACTTCATGCTCCTCGGCTTATCCTTGCTACTTGCAGCGCTCCTAGGCGGGCTTTTCGCGCTTATCGTGGCATACCCGGTTGTGAGGCTGCGCGAGGATTACCTAGCTATAGTGTTGCTAATGGCTAGCTTCCTCATGTGGATGGTTTACACTTACTTCCCGCCACTTATAGGCGGCACCTTTGGCATACTGATACAGACTGGCGCGTTCGTCACAGTATTCGGGAAGAATGCCGACCTGGCGCGCCTGGGTATACTCGCGCTAGCAGCGATAATCTCGCTATTCTTTGCCGAGATTCTCCTCAATACGCCCTTCGGCCGCATGCTTAGGGCTATAAGGGATGATGAGATTGCCGCCGAGGCGCTCGGAAAGAATGTTGCGCGCACGCGCCTACTAGTGATAATATTATCTAGCGTGTGGGCCGCTATGGGCGGGGCACTATACATACTCGTATATGTTGGTAGTATCCACCCAGACTTCTTCAAGCTAGACATGACATTCATATGGATAGCTATGATGCTCCTCGGGGGCATAGGCAATAATCTAGGTGTGGTGCTCGGCACCATACTATTTGACTTCCTATACCAAGCCTCCCAGACTATCATAGGCGACTTGTTGACAGCCCTAGGCATTGGCACGAGTGTAGTGCAGCAGATCCAAGGCCTAGCAGCTAACCTGTTGATAGGCATCCTCATAATCATAGTACTGTTTGTGAGGCCTCAGGGGCTACTACCAGAGAAGCCTGTTAGAACCCCCATATGGGTCGTGTTCGAGGAGAGGATGGGCTATCTGCCGAAGAACGTGAAATCGCTCTATATGGTGCTCGTGAAGAGTGTTACTAGGGTTGCGGGGGGTCGGCGCGGCAAGCGCTCCTCACAATCTCGGTAGAAAAGTACCTCCTCACCCCCCAGCTATTTAAAGCTCGAGATTCTGGTGTAACGGGGATAATAGGTTATGGTGTCTGCCGGAGTCCTGGATGTTATCGGGAAGGGGTTATCTCGCCTCCTAGGTGCTGCTAGGAGGCACGAGTCTAGGCCTCCTTGCAACCCTAGGCAGTATATACTGTGTGTCGTTGACGTTAAGAAGTATTTCGGTGGTGTTCGTGCTGTTGATGGTGTGACTCTTCGCGTCGAGCGGGGTAGTATAGTCGGGTTGATAGGTCCTAACGGCTCCGGCAAGACCACCCTGTTTAACGTTATAGCCGGTTACTATAAGCCTGATGCTGGCCAAGTGTGGTTTGACGGTAAGCGCATTGACGGCCTCCCTCCACACAAGATATACGAGCTTGGCTTGGTGAGAACCTTCCAGACGCCGCGCCTCTGGAGAAGCCTGACCGTCTACGAGAATGTTGCGGCGGGGGTGAAGGGGCATCCTGGCGAGAGGGCATCGCGTGCAATAATCTGGCCTAGTTGGATTCCCTTTGAGCTCCAGACGGGCGAGAAGAGCCTCGATACTATCGAGTTTGTGGGCTTGACGCCGGTAGCCGGTAATTATGCTGATGCTATAAGTGGCGGCCAGATGAAGCTTGCGGAGCTCGGCCGTTCTCTCGTGGCTAAGCCGAAGATGCTCCTGCTCGACGAGCCCGCCGCTGGAGTCAACCCGACGCTCGCACGCCAGATTTTCGAGGGTATCGTGAGGCTCCGCGATAGTGAGGGTATAACGTTCCTCATTATAGAGCATAGACTGGAGATACTCTTCGATTATGTTGACTACGTGTACGTGATGCACCAGGGTAGGATAATCGCGGAGGGTAAGCCAGCAGAGGTGGCCGAGAACCCTGTAGTAGCCGAGGTGTATCTAGGCGGGTGAGAAGCTCTTGAAATGAGATTAGCGAGTGGGTTAACCGTTGGTTATCGGGTCGGCGCGTGGGGGAGGCGCGAGGCCTACCAATTCGTGTTGAGGACGTCTATGCCGGGTATGGTAAGCTTGAGATACTCCACGGGGTTAGTGTGAGAGCTGAGCCCGGCGAGCTCGTGGTCATAGTAGGGCCTAATGGTAGTGGTAAATCGACGCTCTTGAAGACTATATTCGGCTTCACCAGGATATACAGGGGACGTATTATCGTCGGGGAGCGTGACGTCACAAGAGTGCCTCCCAATAAGAAGCCCTACCTCGGCATGGCCTATGTCTTCCAGACGGGTAATGTCTTCCCAACTCTTACAGTCGAGGAGAACCTCAAGCTATCGTATATCGTGTTCAAGGCTCGTGCTAAGAGGGGCGAGCTTGGCGAGAAGGCTAGACGCGATCCCGAGTCGGCATTCAAAGCCAAGTTGAGCGAGGTTCTCGAGATGTTCCCGAGGCTTAGGGAGCGGTTCAAACAACGCGCGGGAACCCTATCCGGGGGCGAGAGGCAGATGCTAGCGATAGCTAAGGCTCTGCTAACGGAGCCTCGTGTAATGCTCTTGGATGAGCCTACGGCTGCGCTCGCGCCTAAGGTGGCAGAGGAGGTTCTAGAGATTGTTAGGAAGATAGCCGATTCGGGTATAACAGTGTTGCTCGTGGAGCAGAATGCTAAGCGTGCCCTCGAGATAGGCGATCGCGGCTATATCCTGGTTCAGGGGAGGGTGGCTTACGAGGGTAGGACTGAGGAGATTCTGGCACACCCCGAGCTAGGCAAGCTATACCTGGGGCTATTGAAGTGAGTTTATGTATTCTGGGCTTT
Source organism: uncultured Desulfurococcales archaeon (assembly GCA_964613695.1). Taxonomy (GTDB): domain Archaea; phylum Thermoproteota; class Thermoprotei_A; order Sulfolobales; family Pyrodictiaceae; genus Pyrolobus. The sequence goes on along the minus strand of CAZTIR010000023.1, from coordinate 11,422 downwards.
TCTCACACCCGGGGCTGGTCTTGAGCGAGAAAATCGGTCTTCGCGAGAAGCTTGTCCCAGTCAAGGTCTCCTCTATACGCGATATTGCGCGCATGGCAGCCACGATAATAGCTCTGGGTCAGAGCACGTACATAGTAAGGTTTAGGAAGAGCGGCCGCCTCTACTACGGCTTGGTTGCGTTGCTGCGCGACTATTACGACCTCTATGGCCTACCCCTGCTCTACTACTGCTCTAGGGAGGGCGGGGAGGGCGAGGAGAAGAAGCACTATCTCCTAGTGAAGCTTGACGAGCAGGGCGAGCATGTAGAGCTCTCAGAGTCTACTAGGCCTGGTTGGGTTGCTGTACCCATTATCGACTTGGCTGAGGCGCCGCGCTTCTTCCCCGACAATCTCGACTAAGAGGGTTTTGCGATGAGAGCGTGTATAGCGCCTCTTGGCGCGTTGGCGCTGGCGGCCGCTAATGTATTAGCGTCTCTCGGGCATGATGTCGTGATCTTCGACTCTTATGGGCGCTGTTCGCCGATCCTCGAGGATGTGCGAGTCCCGGAGAAGATTAGGCTAGTGGATGCGCCGCCTTCCTCGAAGCCTTTGTCAAGGCTACTAAGGAGGTGTGAAGCTCTCCTACTCGCACTCGACCCTTGGGATGCGGGCGCCTGTAACGATTGGGGCAGGGTTGTTGTAGGGTATGCTCTTGACGCTCTATCATCGAGTGTAGAGCGTATCGTTGTAACTGTTCCCGCTGGCGCCTATGCGTGGAGCAGTGAACGTGTTGAGTGCGGCGTGTTGCCTAAAGTACCTCCACCCGTCTACGAGTATTCCATCCCCCTTAGCGCTGCTATCCTCCTCTCTAGTCGCCTCGACTCGCTCCTAGTCGTTACTATACCGCCGCTAATCCATGTCGAGGGTTGTGTTGTTAGTGGGAGGCCGGAGAGGCTCAACTGGTTCGAGAGGCTGCTTAGAACAAGTGTCTTGGAGGCACGGCCAGAAGCTAAGCTAAGCATCCTAGATTATCGTGATGCCGCCGAGACTCTAGCGTTGTACCTCGAGGGCGAGGTTATCGGCTGGGTTTGTGTTGGTGGTGTAACGCTTGATGCTAGGCGTGTGGCGGAGAAGCTGGGCTACAAGGCTCTGTCGCTCATGCAACCCGATACTATAGTCGTGGAGGGCGGCGGAGCTAGGAGAAGGACGTTGCGTTTACTAGAGTCTCTCGGGTTGTGGAATGTGCACGGATAAAAGGGTAAACTGGATTAAGTGTGCACGGGGTTCGCGGTGGTCACCGCATTTATACGCGTAGAGGATCTGGTGGTGGTGTTCCGCGGCGAGACGGTGCTCGAGGTTGGAGAGCTCGAGTTGAGGGGGCCTGGTTTATATCAGATACTAGGCCCCAACGGCGCCGGGAAGACGACGCTTCTTCGGACTATAGCTGGTCTCGTGAAACCCGTTAAGGGTAAAGTTATTGTGAGCGGCGTCGATGTGACGGGGAGGCCGGAGAGTGCGGGGCGTTTCATAGGGTATGTGCCGCAGCACGAGCATGTAAGCGGTTATAGCTACCCCATAACCGCCTACGAGATGGTCGTGTCGGCTCTAATGCTCCACCGTAAGAGGTGGCCTCGTGTAAGGACGCCAAGCTGGGCTAGAGAGGCTGCGATAAACGCGCTAAAGGAGGTTGGCTTAGGCGAGAATGCATGGTTCAAGAAGGTCTCGGAGCTGAGCGGCGGCCAGCTCCAAAGAGTTCTCATAGCGAGGGCGCTAGCTCACAACCCGCCTATACTGCTCATGGATGAGCCCCTCTCGGCTGTAGACCCTCGCGGGCGTGTAGGTATAGCAAGATTGTTGGGTAGGCTTGCAGAGAGGAAGCTGGTGGTCGTCACTAGCCACGATCCCTCACTCCTACTGGAGTACACCAAGGGTATTGTGCTGCTTAACAGGAGGGTTGTGGCTTATGGGCCGCCGCGCGAGGTGCTAACAGTGGAGAAGCTGAGAAAGGTATACGGGGGTGCGGTTGTGGTGCTCGAGCCGCACACGCACATCTGCGATAGCCACCTGCCCGCTGGTAGGGGATGAGAACTTCCGGGGCTGAGGGCTCGAAGGTCCGATGGTGATAATGGGCCTGGCTGACTAGGCTACGTGTGGTAGCTCGTCATGAGGCCTGGGCCTCGTGAAGAGTTTCTACGCGAGGCGTCCGAGCAGGTTAGACCCGTTCACGCTGAGGGTACTTTCACCGTGGCGCCCGGCGTCATCATGTACTATCTGTTGTTCGAGTATTACGACCCCCTCGGATACTATGATGCTGTCCTGAGGGATAGGCGTCTATTGGAACAGGAGGTTGCAAAACTCCATTATAATATGCAGGGGTTTCTCGACGAGGAGGAGGTTGTGGTTAACGGCAAGCGTGTTAGGCCGAGGGTCGTGCTGGTCGACATCGCTTTTAGGGGTCGTAAGGCTAGCCCGGTGATAATCTTCGGTATACGCGTGCCAGCTCCTATACGCCCGGGGCGGAACGTGTACGAGAACAGGTACGAGCCGGAGAAGGCCGAGTACGATTACGTGGTCTACTGGATGTTTCCGCCGGGGACGAGGATAGTAGAGGTGGATATGGGTGGCGAGGAATGGGAGGTTACAGAGACGGGCGTGTTGGCCATCTATGGCCGGAGGGGGAGAAGGGTATCGGGCTACGAGAAGATAGTGTTTGAGATGCCGCCCCTCCCCCATGACGAATCTGCCTAATAACCTCATGTGATGGCGCTCTAGGCTTGGGGCTGGCAATGCCTCTGCGTAAGTGGAAGTGTGTCCTCTGCGGAGAGGATGTGATAGAGGGTCAGAGGTTCACCGTGCTCAAAGACGGCTTCGTGCATCTTGAGTGCCTCTACGAGCGTATAGTCTCTGAGGGTAAGATGTCCCCCGACGTGCTAGCCCTAATGGACGCCATAGAGGCTTTGAACTACTTGATAGTCCGGTTGAAAGAGGCGCAGAGGATGGCCAGGTCGGCGGACGTCCGCAACCTGCTCGACTCTATACGCGTCGAGGTGGAGAAGAGCACGGCCCAGGCATCCAACCTATTAGAGAGGCTGGTCTTTGGCGAGAAGAAAGGGTAATCCGTGGCCACGTACCTGAGCGGCTGTTTCTCCGGCTACTGTTGGCCCCGCGAGAAGGGCAACGTTGTTGTGATCGGGGCGCCCCTGGAGGCTACGGTAAGCTTCCGTCCAGGAACGCGGTTCGCGCCGCGTAGTATACGTGAGGCATCGGCGTTCATAGAGTACTGGTCTCTACGCGCCAACCTCGATGTGGACGAGGCTGTAAGATTCTATGATGCTGGTGATGCGCTGGTAGAGCAACCTCTTCGGAAAGCGCTAGAGGCTATCGCAGCCTCTATAGTAGAGAATTTGGATGGCAGGCCTCTCGTGGTGCTTGGGGGAGAGCATACGATAACATACGGGGTTGTGCAGGGCCTTCTCGAGAGCGGGAGGAAGCCATGCATACTACAGCTAGACGCGCACATGGACATGAGGGACGAGTATGCAGGGCATAAGCTAAGCCACGCGACCTTCATGCGGAGGATTGTGGAGCATTTCAGGGTTCCAGTGCTACAGGTGGGAGTGAGGGGGTTTGCACGCGAGGAGCTGGAGTACGTGCAGGCTCATCGGATTCCCGTTATCGATGCGAGAGAGTTTAGCGAGAGGGGTGTAAGCGATGCGCTATCGCTCCTACTCCGCCTACTAGAGCAGGGTGGCTGCAACCACCTTCACGTAACGCTAGACATGGATGTCTTCGACCCCTCTGCCGCTCCCGGAGTCTCCAACCCGGAGCCGGAGGGGCCACCCACAAGTTACGTTATTGACGTCGTGTTCGAGGCTGCTAGGCTCGCGGCGTCGAGGGGGATGAGCATAAGCATGGATGTCGTGGAGGTCGCGCCCCCCTACGATTGTGGGAATGTAACCTCGGTGCTAGCGGCGAAGACGATAGTAGAGTTTATCGCGGGCTGGTTGAGGGGCGCTAAATAGCCTCTATGATCTTGCTCCCCGGCGCTCTAACCTTATACAATATCCTATACCCGCAGTTGATGCACTTAATGCTGGGGAGGTATTGAAGATCCGTGTATCTCATCTCGGCGCCACAGCGCGGGCACTTGTAAATAATCTCATCAGGGTCGTCGATAGGCTCGTACTTCTCTATGACCCTCCTCTCGCTCTTCGGCACATAGAGTCTTGACATCTTGCCACCCTCCCACAATCCCGGCCGGTAGAGCTTAAAAGAGCTAACCCGCGTGAACCTATCCTTGAGGAAGGGTCAGAGGGAGTATGGAGTTAAGCTCGGTGTGTGGAGCGCTACCCCCCGAGCTATGCGAGCAGCTGACGAAGGAGCAGCAAGTGATCAAGATAAGGCTTGAGAAGCGCCGGTATGGTAGACTTGTGACCATAATAGAGGGTTTGGACGAGAAGGAGATAGACTTGAAGAAGTTGGCCTCTGAGCTCAAATCCAGGCTTGCGACGGGAGGCACCTACAAGAATGGCAGGATAGAGTTGCAGGGCGATCACCGGCATCGCGTCAAGGAGATACTGGTGGAGCTGGGCTTCCCCGAGGAGAATATAATTATCGTATCCTAGGTTAGTGCGGCTCCCAAGCTTTTAATTGTTTTTAGCCTTGTTTACCTTCTCTCCTGTAACGGTTGCCGGTGCATACCTCATCATCGATTGGCGACCCGGGCGCGGTTCTCGCCGTGCTAGGCCTCGGTGGCGTCGTATCCACCGGCCCATAAAGTATATAATCAGGTTATTTGAGTACTACATCACCTGGACTTAAGGGTTTCCTCCGGGGTGGGTTAAGGTGTCCGAGCTTCCACCCGACGAGTACACGGGCGGCGGGGGCGCGCCGCACGAGAGGAAGGAGTGTCCACCCGAGTATATTACTTACGACCCTACGACCGGGATGTATATCTGCACTCTAACCGGCGAGGTTATCGAGGAGTCGATTGTAGATCTGGGTCCCGATTGGAGGGCTTACACGGCTGAGGAGAAGATCAGGAGGCAGCGTACTGGAAGCCCCCTGAACATAGCGCAGCCGGATTACGGCCTCTTGACGTCTCTCAGCGGTACTCGCGACGCTGGCGGTAGGAAGCTTGACGCCAGGCACCGTATGGAGGCTGAGAGGCTTCGCAGGCTGCAGG
>CAZTIR010000023.1:0-6159 GCA_964613695.1 uncultured Desulfurococcales archaeon | reverse complement strand
AGGAAGCTTGACGCCAGGCACCGTATGGAGGCTGAGAGGCTTCGCAGGCTGCAGGCCAAGCTCCGCACCATCTCCAGTGTCGAGAAGAACATAGAGCAGGCTTCCAAGGAGATAGCCAGGCTGATAGAGGCTCTAAACATCCCGAAGAGCGTGTTCGAGGAGGCTATTAGGATATACCGTATGGCTGCCGAGAAGGGCCTCGTTAGGGGCCGTAGCCTGGAGAGTGTTGCAGCTGCTGCAGTGTATGCTGCGTGCAGGCTGCGCGGGGTCCCGGTAACGCTCGACGATATCTCGAAGTACGTGAAGGGCGGTAGGAAGGAGGTGGCTAGGTGCTACCGCCTCCTCATCCGGGAGCTGAAGTTGAGGATGCCGGTCGCCGACCCGATACGATACGTGTCCAAGATCGTGAGCCAGCTCGGCCTATCCTCGAGGGTCGAGGCCGAGGCTATCAAGATACTCACGGAGGCTAAGAGGAAGGGGTTGACTGCTGGCAAGGATCCTGCAGGCTTGGCGGCTGCAGCCATCTACATCGCGGCCTTGAAGACCAACGAGAGGAGGACGCAAAAGGAGATTGCTGCGGCTGCAGGCGTCACGGAGGTCACGGTTAGGAACAGGTACAAGGAGTTGGCACAGAAGCTGAAGATAGAGTTGCCGCCACAGTAGGGTGCGTGAGGGAGCATCCTATATGCGAAGGAGGCGTCAAGAGCAGCAACAGCTCGAGCCCCGCACGTTTTTAATGAGCATTAGGCCCCAGTTCGCCTTCCAGATCCTGCGTGGCGAGAAGAAGTTCGAGCTCAGGCGCTGGATTGGCGTACCAGTAGCGCCCGGTAGTGTTGTCGTGATATACGCGTCTGGTAGCGTGAAGGCCCTCGTAGGCGAGTTCCTGGTGGGCCGCGTTATCGAGGGGAGCGCCGAGGAGGTTTGGAAACAGGTTATGATGCACCCCTCTCCCGGTATTGATAAGGATGATTGGCCTTACATACGCGGCGCTAAGAGAGCAATAGCATTGGAGGTTGAGAGCGTCCTAGTATATCCGAGGCAGGTTACGCTGCAGGAGCTAAGGCGCATTATACCTGGCTGGCAGCCTCCGATAAGTTACAAGGTTTTAAGAGAGGGGGATCCGCTCTACGAGCTCATTGTTAAGAAGTTGAGGAGGATGGCGGGCTACGACGAGGAACTCGGCGTCATGGAGGCTAGCCTAGGCGGCTAGTTGTTTTTTGCTAGCCCGGCGCTAGAAACACCGGTTTTGCCACTCTGTAACCAGTTCTGCCGCTAGATAATTAGCGTGTGCTGGGGCCTAGTAATAGCGGGCGTTTGTAACCTTGAGAGTCGAGATAAGATGGCATGGTCGCGGCGGGCAGGGTGCCGTTACGGCGGCGGAGCTGCTGGCGACAGCGGCCATCAACGAGGGGCTATATGCACAGGCGTTCCCCGAGTTCGGTACAGAGCGTCGCGGCGCTCCTGTCGTGGCGTATAATCGCGTGGCCGACGAGCCTATATACGATCGCGAGCCAGTCCTCACCCCCGACTACGTCATCGTATTCGATCCTACGCTGCCACCCTCAATCTACATGGCGGGTCTTAGGAGAAGCGGGGGTATCGTGGTGAACACCAAGAAGTCTCCTCGGGAGTTTATCGAGGAGCTTAGAGGCGCTGGCTTCGAGCCGCCCGCTGTTGTCGCGACTGTTGACGCTGTTGAGATAGCGCTTAGGGATCTGAAGGTGCCGATAGTTAACACCGCTATGCTCGGCGCGTTTGTCAGAGTCTCTGGTATCGTTAGGCTCGAGACCGTGGAGAAGGTTGTGGCGGAGAGGTTCGCGGATAGGCCGCACCTGGTTGAGCCTAACATAAAGGCTGTTCGCGACGCCTACAACGAGGTTAAGATAGAGAAGCTTGTGGTTGCAGAGGTGTGAGGTGAGAGTGATGGAGGGTAAGGAGAGGCTCCCTGGCTGGAAGGAGCTGCCCATAGGCGCTGTTGTAACGGAGCCCGGCAACACGGCTAGAAACGACATGAGCGCGTGGAGGACGTTCAAGCCCGTCATAGATCAGGAGAAGTGCGTGAGGTGTAGGCTCTGCTGGATCTTCTGCCCTGACGCAGCTATTCTAGAGGTTCCCGAGGAGTATAGGACGAAGAGTGGCCGCGTGTATAAGGTCAGCTATAAGGTGGATTATCAGCATTGTAAAGGCTGTGGTATTTGTGCAAACGAGTGCCCCGTTAAGGCTATCGAGATGGTCCCGGAGGTGAGGTGAGATGGTCGCGTCTACGCTCGAGGTTAGGGAGAAGGCTGCTCGTAAGAGGCTAGCCCTTACCGGCAACTATGCTGTAGCATACGCGGTCAAAGCCATGGATGTTGACGTGGTGGCCGCCTACCCGATTACGCCGCAGAGCCCCATAGTCGAGAAGATATCAGAGTTCATAGCGAATGGGGAGATGGACACGGAGATGATACATGTTGAGAGCGAGCACTCCGCACTATCCGCTGTTGTCGGCGCCTCGGCTGTCGGTGCCAGGGTCTTCACGGCGACGAGTAGCCAGGGCCTGGAGTTCATGCACGAGATACTATACATAGCGAGTGGCCTAAGGCTCCCCATAGTGATGGCTATCGCTAACCGCGCCCTCTCCGCGCCCCTCAACATCTGGAACGATTACAGCGACGTGATGAGCGCCAGGGATGCAGGCTGGATAATCATATTCAACGAGACGGCGCAAGAGGCGCACGATGCTGTCGTGATAGCCTATAGGATTGCGGAGCACCCGGATGTACTCCTACCGACAATGATAACCCTTGATGGCTACATAGTCAGCCATACTGTTGAGCCGGTCGAGGTTATCGAGAGGGAGGAGGCGCTAAAATTCGCGCCCAAGAGGCCTAGGGGCTACCGCTACGTCCTCGACCCCGACAAGCCAGTCACGATGGGTGTGGTCGGCACCCCCGAGTACTACTACGAGTTTAAGATGCAGCAGGTCGATGCTATGAGGAGAGCGCCGAAGTATATTGACGAGGCTTTCAGGGACTTCTGTAAGATGTTCGGCAGGTGCTATGAGAGGGTAATGACCTACAAGATGGATGATGCGGAGTATGCGATAGTGTCTCTCGGCGCTACCTTCGGCAGCGTGAGATCGGCGGTGGATAGGCTGAGGAAGGAGGGCGTGAAAGCGGGAGGCATAAAGATAAAGACGTTTAGGCCATTCCCGGCCGACCTGCTCGCGAAGATAGTGGAAGAGAGTAGGCTCAAGGCGCTAGGCGTGCTCGACAGGGCTGTGGCTTTCGGCGCGGCAGTCGAGGACCCGCTGTTCATGGAGGTTGCGACCTCGCTAGCAGTGAGGGATATACGGCTACCCATGGTCAGCTTCGTCCACGGCCTGGGAGGCCGCGACATATTCACAGAGGATATCGTGAAGGCGTTCAAGATACTAATGGAGCACGCGTCCCGCGGGAGTAGCTCCACGCGCACCTACTTTATCGGGGTACGCGAGTAGCCTAGAGGGGGTGATCCGCGTGGTGTTCTACGCCCTCTTCCAGGGCAAGGCCCCCGATACTAGCAAGAAGAGGTTCCGCACTGTCTGGGACATTCCGAAGGAGGAGCTGCTAGCACCTGGTCACCGTATGTGCCAGGGCTGCGGCGCTGCAATCATATTCCGCCACCTCTTAAAGGCTGTTGGTAAGGACGTGATTATAGTGCAGGCTACGGGCTGTGTCGAGGTCACTACCACCGTGTTCCCGGAGACCGCGTGGAGGGTGCCATACCTCCACGTGGCGTTCGAGAATGCGGGTAGTGTGGCCTCCGGTGCCGCGGCGGCCATTAAGGTGCTGCAGAGGAAGGGGATCATACCTAAGGATCGTAAGATAAAGGTCATAGCCACTGCGGGTGACGGCGGTACCTTCGACATCGGCTTCCAGGCTCTAAGCGGTATGATGGAGCGCGGCGATAACGTGATGTTCGTAGTGTACGATAACGAGGCTTACATGAACACGGGTATACAGAGGAGCGGCGCAACCCCATGGGGTGCTTGGACCACCACAACCCCCGTTGGTAAGAAGTGGCGTGGCGAGTGGCGCTGGAAGAAAGACCTGGTGGGCGTGGCTCTGGCGCACAGGGTGCCCTATATCGCAACCGCTAACCCCGCCTACCCGCTCGACATGATAGAGAAGTTCCGCAGAGCGTATGAAACCGAAGGACCGTCAGTGGTGCACGTTCTGTCGCCATGCCCGCCCGGCTGGAGGATACCGCCGGACAAGACGATAGAGGTTGCAAAGCTAGCCACGCTCACCGGCATGTGGGTCAACCTGGAGATCGTTGAGGGTCAGCCGAGGGTGACCGTGAAGGTGCCCAAGAGGAAGCCTGTTAAGGCGTATCTGAAGATGCAGGGGAGGTTCCGCCACCTGAGAGACGAGGACATAAAGTTCATCCAGAAGGTTGTCGACGCTGAGGTGGAGAGGATAAACAAGTGGGTTGGCGAGGAGGCGATAGGCCCGGTAGTCGAGGAGTAGCCTCGCCGCGCTCTCCCCTCTTTTAAGGAGGCTCTCTGCCCCTACCATAGGGGCGCGTTTTTGAGAGCGTGGAGGGTCGCTCGGGACGTATATCTCGTGGATCACGTTTTTGCAGGGCTTCCGGGCATCGTGGCTAGCTATGTCATAGTGGGTGATGGTGGGGAGGCTGCTGTAGTAGACCCAGGCCCCCAGTCGAGCGTGGAGAATCTCATAGAGTTTCTAGACTCGAGGGGGCTTAGGCCGAGGTACCTGCTCCTCACCCACATACACCTCGACCACTCGGCATCTGTTGGGCTACTCGCTAGAAGGTATGGAGCGAGGATAGTTGTGCACCCGCGCGGGGCTAAGCATCTTGTAGACCCGTCGAGGCTATGCGAGGCTGCGCGCAGCCTGATGAAGGATGTTGAGCTCGTGGGCTGCCCGGATGGTGTCAGGGAGGATGATATCATTGTAGTGGATGATGGAGGGTTTGTTGAGGTGGGTGGTAGGCGTCTGCGAGTCGTCTATACTCCGGGTCACGCGAGCCATCACCAGTCGTTCCTCCTCGAGGATGAGATGTTGTTATTCGCGGGTGACTCACTGGGCATCTTCTTCTGCGAGTGTGTGGTTCCCCTCACGCCTCCGCCGACGAGGCCCAGGATGATTGTGGAGAGTGGGGAGAAGATGCTGAAGCTCTCGCCTCGTAGCGTGGCGTTGCCGCACTTCGGCATTCATCCAGATCCGCGCGCTCTCTACGAGGAGATGGTTGAGAGGCTTCGCTCATGGCCTCGTTTCGAGAGGTTCGAGGAGCTTCTGGAGGCTGATGTGTGTGCTAGGAGGGTTTACAGGTGTAGGGGTGAGGCCCCCTACTTTGGGGGAGAGGTTGAGAGGAGTTGGCGTGGCTTGAGGGAGGCGAGGCGTGAGGGGCTATGGTGAGCGCTTCTGGGTGCTCGTGTATAGCCTAGCTCGTAGATTATGCCCCTGGTGTAGTGATGAGTGTGTTCGCGAGTCGTTGGAGTATGCGAGGAGGGGGTTGTTCGGAGGAGAGTGTAGGCATAGTGTGAGGGACGCGCTGCTGGCGGCGGAGGCGGGTCTAGCCTGGTTCCCCCCGCCTAGCCTGGACGAGGAGCCGGGGCGTGTATTCGAGTGGGCTGCTAGAGCCCTATACGTCTCTAGCATCGCCGAGGCCTACGCCTCTAGGCGCGCTAGGCGTCTCGTCGCATCTAGGGGCCTGTTTACTAGGCGTATTGTCGAGAGGCTCCTGCACGACTACTGGCTTAGTGGCGGAGTTAGGCTCCTCGTCACTGATGTGAGAGCCTCTATCGGCTGGATTGCGATACCGAAGCTGGCGTCGTGCGAGGAGGGCGAGCCTGAGACCACCTTCGAGGTTGATGGGGACGGTGTCCTGCGCGTTAGGAGCGTGTGCGGCAGCCGTAGTCTGGAGGCTCGTGTAGAGCCTCCTCTCGCCGCTAGGCTTAGGGTTGAAAGCTTGTAGCTTACCCTCATACAGCTATACACTCGGGTGCCTCTCGGGATGAGCGAGTTCATCGTTATACGCGGTAGCGGCGGCTACCCGGCGCCCCGGCTTGCTGAAGCCCTGGGCGCCGAGATTGTAGAAGTGGAGTCTAAGATTTTCCCGGATGGCGAGACGTACGTTAGGATAGGTAGGCCGGTGGCTGGCAAGATA
>CAZTIR010000022.1:0-22891 GCA_964613695.1 uncultured Desulfurococcales archaeon | reverse complement strand
CCCTGACCAACCCCCCGTAGAACAACGCCAAGCCCGGCACGCTCATGAACAACACTAGCGATGACGCCGTCAACAGCCACGCTACATCCCCATGGTTGAAGACTGGCGCCGCCACACTTGTTCACCGCACCCCCACCACACCCCGTACAGAATTAGAGCAAAGCGGCGGTAAGCCGGAACAAGGGGCAAGGATTCTCCACGATAGTGGCGAATATCTTTACAAGATTCCGCTCAACAGTAGTAGCGAACCAGGGGTCAAAAAAAAAAAAAAGTTTAGCGGCGGAGGAAGGCTAGAGCCGCTATGATCACCGAGATTATGAGCAGGGCTACGCCTATCAGAGCCGCGTTGGAGAAGAGTGGCACAGCCTGCTGCGAGGGGTTGGGGGTCGTCACGCTGGGCGGCGTGAAGACGCTCATCGTTGGCGTAGGCCTTATTGTCGTAAAGGTTGTAGTGGTGCTCGTGCTCGTGGTGGTTGTACTGGTAGTGCTAGTAGTTGTAGTAGATGTTTTCCCGGCCCCACCGGCGCCTCCAGCAGCTGCACTACCCTTCGCCTGCTGGAAAACCTGCTCAAAGAACTTGTACACGATCTCATAGTCCTTATCGCTCATGCTGGGCGAGAAGCTCCTCATAGCCTTCATAAGCTCATCGTAACTGCCGTAAGCGTGGGCTGGCGGCCTGAAGTGCTTAGACTCTGCCCTGACAGCAGCGTCCAGGCTCGGATACTTCCTCGCCCACTCCTTGAACAACTCCACAATCTTGTCGAACTTTGGAGCCACAACGCCATTATGACAGCTCGTGCATCCACCACGCTGGAATGCGGCCATAGCGTCCTTGAGACTGATCTGTTTTGCAGCGCCGCCGGCCTTACCGCCACCCGCCTTGCCGCCCGTTGCGCCACCAGCACTCTTCTTAGCCTCCTCGAACACCATCTTGTAGAACTCGTAGAGAGTCTTGAAGTCCTTGTCGCTTATGCTGGGCGAGAAGCTCCTCATCGCATTCATTAGCTCATCGTAGCTCTTGTAGGCGTGAGCCGGGGGCTTGAAGTGCTTAGACTCTGCTGCTACAGCCGCGTCGATGTTGGGATACTTCTTGGCCCACTCTTGGAAGAGCTTGACCGTCTGCTCGAACTTGGGCGCGACAACGCCATTATGGCAGCTTGTACAGCCTCCACGCTGGAAGGCCTGAGCAGCCTCCTTCTCTGTGACAGCGAGGGCAGGCGCAGCTATAGCAAGAGCCGCAACGAGCACGAGCACCATGACAGCCACATACGCGCGCATCACAGCCCACCCGCTCGAGTGGAGGAAAGGATGAGAGGAGCTAAGAGCTTGTACTAAAAAATTACGGAGGGCGGTTCTTTACGATAGGAGGAGTGCTAGTGGTGGTGCGCACCGCTGCCCTTGAAGTAGTGCGTTATTATCGCGTATATCGCGGGTATCGCCAGCGCCAGGTATACCATTATGCCGAGCGTGTGCACGCTCAGGGTTATCGCGACCTCGATCGGGGTTGGCCAGTATGGTATAGGCTGGCCTAACGGATCTGGTATGTATGCTGGTATCACGACGCTAACCGTCTTCTCGCCTATGACCGCTATCGTTGTGAGCACTGCAACCGCTAGTATACCCTTCTTGCTGTTGAGCACAGAGGCCGCTATGGCGCCTAGTACCGCCGCGATACCGAGGGCTATCCAGATCCAGGTGAAGACGCCGATGTACGGCAGGTACTGGCCGAAGTAGGCTACGTTAGCCTGCTCCCTCTTGAGGGGCTCCGTCGTATACCAGTATACCTCGTGGACCTCGCTTAGGGTGAAGTAGAGTCCCGTTGCCAGCGCGCCTGCTATGAGATAGAGGGTCTTCTTATACACCTTGAAGTCGACGTGGAAGTCTGGTATGTATTTCTCCGCGATAGCCAGCGCGATTAGGAGTATCGCGGGTCCGCTGGCGAACGCGGTGGCAACGTAGCGGGGTGCTAGGAGCGGGCTGTTCCAGAACGGCCTGGCAGTGAGAGCCTGCGAGATGAACGCTGTGACAGTGTGGATGCCTATGGCGAACGGCGCTGCTATCGTTATGAAGGGTACTAGGAACTTGCGCGGTATCGGCTTATCCCTCCTATAGTAGTGCGTCGTCACCAGGAACCCTATGAGGTTTATTATGAGGTAGCCGGTTAGCACTATGAAGTCCCAGTCTAGCATAGACTTCGGGAAGTTCGGCAGCAGTGGCATCAGGAACAGTGCCCTGATAGGCCTGCCGAGGTCAACCACGATCAGCATCAGTGCTACTACCAGCGCTGCTACCGCTTGCACCTCGCCAAGCACGGCAATCTTCTTGAACTCCGGGTCTCCGAACACGTAAGCCGCTATACCGAAGGCTATGCCAGCAGCAGCCACTCCAACCCAGAAGACGAAGAAGGAGATGTAGAGGCCCCAGATTACGCTATTGTTCATCCCGGTTAGTATCATGCCGCCCCTGTCGATGCCCAGGAATATCGGTGCGTGTTGCACGAATATCCAGAGGTAGAGTCCGTAGATGGTGACCACTAGCAGCCCGATCATCGCTAGGTAGTAGCGCTTGCTGCGGCCTAGGAACGCGTGCTTAAGTATGTAGATTATGGTCTCGATCCACTCGCCTATCACTTCTTACCACCCCCTTCACCAGCCCACTTCCTGTTAGGCGTGCGAGCCGGGCCGAAGAAGTAGAAGAACTTGGGCTTGGTGCCGGCCGCCGGCTTTAGCACGAAGGCACCGTACTCTTCCATCACGCGGCGTATGGGGCTGTTGGGGTCGTTGAGGTCTCCGAACACCCTTGCGCCAACCGGGCAGACCTCGACGCATGCCGGTATGCCGCCGTCCCTCGTCCTCTGGATGCACCACGTGCACTTCTCTATCACGTGAGGCTGGCGTATGACGTTGCCTATTATGTGCATGTTCGGGTTTATCTCCGTGGGTGGCACGTACGGCACAGCCCAGTTGAAGCGCCTGGCGCCGTATGGGCACGCTGTCGCACAGTACCTGCAGCCAATGCACCTGTCGTAATCCACCACCACCATGCCGTCCGGCTCCTTCCAGGTGGCCCTAACCGGGCAGACCATGACGCACGGCGGGTACTCGCAGTGCATGCAAGCTATCGGCACGTACACCTTGTCCTTCTTGGGGCTATCCTTGTAGAATATCGTGGCTGTCTCCGGCAGCAGCTCGAACTCCTCGCGGTCTATCTCGACTACGCGTATCCACTCTATGCCCAGGTTCCTGGCCTGGTTGTTCTCCATGACGCAGGCGTAGGCGCACCTCCTACAACCGATACACTTGTTGATATCGAGGGCCATGGCGAAGCGTACTCCAGGCCTCGCTGGGGTAGCCTTCACGTGTATCATCTTACACCTCTCGCGGGAGAGCTTACACGCCTCGCTGTTCTCGCCAACCCTCTTGCATATCTCGTCAGCCCACTTGTTGCAAATCTTCTTCATATCCTCTTGCTTCTTGGGCGCCTTCTTGCAGAGCTCTTTGCTATGCGAGCACACCCAGTTGATATCCACAACCGGGATGCTAACCTTCTGTTGTTTCAACCAGTTGCAGAGCTTCTCAACCTCCTGGAGGCAAGACTCTACCTCTGGGTCTTGCATCGTAACCTCTTCGGCCTCGGCGGCGCCTATGATGTCCTCTAGCTTGACGGGGACCAGCATCTTCTCCAACTGCTTCCTGTCCACGAGGCCGAAGCCTATCGAGCCCGCCGCAGCAACGGCACCCACGACAGCCGCTGCTTTGAGGAGGTTGCGCCTAGTCTCATTGACTCTATTCTCCCCGTGAGCTGGGGAAGGGGACCCGGCCATCACGTCTCACCCCCGGGAGCACGGGTTTACTTACGGGACTCGGGGACGAGGAAAGCAGAGATGATGAGTATGAGGCCGCCTATGCCGCTCGCTATCATGCCGTAGGTGATTACATCCTCGTTGGGGGGCGGTGGTCGTAGAGAGGGTTCTGGTAGAGGGCCTAGAGCATAGTAGGTTGGGTCGTGCGGGTCGTGGCACTCTACGCACGCCCTGGCTGGCACCGCCTTGAGGTTCTTCCAGCCGTTGGGGCAGATGTGGAAGTCGTAGATGACGCCCTTGTAGCCCTTGACCTTGATGTCCTTGCCGCCCGGGCACGTGTAGGTCTTGTTACCGTGGACTAGTAGCATGTAGTCCATGTACTCTCTCGGGTGGCAGACGGCGCACACGCGATTCGTCTCCATGAGCTTCTCGCGGGGGTGTATCCCGGGTATGTAGACCTCAGCGTTGTTTATCAGCTTCTGCATCGTGGGTGGAATGTGGCAGTTGTTGCAGTAGAGGCCGCGGTGGGGGCCCTTAGTGAGGTCTATGCCGTGGAAGGGCACCACCTTCCTATGCCCTGTGAGCTTCATGGCAGCATGGCAGGTCTTGCAGGGGTAGAATGGGTACTTCTGGCCCTGCGCTGACGCCATGACAGCTATGCCGGTTAGCATCACAGCCGCTAGTAGGAGCGCGGCGAGAGCCGCGCGCGCCACTAGCGTCACCTTCCGCAAACCCGCTTCTTTAACCCATGTTACTTAAGGGCTGCTCCGAAAGTAACAGTTAGAGCTGCGACTAATACCGCTCTATCAGCCTCGAGCATGTTGATTCGTGGAGTAGTGTCTAAAACCGCTCCTATAAGCCTAGGAGACTCGAGAGGTTCATGCTAACCGCTAGCAGGGTTAGCGTCCCAGCTATGTCGGTCAACGTGGTCATTATGGGGATGAGGGTGTTGTCCGGGTCGAAGCCCTTCTCATAGAGCTTCTCGCCGAGCACGCGCGTCGCCAGGAGGAGAGGCGGTATGAGCGTGAGGCCCGCTGCTGCTAGTAGAGTGTAGCCTGCTAGCCATTGCCCGCCGCGCGTGGCGGCTGCCAGGAGGGCTGCGGAGAGAAGGTAGGAGGGTTGCAGGACCGCCAGGGATTCGAGTACCTCGGCCGAGAGGCTCGGGGGGTTTAGGCCGAGGTGGAGGAGGGTCGAGAGCCTCGACGCTGCCGCCGCTATGGCCGCGCCGTTCTCGGCGTTGAAGACGGGCATGAGGGAGAGGACTAGTGGATGCTGTTCGAGGAAGTGGAGGGCGTACATGAGAGCATAGCTGCGCAAGAACTCTACGCTAGAACCCGTTACTATAGATGCGAGGTTCTCCGCGACAACCCTCCTATCCCTCTCATCGAGGACGAGCGTGTAGAGGCTGACGGCTACACCCAAAGGGATTACGGCGGCGAGAGGCGCTGCTGCCGCTATAACCGCAGCCGCCGTGACCACCGGAAGCGTTACAATGTCAACGGTTACCGTGAGGATAGGGGAGAGGTACTCGTCGGGATCCAGGCCGTGGGAGAAGCCGAGCATAGCAAGCCCCGTGGCGACTCCTGTCATGGGGGCGGCCATGATGAGAGGGGTTAGTGTCGCCGTCGCGTACACCTCGAGGGGGTTGACTCGAGCCCCCTCCCCCAAACCCAGGATGATAGCGAGGTACGCCACGGTAGCACTGTAGAGGGAGGAGAGCACAGAGAGCACGAGAACCCTCGCCGCCTCTCTAGCGTAGAGGCGCCGCACCCCGCCCTCCAGTAGGCCCAGGTGGAGCCTGGAGGTTATCCTGGAGGCGAGGCTCGAGTAGA
Source organism: uncultured Desulfurococcales archaeon (assembly GCA_964613695.1). Taxonomy (GTDB): domain Archaea; phylum Thermoproteota; class Thermoprotei_A; order Sulfolobales; family Pyrodictiaceae; genus Pyrolobus. Next base: position 17,257 of record CAZTIR010000022.1, on the reverse strand, counting down.
TGTTGCCACGCGCGGCAGCGAGTATAGGGTAGAGGGCGAGTATGTGCGGGTAGCGGCGTATCAGGGGGAGTGCGAGGTAGAGGAGGTAGCCCGCGAGACTCTCCCCGAGAGCCACGCCCAACAATGCCGCGAGCTTCTCGACGCGGAGTCTTGGCGGCCTAGCCGCTCACCAGCGGCCCACAACCACCCAGAGTTAAAAGATGGTCTGCAAGCCTCGCAAAGACGCCCTAGGAGTGTGGCGGGGGCTCCCGCAGACCAGGGCATAACATAGCATGTATATAATATAGTACAGTGTTTGCACCTTGGAGGGGTGGGGGAGCAGGGGGTGTTGGAACATGGCTAGGAGTGTTGAGGCGGTGTACGAGAAGGGCGTCCTACGCCCCCTCGAGAAGCTGGAGCTCCCGGAGGGTGCGCGGGTGAGGGTGAAGATAGAGGGTATCTACGGGCTCTTGAGGGGCTGGAGGATAGACCCGCAGAGGCTTAAGGACGAGCTTAGGAGCTTGCACGGCTGATACCTTGGCACGCTACTTTGCAGACACGTACGCCCTCGTCGAGATACTCCGCGGTAGCCCCGCGTACCGCCCCTATGCCGACGAGGAGCTGGTTACGACAGAGTTCAACCTGCTTGAGCTGGCGTACGCTCTCACACGAGACTATGGCAGGGTCAAGGCTCTCGAGGTGCTCGCGCTGGTGAGGGCGTTCGTCGAGATAGTGGAGACGAGGGACGAGGACTACGTGGAGGCTGCTGAGCTGCGGGCGAGGCTGAGGAGGGAGGGTAGGAGGCTCTCGCTCATAGACGCCCTGGGCTACGCGGTGGCGAGGAGGCTCGGCATACCCTTCCTAACCGGGGATCGGGAGTTCAGGGGCTTAGACGGAGTGGTGTTCGTGAAGTAGCCTCTCCCCCGCCAAGGTAGCCAGGATCGTCGTGAGCAGTAGGAGCGAGAGTAGGGGCACGTGCTGGAGGGCTAGGCTCCCCACCTTGCCCCACGGCGACACGATGCTCCTTGATACCCTCCCAGCCTCGAAGGCCGACACCAGGCTCGCCAGCAGCAAAGCCCCCCGAGAGCCACGCGCAACGCCATACACCGCTATAGCGTACAGCACAGCATACACGATGTTCTCTGCTACCAGGAAGGGTGGGAGAGGAGCAACGAAGTTAATGCCAATGTGAGACACCACCAGCAACACTAAGAGCGCCTCAACAGCCTTGACTAAACCCCCTCTCCCCAAAACCCCTCTACCACGTGGCGCGTCGCTAACAGGGTCTAATAACGGGCTTGAAGTGCCAGCCTATAACCCGCTTCACTTAAAGACTGTTACATTAGGGGTGTTGAAGACATGAGCGTGCCTGTGGGCGTCGCGCCTACCCTCGAGAGCGTGTTACGGAGGGCTAGTCTAGCCTCTAACACCGTTAGGGTCTCACGCCTCGAGGACATTGTAGAGAATTGCGGCTATAGACCATGCCTTGTTGTTCTCGAGGATGCCAACATGGTGGCCGAGCTCATCGTGGCTGGTGGTCGTGTGACGGCAGCGAGGCTCGTGGAGGGCGGCAGGAGAGTCTATGGCGACGATGCGTTGAGGAGGGTTTCGAGGCTCTTGCCGGTAGAGGCTAGGGTGTATGTATTGAGGGATAGGCTTGTAGAGTGGAGGGATGAAGAGCTCACAGTATGGATTAGGGGTATCGACCTGCAGCATCGCCAGCTGGTGAAGGCTCTCAACAACCTCTACTCCTCCCTCTTAAACGGAAACGCGAGCTACGTCTACGAGGCCCTCGCGTTCATGAGGGAGTATGCAGGCTTCCATTTCACCACCGAGGAGAGGCTCATGGAGAGGTACGGGTACCCGAGGCTAGAGGAGCATAGGAGGCAACACACCTGGTTCATAGCCGAGACGGAGAGACTAGCAAACCTTCTCCGCGGCGAGGGCCTAGAGGCGGCAATAGAGACTATGCTCTTCCTCGCCCGCTGGACCGAGGAGCATATCAAACGCATAGACCGAGACTATGGCCTGTGGATTAGGAGGGTTGCCGGCAGAGGCAATTAGGGCTCCTAACCCAGCCGCCCCTACAGGCTAAACGCTTTTATTAGATTCTTTAACAGTGTTTACGTGCCGGAGGGTCGAGGAGCATGGCGGCTAAGAGGTTCGCCGAGCTAGTCTACACCCCCGAGCAGGCGAGCGGCGAGGCCATCTCGAAGGCGGAGACCCACACGCCCAAGATAGAGGCTCCCGACAAGGCGAAGGCCGGCGAGCCGATAACCGTTAGGATAACTGTCGGCCCCCACCCCAACACCCGCGAGCACTCGATAAGGTGGATAGAGGTATACGTCTACGAGGAGGGCCGCGCCTTCAACCCGATATACGTGGCGCACATCGACCTAGAGCCGGGCGTGGCGGAGCCAGACGTAACCCTCAAGATAAGGCTGAACAAGAGCGGCGTGATATACGCGCTATCCTACTGCAACCTACACGGCGTCTGGGAGGCCCGCAAGGAGATAAAAGTCGAGTAACGCAACCCAAAACTATAACACTGTTTTTAAACGCGCTACCCCGCGTTTATCCAGGCGCATCGCTTCTTCTACCATCACCACCCTCCTGGCCGCTAAGCTACGAGAAACAACAATGCTGAAAGGCGAGTACACTAGAACCCGGGATGCCAGATTGACGGTCTCCATCGAGATACCCGAATGGCTCTATAAGCTACTCCGCCGAAGAGCTGAACGCGAGGGCAGAACGATTGAAGACCTCATGCTCGCAGCCGTGGCGGACCTTCTCGACCCAGAGGCGCGTATAGATGCTTACAAGCGCCTCTTCTACAAGTACCTTGAGGACGCCGAAAGGTTATACCAGAAGGGTGACTTGGTGCAGGCTGGCGAGAAGCTATGGGGCGCTGTGACAGCGCTCTTAAACATTATTGGCGAGTTGGAGGATAAGCCTCACTACCGTCACGCAGACTACTGGGACCTGGTTGAAGCTGTTGCAGAGGTGACAAACGACCCCGAGTACTCGACGCTCTTCACCCTCGCAGAGCGCCTCCACGCGAACTACTATCATGCGTTCCTCAGGCCAATGACCTTCAGGGCGTACTGGGAGGCTGGAGAGAAGCTGGTCGAGAAGCTACGGAGGTACCTGCACGAGAAGCACAAGATAGACGTGTAGGCTACGCTATAAGCGTAGGTTATGCATCCACTCATGACGATAACCTTGTCTCGCAGCTACCGCTCCATTGCCGGGCGGTTGCGCGTATTAGCAGAGGCGTGTCGGGAAAAGGAGTGTAGGTGAGAGAGGAGACGGTCTACGGCTTTCCGATGTGTGGTAAAACTCGTGGGGGTTAGTCGTGTAGCTCCGTGGCCTCCTTCTTCTCCACATGGTGGCCGACTTCGCGGGCCTCTGGGCCCTTGACCTCCTTCCACCTGCCCTTGAGCTTCTCGAGGACCTTTGGCAGAGTCGTGTACTCCATCTCCTCTGCGTGCAGCCTGTGCGGCATGAAGGGTCCGTGGCGGCGCATGTAGTCTGCTATCTGCTGTGCGAGCCTCCTCGTCTCGTCGAAGGCGACGTCCTCGAATAGGTCTACCGGGCCTATTAGCCTGCCCTTGGTTATCTGGAAGCCGAGTGCTATCACCCTAGGCGGGCCGTCGAACCTGGTGCACCTAGCGTCGCGGAGGCCTACTGGCATCAGTGGGCCCCAGTGGCTGCCCCTCATCCAGCCTGGGACTAGGTGTGGGAAGGCGAAGGGCTCTAGTATCTCGCCTAGGGCTGGCAAACCATGCTGTATCCTGACAATGGCCACTGGGTCGTCCTTGCCGACATAGTGGCCTGCGATGAGGTTCAGCCTCTCGCTGCTCACGACAGCCGCTATCATGCCATCGCTCTTCCTGTAAATCCTCTTGATGACGTACCTGGTCGGGTCGCCTATGAGAGCCAGGATGTCGTACATCTCCTCTGGGGCGTTGAGCTCAATGTACTTGCCCTCGTAGACGTCGAGTATCTCGAAGCGGAAGCCCTCGTGCATCCTCGGGTCTATCACGAGACCCGCGGTGGTGAACGGGTCGGCGAAGGCGCGGAAGAGCGGCAGGTTGAAGGCGCCCGGCTCCGTCTTATCAGCCATGAAGAATACTACTGGCTCGCTCGGCCTCTCCTCTATCTCCATCTCGGCGACGCCAGGGCCCAGGCCCCTCACGTTGCCGCTGAACGCGTCGCTGAGGAGATCCTGGCCCGCGGCGTACAAGCCTAGCTCCTTGGCGACCTCCGTCGCCTTCTTGAAGGCCTCCCAGGCTAGCCCGTGTATCTCTGGCGAGTCCACGCCCTTACGGTGGGTCATGATTAGCTGCAGGTCGTCGCCCACGTGGGTCACGTAGAAGTCTATGATGATCCCCTTCCTCTTAGCCTCGGCCAAGACCCTCGCAGCGGCGGCCATGGTATCGGGGTGCACCTTGTGATGGCCAGCAATGCTACCGATGTCGGCCTTGATCAGGCTTATGGTTATGCGGCGCTCCTCTCCCATCTACTACACCACACGTATGACACATGATGCTGGGTTAAACGGCTAACCCTGGGGGCGGCGAGCCTAGGCTATAGACCCCCTCGAGACCGGCGCTCGTATAGAGGGTTAGCAAGGATTGCCTCGGGTGGAGAGGAGCGTCTCGCACATTACGGCGGTCCTGTTGCTAGTCCTCGTGGCTGTGGGGGCGGCGCTCCTAATCTACCTGTACGTCACCGGGTTTAGGCCGTATACGCCCAGTCACGCTTGCACACTGAGCATAGTCGCTGTCAAGGAGCTGACCAACACGATTGGGGGCTCAGAGTACGGCTATGCTATCCGGGCTTGGGTCTCGATAGACCACCGCTGCGGGAACGTGAAGATAGACGTGGGTTACCTGGAGCACCCGGATGGGAGCCTAGCCGCAGTACTACGCCCCATCAGGCCAGTCGTGCTCAACAACACTTTCACTCTCCACGAGGTCACCCTCTACTCCGATAGACCCCTGCCCATAGGCGATTACTTGTTACGTCTACCGGGGGAGGGTCTAGGGGATCCTGCGTACAGCTTCCGCCTACCCCACCCCCTCGCGGGCAGCATAGTGATACACGGTAATCTTGAGGAGATAAACGGGAGTGTTGAAAGGCTCCCCGGAGCCACGGTGATCGTGAACGTTACCGTCTACGAGCCCCAGTACGACACGTACAAGGTTACTGTGAGGGTGTGCGCGGAGCCAGGCCACTACGTCTACTATGACAGGATCATGGTGCTTAACGCTACGTACCAGCCGCCGGTCTACGTGGGACACTACTATGTCTTCGTCGAGCAGCCCGTCTACCTCCCCTTCACATACCCGGATTGCAGCATAGCCGACTTCTACCCGGTTAGGGGCGACGAGGCGCCCCTCACGATAATAGCCTCGGCGTACACCGGGTGAGCTCTGGTGCAAGGGCGTGGGTGTGCCTGCGTATACTACGGCGAGCCTAGTGTAGAGGCTTACGAGTCGCTTAGGGGCTGCGAGATACTCGTGCTCCCGCCGACCGTGGAGCCGGTGGAGGCAAGGAGGGTGGCCAGCCCTAGGCTCGTACTCGGCTACGTGAGCCTCCTCACGATAGGCGGTTGGGAGCCGTGGGCCAAGATGGTGCCCCGGGACATTATAGTAGGCGAGTGGAGGGAGTGGGGAGAGTACGTTGTAAACGCCTGTAGCGACGAGTGGAGGAAGGTGCTAGACTATGCAGTACGCTACGTGGAGTCGAGGGGCTTCGATGGAGTCTTCCTGGATAACCTGGACCTGGTCGACGAGTACGAGTGGATGGCGGGTTGCGCCGCCAGCCTCGTGGCCAGGGTTAGGGAGGAGCACCCGGGCGCCAAGATAATGGTTAACAGGGGGTTCTCAATACTAGACTCGATAGCCCCCTACATAGACCACCTCCTCGTCGAGAGCTACCCCAGCTACTACGAGGGAGGCTCGTATAAGGTGTGGAGCGGGGATGACCTCGTGTGGATAGTCGAGAAGATCCGTCACGCCCAGGTGCTCGCAAGGCGCTATGGTTTCGGGGTCCACGCCCTCGCCTATGGGGATCCCGGCGACAAGACCCTGGTCTCCAAGGTTTGCAGGGTGGTCAACCAGTATACGCCCGGGTTAGACGTTTACATGGCACCATGGCTCCTTAAGAAGCCGGGGGTGTGCCTAGACTGCGCTACTACAACGCCCCGGGCAACTAGGAGCGGCGGCGCTGAGACCATTAGAGGTGGTCGTGTGAGCATCTCTATGAGTCCAGGTCCCCTCGGCTTAGCTGGCTTGGGCTTGGCTGCGGTGCTTGCACTGCTCCTCCTCCTGCGTCTTAGGCGTGGGCGCCGCTAATAGGAGCTTAGCGTCTACGGGTACGCCGGGGGTCTGATGGTAAGGGTAGCGGTTGTCGACAGGGAGTTGTGTAAGCCGGATAAGTGCCAGTTGGAGTGTATCCGCTTCTGCCCTGTCAACCGGACCGGGGGCAAGGCTATCGAGCTGGGTGAGGATGGTAAACCGGTGATATACGAGGATGTTTGCATCGGGTGCGGCATATGCGTGAAGAAGTGCCCGTTCAACGCGCTTAGCATAGTAAACCTCCCCGACGAGCTCGAGAAGATGCTGGTGCACCGCTATGGCCCAAACGCCTTCAAGCTATACGGCCTCCCGGCTCCCAAGCAGGGGGCTGTCCTCGGGGTCATAGGCAAGAACGGCACCGGGAAGACTACCGCGCTCAGGATACTGGCGGGTGAGTTGAAGCCCAACCTGGGCATGTTTGACAGGGAGCCCTCCTGGGACGAGATTATAAGGAGGTTTAGGGGGACGGAGCTCCAATCATACCTCCAGAGGCTCGCCGAGGGGAGGATAAGGGCTGCCCACAAGATACAATACGTTGACCTGGTTCCGAGGCGCATCAAGGGCCCGGTAGGGAAGCTCCTCGAGAGAGCCGACCAGAGGGGGTTGGCCAGGGAGCTCGCAAAGTTCCTCGGCCTCGACAAGCTCTGGGATCGTGACGTGAGGCACCTCTCTGGCGGCGAGCTGCAGAAGTTTCTGGTGGCCGCCGTCCTCTCTAGGGACGCCGACATCTACCTCTTCGACGAGCCTAGCAGCTATCTAGACGTGAGGGAGAGGCTTAGGGTCGCGAGGGCTATACGCAGCTACGTGCCCAAGAACGCCTACACAGTCGTCGTCGAGCACGACATAGCTATACTCGACTATCTCTCCGACTACGTGACGATAATGTACGGCGAGCCCGGCGTCTACGGGATAGCCTCGAGGCCCTACGGGGTTAGAGTAGGGATAAACAACTTCCTCAAGGGCTACCTGCCGGCCGAGAACGTTAGGATTAGGAGCGAGCCCATCCGCTTCCACATGCGCGAGACCCCGCCAGCCGCTTACACGACGCGAGAGAAGTACATGGAGTGGACGGAGCTGCTAGTGAAGCTAGACGGCTTCACCCTGCGAGCCGAGGCGGGCGAGCTGCAGAAGGGGGAGGTTGTGGGCGTACTCGGCCCCAACGGCATCGGGAAGACTACGTTCGTGCGGGTTCTGGCCGGAGAGCTTGAGCCCAGCGAGGGCTACGTCTGGAAGCCTCGGGAGGAGCTGAGGGTCAGCTATAAGCCGCAGTACGTGTCCCCAGCCATGTTCGAGGGTAAGACCGTCGAGCAGGTGCTTAGGGAGGCTAACCCAGCTGCACTAGCCCCAGGCTCCTGGCTATACACGGAGCTCGTCCGGAGGCTTGGGCTCCACCGCTTCCTCGACAGGAGGGCCGATAGCCTCTCTGGCGGCGAGATGCAGAAGCTCGCCGTCGCCGCCACCCTCGCGAGGAATGCCGACATCTACCTGCTCGACGAGCCCAGCGCATACCTCGACGTTGAGGAGAGGCTGGCGGTGGCCAAGGCTATACGCAGGATAGTCGAGACCAAGGGCGTTGCAGCCCTCGTAGTGGAGCACGACGTGGCGATACAAGACTATATCAGTGACAGGGTCATGGTCTTCACCGGCACGCCGGGCGTCGAGGGCTACGCGCACAAGCCCATGGGGCTAAGGGAGGGCATGAACATGTTCCTAAGGGAGCTTGGCGTCACCTTCCGCCGCGACCCGGAGACGGGGAGGCCGAGGGTCAACAAGGAGGACTCTTACCTCGACCGCCTCCAGAAGAGACTCGGCGAGTACTACTATATACCCCGGAGGGGCGAGGAGGAGGGCGAGTAGCAGCCCACACTTCTATACCATCCGCTCCTCCGCGGCATGGCACCGGGGCACGTGCTTGCCCGAAGCGGGTCGGCTCAAGTTCATAACACCCTCTTGGAGCGAGATAGAGGAGCTTAGCCTGGCGCTTGCTGAGGAGGTGAGCGCCTCCGGCTACAAGCCCGACGTGATAATAGGCGTTTTGAGGGGAGGCGTCATACCCGCCAAGCTAGTGGCAGACTACCTCGGCGTTAGGAGGCTAGCCACTCTAGAGGTGAAGCTCTACCAGGGTATTGGGGAGCCGGGGGCCACGCCGGTAGTCACCCAATCCCTCGTAGCCGACGTGAGGGGCTTGAGAGTGCTCATAGTGGATGACGTGGCCGATACCGGTAAGACTCTCTCGCACGTCATGAGCTACGTCTCCCACTACGGGCCAGTCGAGGCTAGGAGCGCGACTCTATACCTCAAACCCTGGTCCATCTATAAGCCCGACTATTACGCGGAGGAGACGGATGCGTGGATAATCTTCCCCTGGGACAAGGTCGAGACGCTCCGAGAGCTAGTCGAGAAGCACGGCTTTAGCCTCGAGACCGCGGCGGAGGTGGTGGGCCTCGACCCGGGGAGGGCTGCAGAGCTACTCGGGGTGCGTTGAGCTGCTGGGAGAGAGGCTCTGCTATACGGTGATAGAGGCGGGGGACGAGCAGCAACTCTCGAGGCTATTGGAGAGCGGCGCGGTGCTCATACCAGCCAGGCTCGTCTCGAGCCCGCTCCACGCTGTGCAGGTCGTGAGGCTGGCAAGGAGGAACTGGGAGCGGGGCCTCTCTAGAGCAAGGCTCCTACCCCTCGAGGCTCTCCTCTACGCCATGGCCGCGAGTGGGCGTGACGCTACGCGCACAAGTCTCTCGGAGGTTGCGAGAGAGGGTCCTAAGCCGCGCGAGCCCCTCGTAGCCGTCTGTTTCGAAGAGAGCCTCTGTTCTCGCCTCGAGGAGCACCACCCCCGGCCCAGTAGGGTAGAGTGGCTCAACGTACCCGAGGGGCTCGCGCTTGCCAGGAGCGCTCTTGCAGCGCTCGAGGTTGAGCGTAAGAGGATGAGGATAGAGGAAACTGCTTAAGAGCATGCGCCTTGGCCCGTCGGCTTGGAGCAAGGTGGTGGCAGGGTCATGCTGATGTTCGAGGAGGAGTGGTGGGAGGAAGAGGAGGAAGAGGAGCTCTGGGAGGAGGAAGAGGAAGAGGAGTGGTGGAGCGAGGAGGAGGAAGAAGAGGAGGAAGAGTGGCTCGAAGAGTGGTAGCCCCGCCGCTCTCAACACCGTTTTTAGCCCGAGGGGTTACTCGTCGCCCGGTATCCGGAGCTCGTCAAGCTTTATGAGGCCTAGTGTCGCCTTCCGCTTGCAGTCGTCGCACAGGTATATCATTTTTATCGTGTTGCCCTTGAAGCCTCTGGCCTTCAGCTCCCTGACAACCCTCTCCACCATCTTCTTGGAGCCTATCGGCCTCCCGCACGCTATACACCTCACAACCTCCTCCTCATGCAGCACCCTCTTGCCGATGAGCGTCGGAGCCGAGGGCTCCACGACGAGGGCGTCGTTGGGGCACGCCTCCTGGCACGCCCCGCACCCCACGCACTTCAGGGGCTCCAGCACTAGGAGCATCTTGTCGCCCTTCTCCTCTATGCCTAGGGCGCGGTGGGGGCACTTTACAACACACGCTCCGCACAGGTCGCAGAGGTCGTGGTTGACCAGGTGGTGGGCCGCGAGTGGTAGCTCGAGGCGCGGGGGCCGCGAGCCTTGCAGCAGCCTCGCCGCTGCTAGCCTAGCAGCGTACCCGAGGTCGACTGGGATATCCTCCCCCTCTGTTAGGAGTGGTTTACCAGGCTCGGCTTCTGCAACCTCACGGGGGCTGCTGGCCACCAGGGGCTCGCCCGCCACCCTAGAGTAGCTTGAGAGCACTCGGCGGATGTACTCGAGGGTGTGCTCCTCGCCGCAGGCGCCGCTGGCCCCGGGGCAGTAGATGACTGGACGCAGTCCCAGGAGGTGCGGCGCCACGAGGAGCTCTAGGGTTGCGTCGCCGGGGCAGGTGATGGGCACTATTAGCACCGGGTGCCTGGGCTTCAGCTCCTCTAGCCCGTCTATGAGGTCTGCTATCGAGTCTCTACACGCGTACACCACCTTGCCGCTGGCGGGCCTCGTAGCCGTGTAGCGTATGTAGTCCCAGAGCTTGTCGGGCGACGCGCTATGCTTCCAAAGCGCCCTGTGGGGGCAGGTGCTGAGGCAGAGGCCGCAGCCGGTGCATAGGCTGGGCTCCAGGCTGGGGGGTTTGCCCTTCAACGCGCCGCTCGGGCAGTAGCACTTGGGGCAGCCTAGGCTGGCGCACATCTCCGGCCTAGCCACGAGAACCGCGTCTACATGAACGCGTCTGGAGCCCTGCTCGGCTACTGGCGCAGTGCTCCTCTGCTCCTGGACGGCTAGCATTATCCTAGCGCCTAGGAGCCTCTCGTAGGGCATGCCCGCTAGGCTGGCTTCACGCGGGTCCAGCATCTCGACGAGAAGGTGGTTGAGGTTGTTGGACTCGAGCCACTCTACAAGCTCCCGCCACAACCTCCACACGTTCCTGCCCACGAGCACCACTGGCTCATGGTTGGAGATGAGGCTGCGGAGCCTGGATGGCAGCTCCTCGAGGCTGATGGGTTCGGCGAGCGGAGTCCGTTGTTCGAGCGAGAGTATAGCCACCATGGCTTGACTGCCGAGGTCTCTCCGGCTCTACGCCAGTTTATCGGGTGACCACCGTCTCATCTGCCGCCCGTCAACCTCTCCAGCAAGACTCTTAACAGTAGCTCGCGGTACTCCTCGAAGATCCTCACCGCCGACTCGTCGACGATCATGCTGCGCTGCGCCAGTTGACCGGCGAGGCTGAGTAGTAGAGTGTGGAAGGAGATGCACTGAGCGTACGCGGCTATGCCCTCACCCTCCCTCTCGCCAACCCCTAGACGCGGCAGCGATAGCACGTAATAGCGGCTGGCCTCGAAGGCCTTGAAGGCTATGGCGTCGAGGAGCTTATCCCCCAGCTCCGCCCCAAAGGCGTTGAGGTAGACGGGCGCCAGAACACCGTGAACCATGGGGGCCGGGGAGACCATGAAGACTGTTAGGCTTGGGTTCCCGCCCGGCATGTAGACGAGGCGGGCGTCGAGAGGGTGGTTGACGCCATGGCTCTCTAGCCTGGCGCTCAGGGATAGCATCACCACCTCGTCGCCCTCGAGGCGCGCCGCCCTGTCCAGCACATCCACTATGCTCGAGTATACGCGCTCCCCGTGAACACTCAACACCAGCCTATCGGGGTCGATGCACTCTATGGAGCCGCATGCCTCGTACTCCTCGCGTATAGAGGCTGCCACCAGGCTCTGGAGAGGCGACGGCACCTCGGCCTCCTCGACGCCATCGCCCACGGTTAGCCTCAACACTGCTGGCTCCCGGCGCGGGAGGAGGAGTGAGAGCAACGCAACCCTCCTATAGAGCCCCCCGAGGAGGCCACCGCCCCGAGCCCCGCCAAGCTCCTCCGAGACCATGAGAGTAGTGTAGTAGGTGTGAGCCTCCTCCTCGCCGCCCACGCGGTACTTCGAGCTGGGGCCATAGACTAGTAGCGAGCGCCCCTCAAACCAGGTGAAGGGCCCGAGGCGGCTGACCTTAACCCTCCTCCCCGCAACCCTCTCCGCCACGCTCTCAAGGTGCTTGTGTACCTCCTCCCGCGCGTTCCTAGGCTCGACGGCGCTGCAGGCTATCCTATACTCCCGGCTCGTCACGTACTCCTCGAGAGCGCTCGCCAGGCTCCGGAGCGTCACCTGGCCCACTGGTCACCACCTCTAGCCCATTGTTAGAGAGCGGAGTGGCGTATAGGGCGAGAGTAGGACGCGGTTGAAGCCATCCCATAGGCTATCCAGTAGCCTGAGAGCCTCCTCCCTCCGCTCGCCGCCAGCCTCCGCGCCGGTCTCGAGGCTCCTACGCTCCTCCCTGATTATAGTCTCCACTCTCTTGGCTAGCTTGAGGCTAGTCTCCCTAAGCCTATCGTCAACCTCGAACACCACGTCGGCCACGTCGCGGATGTTGGCCTCCGTCACCGAGGCTAGTATGAACTCGAGCAGGGATCTAACCTCCTTCAGTAACCCGCCAGCATCCCTTACAAACCTCTCGATGCTCTTAGCAACCTGGCTCTCGTCCACAGCGCCACGGAGGTACTCGTGGAGAGCCTCGAGGGCCTGGATGGCTGAGCGTAGGACGCGATAGGCGTAGAGCGTGTCGAGGCCGTGAATCGCCTCGAGTATATCGTCTCTAAGCTCGCTCTCCTCGACGAGCCCCTCTTGGAGCAGGTCGCGTAGCCCGTCTCTACCGCGCCTAAACAGCTCTATGAGCGCGTCGGTCGTTATAGCCCCGCCTATGAGGTACTTCTCGACGATGGGGGCTATCTTGGAGCCCAGCGTCCCCCTGATAACCTCGGCCGCGTGCCTCCTATAGTCCTCGACGCTCATCTCGCCGCTCCTCACCCTCTCGTAGAGCCTTGTAAGGGCCACCACTAGCCTAGTCCAGGAGCGTGGCGTGGGGGCCCCGCCCGCGAAGTACTCGGGGGGCGCGGCGAGTATGTTGACGCCTATCTCCTCGCTCCCCTTCTCCACCGCCCGCCTCGCGCGGGAGAGCAGGGATGCGTAGTGCTCGGGCATGGTGCTAGAGTACCTCTCCAGCATGTACCAGTACCACTCCTCCAGCGTCGGCGGCTCGACCCGTATCACCGTGGCCCTCGCGGCCAGCGAGGGGGGTAGCTCCTGTGGCCCGCCGTACTCCGGCGGATAGCCCAGCGCAACAACCCTAACGGACTCGCCGAGGGCGATGCTCGAGCCCAGCCTCTTATCGCCTAGGAGGCTCGTCAACACGCTCATAGCCTCGTCTGAGAGGACCCGAGTCAAGCCATCGACGACTATGGTGCCCGTGACGCCGGGTGTGGAGAAGAGGCTCAACACCTCCCAGGCCTCACGGCGGCCGGCTATGAGGTACTCGGTGACAAACTCGTTGAGTGGTAGCTCGTAGTAGAGGTAGTAGCGGCGCGGCTCGTTACGAACCATCCTCGACAACTCCTCCAGGCTCGAGCCCGTCGCCAGAGCCTCACGCACGTCTATGAAGAGCCTCTTCGCTGCAGCTGCCTCGCGCCTAGCCTTCTCCCTCACAACCTCGGACTTGCCGGAGCCCGGCGGGCCCAGGAGTATGGTACTGTCGAGTAGGGGTACCTCGGTAACCCTAATCGCCACACGCGAACCCCGTCCACTGCCGCCACGGGCCTACAAAGCGTTTACCATGACGCCTCTCTACTCCTCAGTCTCCACCGTGACCGTGACGCCCAGCACCGGCGCCTTGACTACGAGGAGGTCGTAGAGCTTGTTGAGTATATCCGCTAGCCTCGGGTCCCGGGCATCACCAGTCTCTATCACATCAGCCACCTGGTTCACGAGCTCGTAGACCTGCTCCACGGTCGTATCGGCTACCCTGGTGTAAGCCGCCTGGAACTCGCCCAGGGTCCCGAAGACGCTGTACTTGCCCACTACGAGGCTCCTAATCTTCTCCGTCGAGTCGCTGAGTATATCGCCTATTATCTTGAGGTAGGGGGAGTCCTTCAGCATCCCGAGCACGGCTATGACCATGCCCGCGTAGAAGACGTTGGAGGAGTTTAGGAGGGGGTTCTGGCGGAACTCTCGCATAAGGCGGCGCAGGTACTCTGCAACCTCACGCCCCGAGATGTCCAAGCCTAGGCACCCGTCTAGCCGCCTTCCTCCAGCGTCGCTGAAACTTTTGCTCGTGCTCAGCGTGGCCCGCCAACCCGTCCTTGTAGTAGAGTAGTAGGTAGAGGCGCTTCAACTCCTCTATCTCGCCGGCCACGTCCTCGTAGACGCCCAGGTTCTTCGCCACACTCTCAACCAGTATAATCTCGTGCGCCACTATGGTGGACACCCGCTGCGAGACCAGGAGGGCCCTAATCCTCCTCAGCATCGCCGCCACTAGCTCGTAGCCACCCTCCCCGCTCACCCTTCCACGCCCCGTTCTGCACTAGAGGCTGGCGTATGAGCGCTTATAGGGTGTATTTGGGGTCGTTGCGAGACGGAGGAGCGTATGGACGTAGACTCGTTCATAGAGAAGGCCCTGGAGTATATAAGGGGGAGCGTTGGGGGCGACTGCGCCGTCGTCGCGGTATCGGGGGGCGTTGATAGCACCACCGCCGCCGTACTCGCATACCGCGCGCTCGGCGAGAGGCTGCACCCGGTCTTCATAGACACCGGTTACATGAGGCTGGGGGAGGAGATCCACGTCCCTATGCTCCTCCGCAAGGTCCTCCCCACCCTCGAGGTGCTCAGGGAGAGGAGTCGCTTCTACGAGGCCACGATGGGCGTGCCGGACGCCGAGGAGAAGAGGAGGAGGTTTAGAGAGGTCTTCTACCGCGTCCTCTCCGAGTACGCCTCGAGGGTCGGGTGTAGGAAGCTGGTGCAGGGCACCATAGCGCCCGACGTCATAGAGACGAGGGGAGGCATCAAGACCCAGCACAACGTGCTCCGCGACATCGGCCTAGACCCGGTCTCCCGCTACGGCTTCGAGGTCGTCGAGCCCCTCCGCGAGCTCTACAAGGACCAGGTTAGGATGGTTGCGCGTAGGCTCGGAGTCCCCGAGGAGATTGTCGAGAGGCAGCCCTTCCCCGGCCCAGGGCTCCTGGTGAGGTGCGTGGGGGCCTGCGACCCCGAGAAGCTATCGGTGCTCAAGGCCGCCGATAAGATGTTCACGAGTCTCGCCGAGTACCTCGGCTGGAGGCCCTCCCAGTACCTCGTGGCCGTCTGGGAGAGGAGGTACGCGGATAGGAGCGTGAGGCTGGACGGGGTCGAGGCTAGAGCCTATGACGTTAGGGCCACCGGGGTGAAGGGCGATGCGAGGGCCTACGGCCTCGTCTACGTCGCCGACGTGGGGCCGAGGGAGGCGTTGGAGAGGATGCTCTGGGCTAGGCTCACGAGCCTCGACCGGGACGCCGTGAGGCTTGTGGCCAGGCTCTGGGAGGGTGAGGGGAGGTACGTGGTAGCCATCCGGGCGGTGCAGACCGAGGACTTCATGACGGCCGACGTCGCGCTACCCGACGAGAGCATCCTCGAGGTCCTCGTGGAGGGGCTCCGCGGCGTCAGGGGCGTCGGCGAGATAGTGTACGATGTGACTCCGAAACCCCCCGCGACGATAGAGTACGAGTGAGGGGCTGGGTAGTGGCCCGGGTGCTCGTCGTATCGCTAAGAGGCCAGTACAACCACCTCATACAGAGGAGGCTCCGGGAGCTCGGAGCCGAGGCCGACCTGGTGGACTACGAGAGGGTTGACGGGAGGCTCGTGGAGGAGTACGACTGCGTGGTCTACGGCGGGGGGCCGTACAGGGTGCCGGGCGACGTGGACAAGCTCAGCAACCTCCTAGAGCTGCTCGTCAAACCCCCGCGCCCCACGCTAGGCATATGCCTCTCGCTACACCTCATGGTCTACGCTAACGGCGGGGAGGTGGGCCCGGCGGAGCACCCCGAGTTCGGGGGCGTGGAGGTGGAGGTCCTCGAGGAGGACCTGCTCTTCCGGGGGTTGCCCAAGAGGTTCCTAGCATGGGAGAGCCACAACGACGAGGTCAAGAGGGTGCCGGAGGGCTTCCGGGTTATAGCGAGGAGCGAGACCTGCCCAGTGCAGGCTATCGTCGACGAGTCTAGGGGCCTGTACGGAGTCCAGTTCCACCCGGAGGTGGGGCACACGCAGCACGGGAGGGAGATATTCGCGAACTTTCTCACCGCCTGCCGCCGCTGAGCCCAACATAATCCCTCAACACCGGGAGCCTCTCCCGAGCCTCCCTGAGAGACTCCCTATCCACAACCGCCTCCGCGTAGCCGGGGCCCGGCGGGAGCTGGAGCCTCACAACCCCCAGGGGGTCGACCAGGAGGCTACGCCCCGTGAACCTCGGGGCAGGCTGGTTCGGGACCGCGACCCACACGGTGTTATCCAAGGCCCTAGCCCTCGCCACCACCAGGAGATGCTCCTCCTTCAGGGGCCCGGGGTACCAGGCGCTAGGAGCCACTATGACATCGGCACCCTCGAGCACCGGGCCGCGGAGCAGCTCCGGTATCCTAAGCTCGTAGCACACCACGAAACCAAGCCTAAACCCCCCTACCTCCACGAGCCCCGAGCCACCCGACCCCGGGCACAACACCCTAGACTCGTCGACCCCGAAGCCACGGAAGAGTACACGCTTACGATACACGATCCTCCAGCCGCCACCAGGCTCCACGACAACCACGCTACTATACCTGCAGCCACCAGCCTCCTCCAACACGCCACCAACGATATACACGCCATGCTCCCGAGCAACCCCCTCCAACACCCCAACCCACTCCCCGAGAGGCACGACACGCCCACCCGGCAACCCGTTGGAAAACTCGGGCAAGAGTATCACATCAGCCTCACGAACACCACCAACAACCCCACGGAAACCCTCAACATCACCACCCTCGAACTGCGCAAAACCAAGAGTCAACACACTCAAGGCCATAAAACACCCCCACAAGGGGAGAGAAGCTAGACCACCACAGAAGAGCATAACACGCACACAAACCAAAACCCACATCTCATCCCTTATCCACCACTCCTACGCATCTGCTTCACACCAAAAGACGCACCAATCCCACCCATACTCTTTCAATTCTTTTAATTACTGTTTCTTAGGCCTATCGCGCCCAGGGAGCATCCAGACGGCCGACTAACCCTTCAATTCTTTGATCGTTGTTTCAAGAAGCAAGCCGATATCATCATAGTAGACCCTAGGAGCAGTAACGCCTTTCAATTCTTTGATGGTTATTTCTATGGTCGTCATAGTAGTCGAGAACACCTCACTACTGGCTGACTCGTTTCAATTCTTTTGATGGTTAATTCTGGGGGCTTGGCTGTACACATCCATGCCGTACGCGGGGATGGGATGGACCTTTCAATTCTTTGATGGTTAATTCTGGAGTAGCACGAAGCTGCTTGCAGCCGTGGCGCCAGCAGTGTC
>CAZTIR010000021.1:0-23138 GCA_964613695.1 uncultured Desulfurococcales archaeon | reverse complement strand
AGCGAAGGCTAGGGATCCTGAGGAGAGGAGGAGGCTGATAGAGGAGGCTAAGAGGCTCCTGGAGCTGAGGGAGAGGCTCGAGAAGGAGTTGAGGCGGATCGAAGAAGAGCGAAACAACTTGATATGGAGCCTGCCGAACATAGTAATGCCCGATGTGCCCACATGCCCTGAAGACGTGGAGGGTGTGCCGATACGCTTCTGGGGCAAGCCTAAGGTGTGGATGGGGCACCTGGAGAAGTTCAGGGAGCAGACCGAGAAGTGGGGCTTCAGGGTGGACTACGAGGTTATAGAGAGGAGGCCCGTAGGCCACGCTGATATGCTGGAGAATGTGCTCCGCTTGGGCGATACTCGTAAAGCAGCGGAGGTTGCGGGCTCTCGCTTCTACTACCTCTTCGAGGATCTCGTCTGGCTTGATATAGCGCTCCTCCTCTACGCTATAGACTATATGACGAGGAAGGGGTACCGCCTGGTACTACCCCCCTACATGGTAAGATACCGTGTTCTAATGGGAGTCATAGATGTGGAGACGTTCAAGGACGCTATATATAAGGTTGAAGGCGAGGACCTCTACCTCATAGCTACCGCCGAGCACCCTCTAGCAGCATTATATATGAATGAGGAGATACGCGAGGATGATCTGCCAATAAAGCTTGTCGGCGTATCGCCCTGTTTCCGTAAGGAGGCTGGCGCGGGTAACCGAGACCTCAAGGGCATATTCCGTGTGCACCAGTTCCACAAGGTGGAGCAGTTCGTGTTTGCTAAGCCTGAAGAGTCGAGTAGAATACACGAGGAGCTTATAAGAAACGCTGAGGAGCTCTTCCAGGGTCTCGGGATCCCGTACCGCGTGGTTAACATATGTGCTCACTCGCTAGGCTCGCCCGCAGCCAAGAAGTACGATCTTGAAGCCTGGATGCCGGCTCAGGGGTTGTATCGGGAGATGGTGTCTGCGAGCAACTGTACTGACTGGCAGGCTTTCCGCCTCAACATAAAGCTCGTGAGAAAGAAGAATATGGAGAAGGAGTACGTGCATACCCTAAACTCTACGGCCATAGCTTCAACGAGGACAATAACAGCGATTCTTGAGAACTTCCAGGAGCCTGACGGGACGGTTGTTATACCAAAGGTGTTGCGGAAATACCTTGAAATGTTTCCAAGGGCGCCGAAAGACGCTATACACCCGGCCAAGAGAGAGTAATACAAGGATCCTTATTGCCCGGTAGGCGTAACCCCGAGGATCTCAAACACGAGCTACTTGCAATACTCGACAATTTTGATAACGATAGGCTCGCTGCCTTCTACTCCGAGCCTCTTGTCGCACAGTTGTTGAACACTCTTTATAGGAGATGGGAGGAGAATTCTAGACGCGGAGAACCCCTAGACTATGCGAAATCCTCTGAGCTAGAGAAGCTGCTAGCTCTTGCTAAGAGGATTGCAAGGCTTCAGGGATGGGAGGCCCGTCGCCGCTGGCTATCAAGGGCCGATGTATGAGTTTTGAGTTTAAACTCTAATAATACTGCTCCGGGGAAGGCTCGCGACTGTATATTACCCTGGGATGGTTTGGTGTGATACGAGTTTCTCCGACCCATCCCGGCCAAAAGAGCAAAACGCCCCATCCCTAATCGATGATTAAACCGGAGGAGGTGAGTGGGGTATGAGTGCGAGCCTAGACGAGCTAGACATGAAGATACTAAAGGCCCTAGCCGAGGCTGGCCAGCCTCTAAGACCCAAGGAGATAGCGGAGAGGATCAATGAGGACGGTAGGAGAGTTGCTGCAAAGATGAGGAAGCTCGTGAGGCTGGGTTACGTCGAGAGGCTCGGGGATGGTAGGTACCAGATAACCGATGCTGGAAGGCAGGTTGTTGAGCAGCAGGCTACCGCGTAAGTAACTATAACGGAGCGATTGGAGGGTGGATGCCACCCTCCAATATTTTTCCCCTTTTCTCGCCCACCCTACTCGATGGGTCGGATGGTGGCCTGTTCTTCACTAAAGAGTCCGCGTACTGCCAGCCTGCTCCTCATCCCCACCGCTTATTCCACCTCTAGGCGCAAATATATGATAGGGTCTGAGTGCCGTGCTGCTGAGACTGTTCAAGATGATATCGGGGGGCTCAGGCTTGGAGGATGTTCGCAAGGCTGCTGAGGGCGTTAGGGGTAGAGAGACTGCATGGAGGCTCTCATGGCTGTTACTGAGGGCTGCTAGTGCAATACGCACCCTCTTCTCGGCTAAAACGCCGCCTCCTGTTGAGAGCATTACATCTCTTGAGGCGTTTCTAGCCGATCTAGGCGTAGAGGCTATGCTGTACGCTAAGAGAGGGGTTATTGATGAGAGGGAGGCTAGAGAGTTTCTGGAAGTATTATTCTCGAGCGAATTGACTAGTTACCTTGGAGAGTGTAAGAGAGGTGCTTGCAAGCCGGTGAGAGTGTACGAGATGGGCTTGAGGCTATGGACACTGGGGGTGGCCCTGCAGGTTGGTGGAAGAGAGCCGCCTAGAGCTTGTATACCGGGTTGAGGTTACCGACTGTCTCTATGTACCCGCTGGTAGGGATTCACTTCTACCAAATTCTATAGAGCTCAGGAGTATCAGATGCCGTGAGCGAGAGGTTGTAGTGCCGTATGTGCCTCCACGCTATGTGTCCGAGGCACTAGGTTTACAAGGGTTAAAAGGTGTCATTATCACCGGCTTGGCACCCCCATGCGACATTATAGAGTCTATGATAGAGAGCAAGGGTTTTGTCGAGCTGGGTGACTTCCTAGAGTATCGCGATTTGAGGGTTATTGAACGCGTCCTAGGCACTAGTAGCACCTGCCCAGTGGTTCTCGTGAAACGCGGGGTTGTGCTCGAGGGTAGGATACTGGCCGAGGATGCTTGCGACGCGCTCAAGCATATAGACGGGGTGTACAAGAGGCTTAGGGAAGGCCTGGTAGTCGGCTCGCTCCGCGAGGCCGGGTGCGGGTACCTTCGCCTTGTGGGTGTTAAGCTCCTTCTAGGCGGCGAGGAGGTCGGGAGAGACGAGGTTAGAAGATTATGCGCTTCCGGCTAACCATCTCGTCCGGACGGGGCTTCTATACCAACAGTAGCACTGCGTTGCTCGTCGAAGGTATAGACTATCGCGTTACTGGCGAGAACCTAGTCCTATTGCAGCATGGGACTCGGTGCTTCCCCGGAAAGAGTAGGGCAGCTCGCCGTGTTAGAAGGCTCCTGCGCGAGGGCCGTATACCGGTTTGCGAGTCCAACGAATCGTATAGACGATTGGCTGGAGGGCCCTGCCCACTATTAGCCTACAATCCGCTCCTCGTACCGGAGGTTTACGAGGTTACCCTACTCATACTCTCCGCGCTGTTATGGGCGCGTATAACGAGGAACCCAGAAGTCCTCAAGAAGCATCTGAGGGCGTATATTACGGGCTCGTGTGGTCTCGTAGCAAGCCACTGGTGGCGAATTCTTCGCGAGCAGGGGATAACCATCTCCTCGGCAAAACTCGTCAACTATCGTATTGAAGATGCTGGAGCCGCGCCGATAGTGAAGGTGTCCGGCATGGGGGTCTCCACGCGCAGACTGAGATGCCATATAGGCTCTACACGCTTCACGGCAACATACGTGATAGACGCCAATATAGACGTTGGCGCAGTTCGTGAGGCGTTGCAACTGTTTTCGAGGAGTCAGGTGAGTGCAGCGGCTAGGTTATACGCAGAGATGGGTGTTTCGCTGCTGAGGCCTGTTGCCGAAGGGGTGATGGTCAAAATAGGGCCTCTAGCCTGGCCCATCAATAGCCTAGTTGTTCTAGCACGCTATGAGGGCATGATAACAGGATCGCTCTTTGAGAGCCTTATGGATGTGCGTAGACGCTGCGGGTTCGACGGCTGGCCCCCTTCGGGGCTGTATGCCGCTCTCATAGAACCCCTGGGGCTTATAGACCCCGGGTGGGTTCGTGTAGAGGCTGTCGAGGAGATTAGCTAGCTGGGCTTTGCTGGGTACCCTCAGTGTTCTCCTCCAGCCCCATCCTCTTTATAAGCTCCTCAACAACGTCGTACCCGTAGATGGCTTTGAGTTTCTCCCTACCCTCCTTAGTAACCCTTCTAGGATCCCATGGTCTGCTCAGGTCGAGTTCTACCTGCACGTTCTTGGCCTCGGGCACCTTCTTTCTAATAGCCTCCTCGGCCTGAGCCACTATGATGTAAGCCACTGGGCAGCCGGGAGCGGTGACCCCCAAAACCACTCTGATGTTGCCCTCCTTGTCTACATCGAGGTCGTACACTAGCCCAAGGTTGTAGATGTCAACGGGTATCTCCGGGTCATATACCTCCTTTAACGCCTCTATCACCTTCTTCTTAATCTCCTCGGGGTTAGGCATCCCCGACTCACCCTAGACACTCTTCTCGCCAGGCCTTTGTATGGACCTCTCTAGTATAACGCCTCCCAGTTGCTCAGCCTCAGTCGCTATAAGGCTGGAGACCCTCTCTAGTACTCTTCTCGTCTCGTTGCAATCGGGTGCGGAGTATAACACGCGCACATCTAGAACAGGCTGCTCTAGCTCATGGCCCTTGGGGTGGCTCTTAACATAGCATCTGCTACACTCTCTAACAGCCTTTTTGAGCACGGGCGCCAGTGTGGACTCCGGCACGCCCCTGATAACAACGCTGGCCTCGAGTATGCATGGCGGCTTCTGTATGCTCTCCAAGACTCTTGACACGTACTCGTTGAACATGGCCTCCATCTCCCGGGGCACGCCGGGCAGGCAGAAGAACTGCGTCGAACCAGTCACAAGATGTATGCCGGGGGCTGTTCCAACCGGGTTAGGTATTGGTCTAGAGCCCTCCGGCATCATAGCCATCTTCAGCCTCTCGTCCGTAAGGGGTAGGCCTTTGGCAGCGTACTTCTCCTCAACCATGCGCTTGGCATCCTCGTTGAGGACGAGGCGTCTGCCAGTAGCCTTTGCGAGAAACTCGGCGGTACGATCATCGTGTGTAGGGCCTAAACCACCCGTACAGATGATTATATCAGCATTCTCGGCTGCCTCGCGGAGAACCTCGACGGCATCCGGCTCCTCGTCAGGTGCGACAATGATTCTCCTCACGTTATACCCTCGTATTGTGAGCTCGCGTGCAAGCCACGAGCCGTTGGTATTAACTATACGCCCGATAAGCAGTTCATTACCAAAGTTGATTATCCATGCGGTCTTCAAGGCCCCTACCCGTGTGTAAGATACGGTGCAATGACCGGAGCTTTAGACTAGATTATGCGCGCCCGGATTCTGGCTCTTAAAACGGGGTGACGCGTGGATTAGGGTAGAGCGAGGGGGCGCGCCGGCCGCCTCGACTCTCCGCCGCGCGGGGCGGGTGAGAGGCGGCACTTAATCCCCCCGACATTCGCGCGAGGCGCTTAGTATAGGAGTAGTAGCTTCCCATCCTCTACCGGCTGTACGTCGAACGTATAGTGTACCTTCTGGTATTGTTTCCTAAATTCGCGTACCTCCTCCCTAACCTTCCTCGGATCCTCGCCGTCTATGACAACTCTGCGTATGAAACGCGCTATCTCTCTCATATCGTCCTCTTTCATGCCCCAGCGGGTCATCTCCTGCACGCCTAGGCGTAAGCCGCTCGGGTTCTTGATGGCGTCCGGGGGGTCGTAGGGCAGTAGGTTCTTGTTTACTATGATGTTCGCCTCTTCGAGGAGCTGTGCCGCTTTAGCACCTCCACCATATTCCCTGACATCGACTGCGACCTGGTGGCTCCTGGTGTAGCCTAGGTGCTCGCCTAGGACCCTGAACCCTTCTGCTGCGAGAGCCTCCGCTAGCGCTTTAGCGTTTCTAACCACCTGGTCGGCATAGGCCTCTCCGAAGTACTTCATCTCCAGTGCTGTTATCGCGAGAGCAGGCAGCCGGTGCAGGTGGTGGTTGCTGACGAAGTATGGGAAGACTATCCTGGACACCCTCTTGTACAGTTGCTCGTCTCGAGTAGCTATCACTCCACCCTGCGGCCCGGGGAACGTCTTGTGAGTCGATGCTGTGAGAACATCTGCCCCCTCGTCGAGAGGATTGTGCCACCTCTTGCCCACAATGAGGCCTAGGACGTGGGCGCCATCGTACACCACTTTAGCCCCTACACGGTGGGCGGCATCGGCTATCTCGCGGACAGGGTGAGGGAATAGGTAGAGGCTGCCGCCGAGCACGACGAATGCTGGTTTAACCTCCTCTATCATTTTGACAGCCTTGTCAACATCTATGTTGAGGTTCTCCGGGTCGTATGGGAGCTCCTGGTGCTCGATGCAGAGGGCGCCGAGCGTGCCGAACTTAGTGTGACTTACATGAGCGCCGGCTTGCACGGGTGCGGTTAGAGCCTTAGGCTTGGTGCCCCCGGAGGGGCACTCCGCCAGCGCGCGGAACACGGTCGCGTTCGCGATGGTGCCGCTAACGGGCCTGGGTTCGATAAAGGGGGCGTTAAGCAACTCCCCCATGTACTTCATCACGAGCTCCTCTACAACATCAACGTACTTGAGTCCTTGATAGTAGCGTTTCCTAGGCTTGCCCTCCGCATAGCGGTGCATCATGTCGTTTAGATAAGCCGCTTCTGCCAGCGGGCTCATCACGTTCTCGCTTGCGATCAAGTTTATCGTTTCTCTCCTCCACCTGTTATGAGCCCTAACAGCCTCTAGGACCTCCCGCACCTCTCTAGGAGTTGCGGCGAAGACGTCATCCCATGTGACCATCCGCCACACCAGCGTTACTCGGTATAGCAACCCATAAGATAAACAACCATCACCCTCATTAGCCTCGAAGTATTACCGTTATCTAGGGGTCGCTCATGGATACCCTTGGGTATCGCCGTGAGCACGCGAGCGAGAGGTATAAGCAGGCTATCGAGAAAGCCGCCGAGATACTAGCAGAGCGCGGAGTGTTCAATGATATTGAGGCGTACAAGCTGCTCGTGAAGCTCGAGGACAAGATAGGCTACCCTGTAACATACGATCTTGTCCTCGACGCCTTAAACCTGCTCGCATCTCGCAGGAGCGGCTCCCGCATCTCTGCAAAGCTAGAGGTAGAAGCCTAAGCTCTAGTTTCAGCCCGCCTACCGGCGGCGATGAGGCGCCCAGCGGGGCCCGAGGCCCCGGGGCCGGTGACGAGCTGGTTCCGGGCGCACCGAGCCGTAATACATGGTGGATTACGGGGGCGTAGGGGCTAGGTTCAAACGCCTGGAATAGTTTCGGTGGGGGGTCCCTCTATGGTAGCGGCTACACTGCCCGCCGAGCAGCAGCTAAGCCACTTTAACCAGCTCAACCAGGCGGGGTTAGCGATAGGCGAGAACACGCTTGAGGTTGTACAGCCGGATGAGGCAGAGGACGCTACTATCGAGATAGTGGGTGCTCCGGGGCCCGAGGTGGAGGAGGTTTACGAGGTTATGCGCTCGGTGGCCCGCCGCCTGAGAGACGAGTATGGCGTACTTGTTACAGTCACGGTCTCGTTCGGGGACTGGGCGTTCGGGCCCGGCATAGGGCTCGGCATGCCTCGCGTCTACGTGAATGGAGAGCAGCTTGAGCTGGATAACGTGGTGGAGGAGGATATCGAGGAGCGTGTGATAGACATGGTGTTGGCTCTACTAGGGGAGAGGAGGGCTGGTGGCCGGCTTCCAGACGGCTTGTCGATAATAGGCCCCTATAATGATAAGGGGTTTGTAACCGCGGCGGTGTAAGGCTTGATAATCATGCTTGCTCGTTAATTATCTGTTTGGCTTCCGCCACATCCACCCGACGGTGCGCGGGTGCAAGCTTCTCGAGTTTCGATGGCTCTATCGGTTCGTATCTCTTCTCGGCGTGGAGCCCGCATACCACGGTGGCAACGCGTACAGCGTCGAGAAGGGATAGACCCTCGTAGGCGTTAAGGTACACCATTGAGGCTAGCATCACGTCACCCATGCCAGTGGGGTCGGTGGTCTCGGGCCCCCATGCTGGTATATGGTAAACCTCTCCATTCTCCAGGTAGAGTGCTCCCCTGTAACCAAGGGAGAGCACTATGCTCACCTTATAGGAGACGGTGACAAGCTTCTCGAGCATCTCGGGTATGCTGCTAGAATTGGTGCATGCTCCAAGCTCTCTCGCATCACCGTGAACAAGCTTCGCATCCTCCAAGAGCCTTGCGCATATAGGGTTGTGGGTCAACTCCAGCAGCCCCCTCTTCCTAACCCTGACAACACCCTGCACATCTACAAACGCTCCTCGCGCAAGGACGTGGAGCAGGTTGGCCTCAAACTCGCCGATAACGGGTGATACCATGCGTGGGGAGCGCGCGGGTATAGTGTTGATTAGAGGACCTAGCTCTTCAACCAGAATGAGTCTACCCGGGCCCCTATACTCTATTCTCATGCGTGTCGTCTTATCATCCAAGTGCATCTGTACGGAGCCTATTCGAGCACCCCTCTTCGTATACTCCTCGAGCACCCAGGCACCGTCACCACCTATCGCGCCGTATACGCGCGCCTCGAACCCAAGTATTCTCGCCGCTAGCGCCGCGTATAACCCTGGGCCTCCAGCCCTAGCACCGCCGCCGATAACGTCTATGGTCGGGTTCGAGTATACATGTAGTTCTCTACTCACTCTTCACCCACCTCTTCCAGCTTCGCACCCTCCTCACCCTCCTCGATCCGCACTTGGATAAGCTCCATACGCTCGCGCTTCACGTGCGTAAGCAGGTGCCTCAATAAGTCCTCCACGGTGTAGAAGTATGGTGCATCGTCGCGCCCGTAGCATATGGGGCATACGAGGAGGCCAGTAACCCTATCCCTCTTGACCCGTAGCCTCATCCCCCACTTCTCGACGACAATATCCTCCCATTGGGGCTCCCACTGCAGCGCTATCCCCGACCACCCAGAGTCTGTATGGCGGCAAGCCTGGCTATATCATGTGCTAGCACGACACCCTTGAAGCCGGCAAGCCCCTCTATAACCGGCATCATCTGTATATTATAGCGCCTCATTATGTAGAGGATATCGACGAGGCTCTGGTCGGCATCTGCCACTATAGGCGTAGATTCTGGCAGGAAGTCCTGGAGCTGCATATCATAGGGGCGGCCGCCCTCCAGCAGCACCTTGAAGAAGTCTGTAGCGGAGAAGACTCCCACAACGCTATTGTCGGGAGCTACCACGGCAAGGCGCCACGTGGGGAGCATCGCTAGGTGTATTAACGCGTCGCGCACGCTCACGTGGGGGTGTACGGCCCACCACGCCTGGCTAGCTACAGTCGAGCTAACGCTCAAGCCATAGAGCATGCGCCTAAGCTCATAGGCGACGTCTAGCACAGTGTTTACGATGTAAGAGTTGTTGTCCTCGACGAGTGCTATATCCGAGTCGTGCATGAGCATATCTACTAGGAGGTGCTCGGGCTCCACACTCTTGTGGACAACGGGTACCGTGTGTGGGTGTATATTCCTGACCTGCAGCATCTCTATAGCCGCGTGGGGCTCGACACCATGTTTCCACTCCATGACAATCCTTCTAACAATATTCATGAGCGACAGGTAACCCTTAACATGCCCCTCAGATGCTACAACGCCGCACCTACACTTGGATCGTAGCAGTTCTGGAAGCACGTCCACAAGTCTAGCATTAGGATCTAGCACGGGTGCGTCAATAATCCTCATTCGGCGCCTACCCTAGTTTCCCTAGATACTCCTCGTATAACCTCTCTACCCTTGCAATCCACACGCTCAGCCCGCCAGGCTCTTCGGGATACTCTTGGTATAGCCTCTTAGCCTTACGCATATACTCGGCTACAAGCCTTAGCTTGGAGAGGAGGCTCGGCCTACGCAAACCACGCAAGATTATAGACGCTTTCTCTACCACCGAGAGCCTCAACTCCCCTTGCGTGCTCGTAAAGTACACGTCGCTCTCGGGTACAAGCCTCTTAGCCATACCATACTCTATATCATCGTTGCTAAGCCTCTGGAGGAACAGCCTAAAGATGTCAAGCGAGGCTTGTTTAGCACCAAGCGTGCGCATATAACGGGTGTTGAGGCTCCAGAGACACTCCTCTCTAAAACAGTTGCGATCGTAGGCTTCCTGGAACGCTTCCGCAGCTAAACGCCCCGCGTAGAAAGCGTAGCCTATACCACCCCCATGCACAGGGTTAACGGTGAACCCGGCATCGCCCACAACCATTACACCAGGTCCTACTAGAGAGTTTGCAGGCCTCCTTGTAGGAACCACTGCGCCGCCAGCCTCGATAACGCGTTTTGGAGGAGGTGCAAGTCCGCGCGCGTATAGCAGTTTAAACTGTTGCACCGGGTGAGGGTTGCCTACTCCGCCCTGCACACCTAGGCCTATATTTATAACGTTGCTCTTCTCGGGGAATAGCCACCAGTAGCCGCCAGGCGCTATACTCTGATCTATGTATATGCGTATATAATGAGGCTCCTCCACGCTAGTATCCAGTTCCTGTACCTCACGGTACGCGATGTTCGTGTCGCGCGCGTCTATCTGCTCCGCGACCGGCCACGCCCGTGGCAGCCTCCTCTTGATAACCATAGAGTAGCCGGTAGCCTCTATAACAGTGTGTGCCTCGCAGTCCACCACCCTGCCGCCGATCCTAGCCTTAACGCCTGCAACGCGCCCCTCACGCAGTATAGGCTCTAGCACCGGCGTCTTAAGATGCACGTCGGCGCCATGGTCCATAGCGTCTCGTAGAAGCCATTGACCCAACGCCCTCCGGTCTATCATGTAGCCCTCTCCGCGTATCCTATACACTACCTCACGCGACGGACTGTAGATGAGGACACCCTCTATCCTATTCCTAACGGCATGGCTCGGAGGCGGTGGTAGGCGCGCCTCAGGAAAATGGTGAGCCCCTATAGCGTCGCCGCAAGGTTTACCCCATAGATCCTCCCATGCCCTCACCTCGAAGACCCCTACATTGAAGCCCATACGCGCGAGATGGTACGCGGCTACCGTGCCGCCAGGACCAGCACCCGCTATTATAACGTCGTATCTACAGTTCAAACTCTAGACCCTCGAGCCTCCCTAGCCCAGCCGCCGCTGTAATGAAAGCATCTCGCCGGTACATGTAAACGCATACACCAATTCGTTAAATAGAAGCGAAGAGCTACCAACATCTTGTTGGAGGTGCATCCAGGATGGCGTGGCCTAGGAGGAGGTATAGGAGCATATTCGATTGGTTCGACGAGATCTTCCGCTCCATAGAGGAGGAGTTCGCGGCGCTCGAGGAGGAGTTGATGAACCTCGTGAGGAGCGGGCGGGCCGAGATCAGAGGCCCTTACATCTATGGCTTCAGGATAGTTATTGGTCCAGATGGCCGTCCGATAATAGAGGAGTTTGGTAACATCAAGAGGAGGTTCGGTAGGACAGAGATACTCGAGGAGCGCGAGCCTCTTGTAGACGTATTCGAGGACGAGGATAAGGTGACTATAGTCGCAGAGCTGCCAGGCGTCGACAAGGATAAGATAAAGGTGAGGATTAAGGATAACAAGCTCATCATAAGGGCTAGCAACGAGAACCGTAAGTATTACAAGGAGATAGAGTTGCCGGCTAAAGTGAAGCCGGAGACTGCTAAGGCTAGGTTCAAGAACGGTGTCCTGGAGATAACGATTGAGAAGGAGAAGCCGAAGAAGGCCAAGATAGAGGAGGTCGAGGAGGAGGGCTACGAGGTTAAGATCGAGTAAAAGGGCTTCTATCCTCCCCCCTTTCTCTGAAGAGGTTCTCTCACAACCTTTCCCGACGCTATGGCGCTAACGCCCTCCGGATCCTCAATCTCGAGTATGAACCTCCTCTTACCCTCAATCGCCTCCTTTAACGCCTGAAGGGCTTTCTTACACCTCTCCTTATCGACATCTGGTTCGTTGCAGAGATACTCTGTTATCTCGAGGAAACGGTGTAAGACCCCCTCAACGGTTGTTATGAAACCGTCGGCGACGGGGCCGGGCTTCATCTCGAAGTCCCCCTCCTCTAGTAAGCCTTTTATACGCACGGTGGCTGAGGGTGCTCTAACCACGAGCGTGTTAAGATCCTCGGGCTTCTCGATCCTAAGTATTAGCCTCTGTGGCTCTCTCTGCTCTGCCGTCCTAACATCCTTGAAGGTAAACCCGCACGCTGAACACTTACCCACAGTCATCATGACGTGGCCTACGAGAGGCACATGGTACATGTATACTTGCACGCGGAGCGTATTCTTCCCGCAGGCTGGGCAGCGGGTCACCTCCTCGTGTAGTTTTACAGGCTCTCCGAGTTTTTGGTTTTCCATAACGCTACACGCTCCGCGGGGGTATCGTTTGCATCACAACCGCGTTTAAACACTAAAGCCGTAATACCCGGCACGGCTTTCAAACGCGCATTTAAACACATCAATCATCGTGTAATACCAGGCTCATGGTGAGCGAGGGGTAGAGGCTTGAAGCTAGAGCAGTACCTACTACTGTGTTACCGGCGAGCCCGCCTTGGCAGCTTATCATGACGTTGACGAGTTTTACCTTGACGATGCAGAGAAGAGGACGTACACACAATCACCACTAGACGTATTTGAGCTGGGGGCTCCCAGTAGGAAGAAGGTGGTGTCGGTCAAGATAGAGGAGCGCCTCCTAGAGGAGATTGACCGTGCGTGGCGCGAGCTAGGCTACGGGTCGAGAAGCGAGTTCATACGCGAGGCCGTAATCTACTACATGCTGGTCCGCCGCGCCATGAACGCCACGAACCTGTGCCTATGCAGCTGCGATGAGAGCCCCAACGCTAAGCGTGTCGAAGACGTGTTGGCAGAGTATGCGGTAGGCGGTGCAAGCCAAGAAGTGGGCGAGTACGATATTCTGGAGGCCAATGTACAACACGTACAGCATAAAAATCCTCAACCGTGAAAACGCTTAGACGCGTCACTCCCTCTTCACAGCTTTAGGGCTGCCAGTTTTTGAGCGTGCAGAGAGTATACGTATCACTCGCCACACTCCTTGCCTTGCAGGGAGAGCGGCTACCAGATTGGATGCGGCGAGTTGCATACCTCCTCGTAGACTCCAGGTGTAACGCCAGTTGCACATACTGCTGGTTGCCACGAGGCGTAGCGAAACTAGCCCGTGTCCCCTGGCATCCCGTGAAGCTGGGAACCCTGCTATCTAAAGTGCATATCTTTGAACGCGTGTGCATACAGACTGTTATAAAGCCGGGTATTGCCGACCGTGTTGTAGAGCTTGTAGAGATGCTGAAAAGATATGGAGCAAGCCGGGTATCAGTAGCTATCGGGTCAGCGAGCCCTGCACTGCTTAAGCGTCTGCACGAGGCAGGCGTAGATGTTATTGGAGTCGGGTTGGATGCGGCTAGCGAACGTATCGCGCGGCTAACGCGTAGACCCTATAGTCTAGCCCAGTATATGAGGACTATTCGAGACGCCGTGAAAATATACGGCGAGAGCCGTGTCTACGCCCATGTTATAGTAGGGCTGGGGGAGTCTGCTAAAACACTAGTACACCTCCTCGACAAGCTATACGCAATGGGTGCCAGAGCCGCTCTCTTTGCATACACTCCTCTAGACGGGAAGGGTAAGCCGCCTAGACTATGTTACTATCGAGGAGCCCAAGTCTATAAGCAGTTGCTCGAGGAAGGACTCGACCCCCTAGATTACATCGAGCCGGGTGAAGGTCAATACTGGATTCTCAAGCGCGTGCCTGAGCTCGGCATAGTGAGAAGGGCTGTGAAGACCAGCGGGTGCCCACCTTGCAACCGTCCATTCTACACCGAGTCTCCTCGAGGCCCACTATACAACATACCATGGGAGCCTAGTGTTGCAGAGGCTAGACAAGCATTGCACGAACTGCTAGAGTGTGGTGCGTGAACGCTTAATCAGCCCTCCTCTAGAGTATAGCGTTACCATACTGGTAAGTGCTACATGCTATTCTTTGAACCGGGTAACCGATACGTCGCCATAAGTGTCACGGGTTACGCCTGCGAGCTACTCTGCGACTATTGTAGGGGCCGCTGGCTTCGCGGCATGTTGCCAGCACCCACTCCCGGCGCCCTCGCGAAGCTCCTTGCGAAGCTCGCTAAGAGCGGTGTCACGGGTATACTCGTCAGCGGGGGGTTTAACCGAGAAGGGTATCTGCCCGTCGAACGCTTCATACCGGTACTAGAGAGGTTTAGAAAAGAGCACCCGGACGTGATAATCTCTATGCACGCCGGTCTAATGCCCTTAGAGACTCTCGAAAAGCTTACAAGTATCGTGGACATAATCGACTTCGAGATACCACTAACACGTGCCCAACGCTTGCAGATGCACCTAACAGCATCTCTCCGTGAATACCTCCTTCTAGCGGCGAGAGCTGATGCGCTTGGTTTCAGGGTAGTGCCTCACTTGCTGCTAGGTTTGCCGGGCAGCGCACTAGCCGAAGAGGAGGCTGCAGCACAGTACGTGGCACTAATCCTTAAACCACGTGTACTAGTACTCCTCTACCACGTTGAGAGCCTCCATAGTCCTCGTTGCATAATAGAGCGGTTGCGCAGAGTAGCGTCGGCCGTTAAACCATATGTGGGTGATCTCTCCCTCGGATGCATGAGGCCGCGTACAATAAAAAGCCGCGAGTTCATACTCTACGGTCTCTTTGACCGGGCGGCTTCTCCATCACCGAGCCTGCGTAGATGGTTCAACGCATCGATACTACCCTATTGTTGCTCCATCCCCTTAGAGGTTGTCGATAGAATCTGCTCTAATAGTGCTTGTATCCCCTCCTGAAACACCTTCGCGCAGAGCTCCAGATCGCTCTTTATACGCTGGATTAGCGAGTGGGGGTCGCGCACGTAGTAGTAGTACTTGGGTCTGCCTGCGCTCTTCCTAGCCTCTCTCTCCTTCTCTACGAAGCCAAGCGAGGTTAGTTTATTCAGGGATCTGTTAATGGTTGCTTTGCTGAGGTTTAGCTGCTTAGCAAGCGTGTCCACGTCGTACTTGTCGCCCCTGAGTATGTGCAAGAGCACCTCTATATCAGTCTCTGAGAGGTTGTAGCAAAATCTTAGCGCTTCTATCGGCGTTATCTCTCTCCCATTGGGTAGGCGTACGCGCGCAGTTACCGGTTTTTCCGACAGCATCATTGAAATGTGCACACCCGCGTATTTTTCGAAAAATAATACTCTATTTAAGCTTAAAGCTTTAGTCTCCGCACTCATGTTTAAATACACGCTCTTGCAATGCTCCACGGGTCGGCGGGATGTGGAGCCCGGTTTTCAGCTGATAAGCGTGAGGAGGAGTTGCTCTGCCGACCGCCTCCCCTCTACAAGAGGCACCTACATGCTCCTAATCTTCTCTCAGCTATACCACGCTGTGCGCGTCGATAAGCGTGGCTCTCGGGTTGCAGTCCTCAAGCCGGGCTTCTATATCTATGTGGGTAGTGCCTGCGGGCCAGGAGGCCTGCGTGCTAGGATATCTCGCCACCTGTGTGGTAAGAGGAAGAGGCTCCATTGGCACATAGATCGTATACTATCCTCGCCTTACGTCCAGCCACTTGCCACGCTCTACTATGAGAATCTCTGTGTCGAGAGGGTGATAGCCTCGAGACTAGGCGCGGATGAGTGCTTCGAAGGCCTAGCTGGCATCGGGGCGAGCGATGATATGGTGAATAGCTCGCATTTTTACAGGGTGGTTTGCGTGGAGGGTGTGGAAGGGGGTCAACAATTTGTAGGCTGGCTTAGTGGATATATGAGCGCAGTACTTGGCGGAAGACCGAGTATCGTGTGGTAAGGTGGGGCCCCGGATGGCTGAGGAGGTTGGCGCTGGCGCGATAACATTGCGCAAGATTCTGATGTTCGTGGTATTGGCGCTTGTAGGTTCAATAGTGATAACTGCCGTGATAGCATCAACGTATGTGAGCGAGAGGGGGACGTATAGGGTAATCCACGAGGTGTTTACGAAGAAGGTGTGTAAGGAGAAGCTAATAGAGATGGTGTACAGCGAGAACTTCGTGGAGAGGGTGCTACGCAACGAGACGCCGCGCGTCGAATGCCACTTATTGTCGTTGAACGCTCCCTCGGTGAAGTACAAGCAGGTTCTGGCCGCGGTCATATTCTATGTCTCGTTGCTGGGCGCTATAATGTTCTGGGAGAGGAGGGCTGCGGCGGTATTCATAGGCGTTGTTGCGATGGTCTTGCTGGGTGTCATGCCGTTCCGCTATGCCATCGAGCGTATGGAGCTCAACCTAATACTATTTCTGATCGCAACGAT
Source organism: uncultured Desulfurococcales archaeon (assembly GCA_964613695.1). Taxonomy (GTDB): domain Archaea; phylum Thermoproteota; class Thermoprotei_A; order Sulfolobales; family Pyrodictiaceae; genus Pyrolobus. The sequence continues at coordinate 6,951 of CAZTIR010000021.1, read as the reverse complement.
GATCATAGTCGGGTATCTAAAGGAGAGCGGTTTCCTACGCTACATAAGCGCGAAGACGATAATGTTTAGCGGCGGCGATCCTCGCAAATTCCTGCTGCTCGTGCTCATACTCTCCTTCGGGCTGGCTGCGCTGGTGAACGAGGTATCTAGCATAGTGTATGTGAGCCTCCTGATACTAGAGGTGTCGGAGATAATAGGGTTCAACCCTATACCATGGCTCATTGTGGCCGTATTCGCTACAAATGTTGGAAGCGCCGCTACGATGATAGGGAACCCCATTGGCATCTACATAGGCCTCTACTTCGGGAAGACATTCTTCGACTTCATACTCTATGCCACGCCCGCGGCGCTTGCCGCGCTGGCGTTAACGTATCTCGTGTCGCTAGTCTACCTCAAGAGGCTCGGAGAGTTTGACAAGATGCTTAGGGTTGATGTCGAGAAGTTGGAGCTAGACCCCTGGGCAGAGGTTAGGAATATAAAGGACTTCTACTTCTCGATAATAATCTTCATACTCATGATTGTTGGCATTGCCCTGCACGTCCAGATAGCGGAGTTCCTCAACGCTATACTAGCCTCAATATATGGCCCTGGTCATGCATACAGGGTGACGCCCGAGGCGGTTCTTGTGCTGGTGCCCACGCTCCTGGCTGGCGTTGTGCTCGCGCGCGCTGGCTTCGTGGCAAGGAGGCTTGTGGAGGAGCGTGTCGAGTGGTGGGCTCTAGTTTTCTTCATGTTCCTATTCTCTCTCGCTGCAGGCCTCAGTGTAACGGGCGTCACGGATCTGATAGCATACGCTATACTCGTCGGTGTTGGTGGCGGCCGCACACCTGTTGCAGGTTATCTCGCGAACATGCTTGTCATGTTGACTTCTGCTATTACAAGCGGGTTCATAGATAACATGCCCATAATAGTGGCTCTCTCGCCGGTGGCAAAGACTCTGATGAGTATAGGTATGCCAGGCTCCAATATGCTACCATGGAGCCTCTTGTTCGGCGGCACGCTCGGCGGCAACCTAACAATAATAGGCAGCACGGCCAACATAGTGGCGGCTGGCATCGCGGAGAAGAGGGGGTTTAGAATAGGGTTCCGCGACTGGATACGAATAGGCCTTGTCGATGTCGCTGTCACGCTCGCCGTTGCGGCAGCTTGGATAGCGTTGTTCGTCTTCGGGCTTTTCTAGCGTGGCACGAGTATTACATGAGATAGGGTGTGGTGGTTGACGCGGATATTCACGAGACTTAACCCCGTCGCTGATGTCGTGCTAGACCTCTCATCCAGGCTCTCTAAGAGCCTCCGCGCTAGGGTGGCGCGCGTCCCGCTCGCGAACGCTCTCGGCCGTATAGCTGCTCGCGAGTATACGGCCTTGCGCGACCTCCCAGAGCAGGATAAGAGCGTGCTAGACGGCTATGCGGTGAGGAGCGTTGATGTGGCGGGCGCCTCGCAAGCCGAGCCAGCGTTTCTAAGAGTGGTTGGTAGCTCTACTCCCGGCTCGCCGTTCTACGGTAGTCTTGAGCCCGGAACAGCTGTGCGCGTCTCAACGGGCTCTATTCTACCTAGAGGAGCGGACACGGTTATACCAATCGAGGCCGTGAAGAACGTTGGCAACTCAATCCTAGTCTATAAGCCGTTTGCACCAGGCTATGGGGTTATGAAGCGGGGTGAGGATTTCAGGGCTGGCGATGTTATCGTTGAGCGCGGCAAACGCATAGAATGGTGGCATATAGGCGTCCTCGCAGCCCAAGGCTATGATACCGTGGAGATCCTGGAGCTGCCACAAGTAGCGCTATTCGTCGTTGGGGATGAGGTTGTAGAGCCTGGTAGTGAGCTCAAACCGGGCATGGTTTACAACTCGACCGGTCACCTCATATCAGCCTACCTTACTAGCAGGGGCTTCCGCGTTACATACCTAGGCCTCTATAGTGATGACGTCGAGGATGTTAGGGCGGGTTTAGAGAGGGCACTGAAGCATGGTGACATCATCCTCGCTACTGGCGGCACTAGTGTAGGGGAGCGCGACAATACCGCCAGGGTTCTACGCGAGTATGTCGAGAGCGAGGGCGGGGTCTTCTACCATGGATTCCTGCTGAGGCCTGGTAGGCCGCTAGGTGTGGGGGTTGCGGGTGGGAAGCTTGTTGCCTCTCTCAGCGGCTTCCCGGTCGCCGCGTGGGCTCAGGTGTACGCGGTGATAGAGCAGATAGTCTACAAGGCGTTGGGCCTCCCCTGGCCTCCTGACCCGCTTCTCTGGGCTCGAGTATCTAGGCGCATAGCCTCGCCAGCAGGCGTGCTTGACGTGATAAGAGTTAGGGTTTGCCTTGAGGGTGTCGAGCTTGTTCTACAGCCTCTGCGCGTCACGGGAAGCGGCGTGCTCTCGACACTAGTTGAGGGCAACGCGGTTCTCCTCGTGCCCCCGGAGTCGACGGGCTTCGACGAGGGTTCCTTAGCCCCCGTACGCCTCTTACATACAGAGATACCGTCCTGCAAGAGTGGGGGAGGCGCTGGGGGTTGAGAGACCGTAGGCGCCTCTTTCCTAGCCTAACGCCGCCCGAGGAGGCGGTCAAGATTGTTAAGGAGAGGCTCCCGAGGGGGTTAAGGAGGGTCGCCAGAAGCCTCGAGAACGTGGTTTGGCATGTAGCCGCCTCTAGGGTGGAGGCGCGGGTCAGCTACCCGGCAGAGCCCAGGGCTACTGCCGACGGATACGCGGTTAGGTACGAGTGTGTCGCGGGCGCCCACGAGGCTAACCCGGTGAGACTCCCTATCGTGGAGAGGGTGCGTGTCGGGGAGGTGCCTACCCGCTCCTTGGAGGGTTGCGAGGCTGTAGAGGTTGATACTGGCGCAACTATACCACGGGGGGCTAACGCTGTAGTGCCGATAGAGTACACCAGGGAGGTTGCTGGGGTAGTAGAGGTTTATCGTAGCGTAGGCTTTGGCGAGAACATCGCGTGGCCCGGCTCTGATATTGTGGAGGGCGAGACGGTTGTAGAGCCCGGCACCCTTCTCACGCCTCAGCTCGTGGGCGCTCTCGCGGCAGCAGGGGTGGATATAGTCGAGGTTTTCGACAAGCCCCGCGTCTGTATCATCCCCACGGGTGTTGAGCTCATACCCCCGGGCGAGGAGCTGAAACCAGGTCACGTGTACGAGGTTAACAGCTACGTGCTCTACTCGCTGCTCCGGAGGGAGGGCTTCCCGGCCACGAGGCACGACATAGTCCCCGACGACGAGGATGCTGCTAGGAAGGCGCTCCGCTCCTGCCTAGAGTCCCACGATGCCGTGCTATTCACGGGGGGCACATCAGCCGGGCCTATGGACGTGGTATACCGTGTTATAGAATCCGAGGGTGAGCTTCTAGTGCATGGCCTCAAGCTCAAGCCGGGTAAGCCCACCGCGCTGGGCATTGTTGACGGTAAGCTCGTTGTAGGTCTACCGGGTAACCCTGTATCAGCCCTCAACGTCTACAATGTTGTGGTGCGTGAGCTCCTCTGGCACTTGGCTGGCGGCTCGCCGCCAGGGGGCCCCGGGGAGGTTAGTGCAAAGCTCGTGGCTCCCGTGGCGGCTGTGAAAGGTAGACGCCTCTACCAGCCCGTGCGCGTTGCTAGATGCGAGTCTGGCTTCTGCGCCGTACCAGTGCCCTTCGAGAGCTATATGATAGTCACGTATTCGCGCAGCGACGGTTACATAATCGTACCCGAGGACGTGCACGAGATGGTGCCGGAGGGCGAGGAGGTGAGTGTGAGGCTCTTCGAGACGAGTAGCGTAGATAGAAGTATCTGCGTGGGCGAGGAGGTGGAGAATATACGAGAGTGTAGCGAAGCCATAGGGGGCACCGCTCTCGCTGCACGCGCCCTCAGCCACGGCGTCCGGGCGGTGGCTATACTGTCACCGCGCCACCCCGCATTCAGTATAGTCGAGGGGAGGGTATCCGACTGTAACCGGGTTAAGAGGAGGCTCGCGATAGTAGGCTCTAAGGAGCCCACGGTCGTTGCAATGCCCTCGCCCTCCTCGAGCCTCCGCTACCTACTCCTCGAGAACATCTCCGGCTATAAGAACGCGGTACCCACACGCTCATCGCTCATGACCGCTCTCCTGCTCCGGAACGGGTACGCGGAGGCGGGTATTCTGCTAGAGACCCACGCCAAGAAATTCGGTCTCGAACCCCGCGAGGTGATAGAGGAGGAGCTATACGTGTGCAGGGTCAGCCCCGGTGGAGGCTCTTCACAGCCCAGCTAGGCTCATGGACGTGCAATCTACATCATCCCCTACCCATTGATACACCCATCCCCGGGGTGAGGAGAAACCCCGTCTATAGACCCTAGTGGGATGATTGGTGCACCGGTTGCCGACCCACACAACCCGGTGAAGCATCGTGCCCCTCGATGCGCTAGAGCTCACGCGCGTGGCGGAGAGACTAACCCTATCTGGTAATAAGCGAAGATACTATCGGTTTAGGGGCGATCGCTGGTACGGTGGGGTCGCAACAGGGGATGTTGTCGGCTGCAACCTGAGATGCGTCTTCTGCTGGTCTCGGAGCAGGGACCCGACTGCGCCAGGTAAGCTGTACTCTCCCGAGCAGGTTGCGCAGCGTATCGCGAGTATCGCGGAGCGTAGGAGGTTTAGACAGGCCAGGTTGAGCGGGGGCGAGCCCACAATAGGCTGGTGGAGCCACACGCGTCACGTAGCCAAGCTCCTGGTCAGAGATTACCGCCTACACTTCATACTCGAGACGAATGGCGTGCTCATAGGCCTGGATGAGAGGATAGCCGAGGATATAGCCGATATAGCGTCCGAAGGCAGCCTGGAGGTACGCGTGTCAATAAAAGGCGCTACTCCCGAGACGTTCGAGAGGATAACGCTCGTTGATAGGCGCTACTGGGAGGCTCAGCTAGAGGCGCTCGAGAACCTGGTCAAGGCTGGGCTAAAGCCCGGTGACGAGGTCTACCCGGCCATAGTCATGAGCTTTGATAGAGAGGAGGATATACGCCAGCTCATCAAGAGGATAGCGGCTATCCATCCTGCACTCGCGCAGAACATAGATCCGGAGCTTGTCATCCTCTACCCCCACGTCCGGAGGCGCCTTGAGAAAATAGGTATCATGCCGCGCAAATACTTCAAGCCTGGCGAGCCACTACCCGAATGGATGATCTAGACGTGCCCACACACGGCTTAGCAATATGCTCGTCGTTGCCCCTATTCCGCCGAATAGCCCCTCCTTTTGAAAACCATACCTGGTAACAGCTATTAGAAGTGGGGGTATGCACCCGGGCCCATAGCAGACCCCCTCATCCAGGGGCCTACGGCCCCGGTTGGAGGTCCACCCGCCGAGGCCACGTAGATACATAACACAGACCTCATTTTAAGGCTCGATGCCGGTGATGAGTGGGTCCGCGAGCGAGCGGTGAGCGGGGCCCATCGCCTTGACTGAGGCTGTGTGCGTGGAGATTCTTGTAGAGAACGAGGGTTTTCTACGCTTACGCAACCGGTGTAGCAGAGAATTACGCGTCGAGAAACTGGTCCTCGAGTATATGGTTGGACCGCTCTCCTACGATAAACGCGAGTATAGCAGGAGCCTTCGTCACGTCCACGAGGAGATCAATGCTGGTGCGGTGTTGCTGCCGGGCGCCGAGATGCGCGTCAGGCTGAGGGATGTGGCGTGCGTGGAGAAGGTGTGCATAGTTTCTCCGGGGTTTCGCGAGTGTTACCAGCCCCAAGAGCTTGGCTGCAGTGGCGAGGGATGATACGAGCGGTGCGAAGCGGTGGACTTGTTGGAGAAGTTTAGCAAGTCCTGGAACCCGGAGCCGAAGAAGGGTATACGCCAGAGGATACGTGAGGCGTTCGACAAGGATCCCATAAGATACAAGCTGATGATAGCCAACTACAAGATAAAGGCGATAATAACGAGGCTGGAAGCCAGCATAGCTAGGCTTCGTGAGCGCGACGCGGAGCTATTTGAGCGTGTGGTGGAGGCTCTACAACAGGGCGACAAGTACCGTGCGGCCGTCTACGCCAACGAGGTCGCCGAGATAAGGAAGGCTATCAAACAGATGATGATAGTGAAACTAGCGCTAGAGAAGCTAAGCCTAAGGCTCGAGACCGTCATGATGATGGGTGATACTGTTACAGCCTTGGCTCCCATAGTCGGCGTGGTGCACGAGATAAAGAACTATGTTAAGGGCGTCATGCCGATGATAAGCCTCGAGCTGGCAGATCTGGAGGAGACGCTCAACAGCGTGGCGGTTGAGGCAGGGGAGTTCACCAGTATCGCGTCTGTATCGCCAGCAGCTAGCATAGAGGCTAAGAAGATACTACGCGAGGCAGCGGTTATCGCCGAGCAGAGGCTCCGCGAACAGTTCCCAGAGATCCCGAGCGCTTCGAGCATAGAGGAGGGGCAGGAGGCGCAAGTGTAAGACTAGATGCGATAAACTATTATCCTGTGTGTCGTGAACACGGCCTCAATCCTATGTTTTTCGACTCTCACGTCTCCTGGCACGTTCTCGGCCTCGTACTCTAGACTTACTACCACGGAGCCCTTAGGGCTCCACTCTAGGACATAGGCTAGGGGCTTAGGTAGAAGATAGGAATATATAAGGTAGGGTCTGTCGCGTAGAGGCGGCCTACGCAAGTCAGCCACCACTATGTCTCCTAGCTGGATACGCGTCCTCGCCCTCCGGGCCAGAGAGGCGTCTATCTCGACGCCGATGTAGTATCGTGGCTTAGCAACCTCCTCTATAGTCTCCCCAGCCTCTCCTGCACCAGCACCCGGCTCGTATACAACGTCCGGAGCCCCGGTATCCTTGAGCTCGCGTAGTAGTCGCGCTATCGTCTCGCGGAGCCAGTGTGGAGTCGGGACGTATGGAGCCAGCCTACCCGGCACATCCTCTAGGACGTACAGCAGGGCCTCGGTGTCTATCTCGTCCATCTTGGGTCCACGCCACTATACCCTAGTATCGTAGCCGGGTT
>CAZTIR010000020.1:9875-25056 GCA_964613695.1 uncultured Desulfurococcales archaeon | reverse complement strand
GGACCGGCCGCCACTTGAAGCTCACCGCAATTAGCCCCTAATAAGGTTTCCATTTTTTATCCTGGCGGCTGGGCTCGGGAGCACGGTCTGGGGTAAAGTGGCTAGGGTTTCAATGCTCGCATGGCCTGCGGCGACACGCGCCTTGGAGCTGTTGGCGAGAGAGTGCTGGGGCCTCGGGTCTTGGGCTGGGCGCATTGCTGTAGTTGTGTCATGCTCCACTAGTAGTGTTGTCGCGCGCGTGTGGGGTCTTCCACGAGTGTTCCAAGTAGCGTTCAATCTTAAACCGGTGTATGTGGTGGAGCTCGTCTACCCTAGGGCTTCTCAACTATCACCCCGGGAGCTGATCGAGGTTCTTGCGCACGAGGCTGCCCATATACCCAGGGGGTTTACGGGCGGGCTTAGGCCCCACAACGCTGTCTTCGAGAGGGAGTATAGGAGGCTGCTCGAAGCTGCACGGAGGTGCTGGAAGCGTAGAGAGGTGGAGTCTCTTTTAGCCTCGATGCCCGACCCCTGCCGGGGGTCACGTTGAGCATCTCGATTCTAGTCTATGATTCTATCGTCGCCTCGCCGGGGTCCAATAGGTTCCATGAGAGGGGCTACGTGTACATCGAGGCCGGTAGGGTTAAGGGTGTTGGGGCTGGCGAGCCTCCCGCCGAGCTCGAGGCGGCTAACCTGGTTGCCGGCGGGGAGGGTAGGGTTGCCCTACCTGGCCTCGTGTCGGCCCATACCCACCTCCTCCTATACCCGCTGCGCCACGTGCTAGAGCACGGCGACCCTGCTAACACGGAGCTTGCTGCGAGGCTCGTCGAGGTTATTGGGGAGAGGGAGGCCTACCTGCTTGCAACTCTCTCGCTCTACGAGCTCACGTTGCATGGCGTCACGGTGGTGCAGGCTAGTGACGTGCACGCGCCCGCGGTGTGGAGGGCTATGAGGGATGCCGGTGTTGATGGTCTTGTAGGCGTCCTGGTGGGGTGTAGGTATTCGAGTAGGGGGTGGAGGGAGGAGCTTGAGACCCTGCTCGAGGCCAGGGCTAGAGCCGCTCTAGTTGTCTGCGACGAGGGGCTCCTGGGCGAGGCTATCAGGGTGGCTAAGGAGGCTGGCGTGCCGCTCTACACTCATCCCCCCGCGGGGGGCGGCGATATGGTGATGCACGCGTCTAGGGGGACTGGGGCGAGGGTTAGGGTGTACGTGCCCGTCCCTGGGGGAGCGCCGCCAGAGCCCCCGGTGGGTATCGGGTTGGATGCTGTGAGCATTAGTAGCGTGCTCCGAGCCTCCATGGTGGCGGCGTGGCAGGGTCTGGGCTACGACGCTGCACTACTAGCCGCGACGAGGTGGGGCGCCGAGGCTCTGGGACTCGAGGGTGGCGTCATAGAGCCCGGGTCTCCAGCCCACCTTGTGGTCTACGACGTCTCTCTGCCGCCCGGCATACCCCCGCGCCGCGACACGCTCGCGAGGCTCCTACTCGACATAGAGCCTAGGGTTGAGCTCGTAGTGGCAAACGGCTCTCCCATCGTCGACCAGGGGGAGCACATAACGATACCGAGGTCTAGGGTTGAGGAGGCTGCGCGACTGGCTGCTAGGCTCCTAGAGGAGCTTAAACCCTCCTAACACGCACGCGCGTGAAGAGACCCTCGGGGGAGATGACGAAGAAGAGGGCTAGCGCAACCATGGGCACGATCTCCTGGTACATGGCGCCGAGGGTGAAACCCGCTAGCTGCGAGACAGCCCCCAGCACGACGCCACCCGCTAGAACCGCTAGTAGGTTGCGAAGCCCGGCCATGGCTACGACCGCCAGGGCTATGATTAGCCATGTGCCCCCAGCGTCTGGCGTGAAGCTGGCATAGCCCGTCACCACAACACCCGCTGCGAACGCGGCTGCAGCACCAAGCCCGAAGGCTATCGATCCCACGCTCCGAGGCTCTATCCCAACTACACGCGCGACCTCAAAGCTCTGGGCCATTGCCCTCATAGCCCTCCCGACGCTCGTCCTGTAGAGGATAAGGTGGTAGAATCCTATGAGAGCCAGGGCCGCTATGGAAGCGTAGAGCTTGCTCAACGGTATGAAGACGGGGCCTAGCCTCGCACTCCCCTCCGCCCAGAGTAGTGTACGCGGATCAGGGCCCCAGATGGCGAGCATCACCGCGTAGAGGAAGAGGCTGAGGCCGAAAGTGGCGAGCAGTGATACCAGCTCGTTCTCGGCCACCCGGTACAGCACGAGGTAGTAGAGCAGGTAGCCTAGCGCGAACCCCGCCAACGCCACCACGGGTAACGCTACAACAGGGTGCATGCCGAGAGCCTTGTAGAGGCTAAAAGCGAGGTAACTACCGAACACGACTAGAGCCCCATGCGCGAGGTTAATCACCCTCGAGGCGCCCCACGCGACAGCAAGGCCTAGGGCCACGAGGGCGTAGACGCCGCCGAGGAGCACGCCACCCACTAGAGTCGAGAGGAGCGCGCCAAACCCCGCCAACCATGCACCCGGGGCTCACTCACCGAGAGGCAGGAGAAAAAGAATAGTGGGAGGATTCTACGGCGGAGCCAGCGCCACTCTACTCCCTAGCCTTCAGATACCAGGCTATGAAGCCGATCACTATCACAGCGACTATCACGCCGATAACAAGCCCTATGTTCATGCCTCCGCCACCCGCCGCCTTACCACCAGCACCACCCTGAGTAGTTGCCGCCATCCCGCCAGCCGTAGCCGGCGTAACAGACGGCGTGGCCGTGGCAGTAGCTGTTGTCGTAGCGGCTGGGGCTAGTGGCGCCCCCTTCAGCGTTATAGGCTTCGCGTTTGCAACGCTCTCCGGCCATATTATCTTCTTCTCGCCCTTCTGCCACTGGACCACAACCATCTTGTGAGCCTCCTGGAGGCCATTCTCGGGGTTGACCTTGAGCTCGCCGAAGAACGTCATTATGTGGAGGTGTTTGGCGGCCTGGCACACCGCCTGCCTATCTATACTCCCGGCGGCCTCGATAGCGGCTTGTAGGAAGAGGCCAGCGGCGAAGCCGCCCGCGGCGTGGTAGTCGGGGTCTACGCCATACTCTTGTCTAAACATCTTCACGAACTCGTCGGAGGTGGGGCCTATCCACTCTATGCCCAGCTTCTTGGCCAGCTCCGGCGTGTACCTCACCTGCGGCTCCCACTGGCTTGGGCCAGCGAAGCCGTTGGCATAGTCGCCCAGGTCCGTGTAGAAGGATGGCAGGTCTACCGCAACAAGTAGCGAGACGAACTTGAGTTGGTCGTCGAGACCCAGCTCTCTAATCTGCTTTGCCAGCAGGAGACCGTCCCTATAGTGACCGCCTCCTATCAATACTGTAGCGCCGCTGGCGCGTACACGCTCAAGCACCGCTGTGAAGTCCTTGACGTCTCTCGGGTACTTCTCGAAGCCTACCACCTTCAAGCCCAGCTGCTCCGCGTACTTCTTCGCCGCCTCGGCCGCGACCGCGGCGAAGGGGCTATCCTCGTAGAGTATGTAGACCTTGGCGTTCGGCAGGTACTTCTTCACAAGGTCTAGGCTCGAGGTGAGGTATTTGGAGGCGGGCGTGTATATCTGGAAGGCGCACCTAGGCTTAAGCTTCGTGAATATCGCGTCGCTTGCAGCGCCAACCACTATTATCGGCACGCCGTACTTCTCCGCGATGGGGACAGCTGCCATCGAGAGACCGCTGCTATACGGGCTTATGAGGAAGTCGACCTTATCCTGGGTTATCAGCTTCTCGTAGAGCTGCTGCACTAGATCCTTCCGCGACTGGTCGTCATAGTAGACTATCCTCACGTAGTACGTCTTGCCGCCGACCTTTATCCCGCCGGTCTCGTTAACCCACTTGGCCCACAGGAGGATTCCGCGCAGCTGCATCGTAGACTCTCGCTCGAACTTGCCGCTAGACTTCGTAAGCCCTATCACAATCACGTTCTTCTCCTGCGCCGCCGCGTGCACCGCAAAGAGCGAGGCAAACAGTGCTAGTAGCATTAGGAGGGCAAGACCTCTCATCGTCACCATCCAGGTCTCACAGTGCAACCCACTGGTTTTAAGATTATAATGTTCTCCGTGCAGGGTTTGACACGAACCCGGGATAATACGCAAGGTTGAAACCCCTAGCAGCGCCCCCCGGTACACTGGCGGTGAGGATCGCCTGCGACGATAGAAGCCCGCGGCCCCACGCTGAGCCGCGGGGATGCTGACGGAAGAGCCGTGCCGAGCCACTCCTCGTCACGGGTGGTAGGATAGGAGGTATAGGCCCGTCCCCACCACCACACTCACCAGCGTGAAGGGTACCGAGACTTTCGCGAAGCGTTTGAAGCCTACGGGGTATCCGCGGGACTCTAGGTAGCGGACTGCAGCATAGTTAGCCATGGCGCCTATGTAGGTGAGCGTGCCGCCTAGGGTCGCTCCTATGAGCAGAGCCCATGCCAGCACCACCGGGTCTATTCCAAGGCGGTGAGCGAGCTCAACCACCACTGGGAGCATGGCGGCCACGTAGGGGGTGTTGTATATCACGGCCGAGGCGAGCATCGACACTGCCACTAGGAGTAGGGAGAGGCGTAGAGGATCTCCCCGCGAGATCCACAAGAGTAGGTTGGCTACCCTCGACGCTAGACCGGTCTCTACAAAAGCCCCCGAGATTATGAAGACGCCCGCTAGGAACAGGGGCGTCTCGATATCGTGCCTCGCCAGCGCCTCTCTAACGCTCCTCGCGTCACGGTGGAGTAGTAGCCTGGTGCACGTTATGCCCGCCACCGCCGTTAGCGCGGCCAGAGTGAGCGGTATGTTGATGCTATCCCTCAGGCTGAGAAGCACTATCTTCACGGAGACGAAGAAGAGAACCTCGGCCAGGAACACCTTGTCCACGCTAGCCTCGAGAACGCCGCCTCCACCCGCCCGGCGCTCAGCGCCCCTCACGTACGCGAGCGTTATGAGCGTAGAGGCTACGAGCATGGCGGCCACGGTGTAGAAGAACATCGAGGGCCTACCACGATACACTATGAAGTCCATGAAGTTCAGGTTGAGGAAGCCGGCCGTGATTATGGCGGGGGGATCGCCTATCATGGTGGCCGAGCCGGACATCTCGGAGGCCAACGCCGCCCCAACCACAGTTACGACGGGATCCACTCCGAGCGCCTCCGCGACACGGAGGGCTAGGGGGGCGAACAGGTAGACTACGCTAACGTTCTCGAGTATTAGGCTTAGAGCCCCAGCCGCCATTATTATGGAGAATACCGCCCTCCTCCCGCTGAGCCTCGAGACCCTAGAGGCTACGAGATCCGCGAGGCCGGAGACCTCCATGTAACCCGTCACTATGCTCATGAGGTACACGAGGCCCAGCACGTCGGGCTCCAGGTAGCCTAGTATCCTGGAGGGCGGTAGGCAGCCGGCGGCGACCAACACGGCTGCGAGGATTAGTGCCAGGTGGTGCCTCCTCAGCGTGAAACCTGCTACACGGCGACCCTCGCCTATGAGAGCAGAGCCTAGGAATAGAGCCGCGAGGCTAGCAACCACGAGCAGCTGCTTGACTGTGAGCAGGTTACCACTCCACCTCCTCGGGGTCCTTGGCGGAGACGCCTCCCCTCAACGCGCCCAGGGCGTCGGCCTGCGCGCTGTAGAGGCGGCAGTCGCCCTCCATGCGCATAGGCTTGAAGAGCACCTTCTTCTGGCGGAAGCGGAGGATACCCTCGATATAGCAGTCGAAAACCTTCGCGCGTAGATAGCCCCAGGGGAAGCCGTACCTCGCCACAATAACCTCGAACCCATCTCCACTGAACCTGAAGACACCGTAGCCCCTCAACGCATAGTCGAAGAACCTGCTCCAAAACCTCTTGTCGATCTCGTATATCTTCTCCAACCCGTTGCTCGAGGCTTCACTCATGAGGCTAGCAGCCAGACCCACAGCATCGCGCACAGCCACGCCACCCTCCATACCCCACGCCCCACGCCGCAAAACCCGTGACAGAGTTTAAACCCTCACCATAAGCCGAGTATGGGCTCGACACTCCTCCTAACCGAGTCGAGGTATCTCGCGATATGAGGCATGCTGTAGCGCTTAGCGACATCCGCCAGGAATTCGACAAGGTCTGGAAGGTCTACAGCACCCGTGAAACCCTCGCGGGGCTCGCCTCGGACATATACCACTGTCGTAGGCGTCCCTAGAATACCCAGCTCGAGCGCCGGGTCAGGGTCGTAATCGACGATGTACTCCACTACGCGGATGAGGGGGTTCACTCGTTTACCAAGCTCCTCTAGAACGGGGCGATACAACTGACAAGCCGGGCAAGTAATACCGGTGAACGCAACAAGCACAAACTCGCTCGACTTAACTATCTTTTCAAGGTCCTCTCGTTTCACAACCTTCAAGACGTGCTCCATATCGTCTACCCTGCGCCTAGACGCAGCTTCAACCAGATATCGGCTATGGCGTGCGACAAACAGCCGTACTAGACGTAGCAATGCTTAAAATTAGACCCGCTTGCGGGCCGCTTGCTCGACGTGCGTCTGTAAGCCCACTAAACCCGCCACAGTCTCTAACCGCACTCCAAGCCTCTCCGCCTCGCGGAAGACTATAGCGACCTTTTCCCTCCACCTGGGCTCTCTCGGTAAGTGATGATCCCACACTACAACCTCGGGGGAGGCCTCCCTCAGGAAGCGTATCATGTTCCTACATGCTCTCTCGATGTTCCTCCGGGGGTACATACGCGGGGGTAGGTAGGTCGCGGGGCCATCAGCTAGAACCACGTCTGGTTTAAGCCCTATCAGTTCATCCACGTAGTCCTCCAGCAAGGGACCCATGAGGTCACTCGTGTAGAGTATGCGCTTGCCACAGGCCTCCACGAGAAGCGGCACAACCCAGCCCGTGCGCTCGTAGATGTCCCCGTGGAAGTGGGGGCCGAGAAGCTTCACACGCACAGGCCCGTGCTCTACTACGCCCTCGTCGAGAAGGTGTAGGTGCAACCCGTTGCACTCTATCCTCTCCGCTATAACCGGCCAAGCCGACCACTTGGCCGTTAGCCTGCGTAGCCACTCCCTACCAGCCCTCAACCTCTCCTCTTTGTTGGCGCGCGCCGCCTGGGGGTAGAGCTGCTCGTAGTCGGGTACCTCTACCTCGCGAGGCGGTAGGGTATGGTCGCTAAGCTTACACCCCTTAGCCTCGAGGAGCCTCTCTAGGAGCTCCTCGGCTCTCTCCCTCTGGCTCTCGTTTATGAAGGCGTTGGGGTTCTTCATGTACACTAGTTTCTCGGTGTAGGGCTCCGGCCCCCTATAGTCCGGGTCCCAGGGCCTCACATAATGGTCGTAATGATAGTGCGTGATTACGACAAGCTTTGCTCTCGCAAGAGCATCTCCTATAACCTCGAGGGCCTTCCTCCTTAACGCGCGCTTCTCCTCGCTGCTCGCCGGGTAGCTCGGGTGCATCGCCGCCGCGCCCGGATCGATCACGATGCTAACGCCGCCACACTCGACTAGGTGGGAGAAGCTCTTGGCTCCAAGGCTATCAGCCCATAGCACCTCAACACTTAGACCACGACCCTCGTAGACCCTGACGGGCGCCTCCGTGGCAGATGCCACCGTTTATTAGCCTGGTTTAGCCTGGTGTAGAAGCGTGCGGGGGGTGGTGGCCCGGCGGACGGGATGAACCCCGCCTGGGGTGATATGGCGCCGGGTCCGATCTCGGGTGCACAACTCGCCGGGGTCGGGTCTTGGGCCGGGAGCATCGCTTCTGCGCCATGTACACTGGCGGTAAGGATAGCTGTTACTCCCTCCACTGGGCAGTGTTGCACGGCTTCGAGCCCGCCTGCCTCATAACCTTCCGTGCGAGGGGGTGGGACTCCCTCCTCTTCCACTACCCTAACGTTGAGCTCGTTAGGCTCCACTCGGAGGCGATGGGGATACCCGTCTACTACCACACGGTGGGGAGCGGGGACGAGTATTCTGAGACGAGGCTCGCATTCGAGAAGGCTAGCCGGGAGTGCGGCTGCGGGCTTGTGACGGCGGGTGCCACGGCGAGCGACTACCAGAGGCTCCGCTTCGCGCTGGCAGCCTACGAGGCCGGCCTCGAGGTGCTAACCCCCATCTGGGGCGTGGACCCGGAGGAGTATATGAGGTGGCTTGTGGAGGATGGCTTCGTCTTCATACTCACGAGCGTCCAGGCGTATGGACTCCCCCCGAGCCTCCTCGGGAAGCCCGTGACGAGGGAGATGGTGGAGGAGATTATAGAGAGGGGTAGGCGCTACGGCTTCAACCCCGCCTTCGAGGGGGGTGAGGCCGAGACCCTTGTTCTCGACGCGCCCCTCTTCCGCAAGAGGCTGGTGGTTGAGGGTAGGGTTGAGCGGGTAGGCCCCGACCACTACCAGTTCGTGATAACCTCTGCGAGGCTGGTGGATAAGCGGCTATAGTGAGGGAGCGCGTGTAGCGACGGGAGGGCGGTCTAGTTGCCCAGGCCGCGCATCCTAGTGATACGCGGTGACGGCGTCGGCCCGGAGGTTGTCGAGGCGTCTCTCCATGTTCTCAGGGAGCTCGGGGTGGACATGGATGTTATAGAGGCTCAGGCGGGCTGGGACTATTACAGGAAGACTGGCAGGCCCTACCAGGAGGATCTCCTGGACCTAGCTAGGAGTGTTGACGCGATATTCAAGGGGCCTATCGAGACCCCTAAGGCCAGCGGCTACCGGAGCGTAAACGTGATGCTCCGTAAGGAGCTCGGCCTCTATGCTAACCTCCGCCCCTTCCGCGCCTACCCGCGCGTAGCCCTAAACCCTAGGATAGACGTTGTCATAGTACGCGAGAACACTGAGGGCCTCTACTCTCAGATAGAGTGGGAGACCTACGACTCCGCCTTCGCGGTTAAGGTGTCGACGAGGAGAGCCGCCGAGCGCATTATACGCTACGCGTTTAGGCTCGCAGAGTCCTGGGGCAGGAGGAGGGTCACCCTAGTACACAAGGCTAATATTTTGAAGCTTGCCGACGGCCTCTACCTCCGCGTCTTCAACGAGATCGCGAGGGAGTACGCGGGCAGGATAGAGGCGGACGACGTCATAGTCGATGCAGCGGGCTACTACCTCGTGAAGACCCCCGAGAGGCTAGACGTGGTCGTGACTATGAACCTCTACGGCGACATACTCAGCGACGTCGCGGCCGGCGTGGCGGGGACCATGGGGCTCTTCGGCTCCGGCAATATCGGGGACGAGCACGCCATGTTCGAGCCTGTTCACGGCACGGCCAGGGATATCGCTGGGAGGGGTATAGCCAACCCGACCGCAGCCCTCCACGCGGCCTCACTGATGCTAAGGTGGCTGGCCGAGAGGGGCTTCGGGGAGAGGTATGCGAGGCTCGGAGAGGTTCTAGAGAAGGCGTTGTACAGGGTGGTGGAGGAGGGTAGGGTACTCACGCCAGACCTGGGAGGCAGCGCAAAGACCATGGAGTACGCGGGGGAGGTTGTGCGCGTGGCTAGGAGGCTCCTGGGCGAGGACTAGCCGCCGAGAGCCCTAAACACGGTTGTGACCAGGAGCGTGTAGAGTATAGACGCTACGATCATCTCAGCCACGTCTCTCGCGCGGAGGCTCACACCGCCCCTGGCGCCTATGTGCATGAGCAGGAGACCGATTATGTTGGTCGCGTTGTAAGCAGCTAGGAAGACCACGGGGAACATTGCGGGGCCCAGGGCTAGGCTAGCTAGGTAGGCTATGGCGTAGGCTATGGGTATGTTCACGAAGGCGTCGTTCCAGAAGGTTAGCGGCGAGAGCAGGTACCCTACCGTGAACAACACCGCTCTTAAAGCAAGCCTACCCCTCCTCGCCCTGCCAGCGAGCCTCTCTAGCAGCATCGTCACCGCCCGGCATGTGAACGAGTAATTAGGCGGCGGGTTATGTGGGGATGGGAGGGTAGAGTAGGGTTGAAAGTAAAGGTTCTGGAGGAGAGCCCGCAGAGGATACGAATCGTCATCGAGGACGCTCCCCTAGCCTTCGTAAACTCTTTGAGGAGGGCAGCCTACACGATGGTGCCAGTCATGGCGGTGGAGTTCGTAGAGTTCCTCGATAACAACACGGTGCTCTACGACGAGATTATAGCTCACCGCCTCGCACTAATCCCCCTCGAGTCTAGGGAGGCCCTCGCGAAGTATGTCTGGCCCGAGGAGTTCAGGGAGAAGTGCATAGACCCGAATGGCATGCCACGCTTCGATAACCCCGAGTGCTATGCGACTCTAACGCTGGAGGCTGAGACGGGGCCTAACGAGTACCGCATGGTCTACAGCGGCGAGCTCCAGAGCAACGACCCCAGCGTGAAACCCGTGTATAGCAACATACCGATAGTGTTGATGGGGCCCGCCCAGAGGCTAGTCCTCCGTGCCTACGCTAGGCTAGGCTACGGCACTGAGCATGCGAAATGGTTCCCGGTGAGCGTGGCGGCCCACCGCTACACGCCAGTCCTCGAGTTCGACCCGGGCCACGAGAAGGCTGGCGAGTGTATAGAGTGTATAGCGGAGTTTGCACCCGAGCTCGCCGAGAAGCTGAAGAGCTTGAAGAGCAGGGAGCGTATAGAGGTGCTCGAGGATGTACGCGCCTCGGCGCTACTATGGTGTGTTAGGAAGAGGTGCGGGGGCGCAGCCCAGCTACACTTCAACGACAAGAAACTCATATTGACGATAGAGAGTAATGGGCAGCTGCCAGCCCGCATGATACTCCTCCTAGCGGCGGACGCTCTAGCCAAGAGGGCTAGGAGGCTCCTAGACGAGCTGCCACACGTCGAGGAGGAGTACCAGAAGCTCCTCGCCGAGGCCGGCGGGCCTCAACAAGCTTAACTCTTAAACCGGTTTCGCGCCTTGTGTGCCGGACGGGGTAGGTTATGAAGAGGACGGGCCCCACGAACATAATACTGCGCCGCACGATACGCGTGCTTAGGAAGGCCGCGAGGGCCAACAAGGCCCCCATATGGAGGGTTGTCGCCGAGTGGCTGGAGAAGCCTAGGAGGCAGCGTGTGGCCGTGAACGTGAGCAAGATTAACAGGTACACGGGGCCTAACGACGTGGTCGTGGTGCCGGGTAAGGTGCTTGGAGCCGGCCGCCTCGACCATCCTGTAACAGTAGCAGCCATAGCATTTAGCCAACAGGCGTTGGAGAAGATTCGCGCTGCTGGAGGTAGGGCTATTCATATACTACAGCTCCTCGAGGAGAACCCGCGAGGCTCGCGCGTGAAGATAATAGTGTGAGGTGGCGCGCGGTGCCCGTGGAGCCCCCGTTCACGATACCGAGCGAGGTTGTGATAGACGGTACCGACATGATACTGGGTAGGCTGGCCTCGAAGGTGGCTAAGCTACTGCTAATGGGGTTTAGGGTGCACGTGGTTAACGTCGAGAAGGTTGTGGTTAGCGGCGATCCTACGAGAGTGGTACTCTGGTACAAGAAGCTGTTCGGCGTCAAGACTTGGCACAACCCCTACCGCACCGGCATAAGGAGGCCCAGGAACCCGGTACACCTGTTCCGAGACACCGTGTACGGCATGCTGCCCACCGACAAGCCGAGGGGTAGGGCGGCGCTACACCGTCTCAAAGCTTGGATAGGCTTCCCAGAGCACCTTAGAAGCAAGCCGATGGTGCCGAGAGAGTGGTTGATGGACGCGCATGTCTCGAGGCTTGGACGCAAGTATGTTAGGCTGGAGGAGATTGCGCGGAACATGGGGTGGAGTAGGTTATGAGCGCGCAGGCGGCCCCACAGAAGACCGGGCAGCAGCAAACAGGGTTCAAGATAGTGGTTGCGAGTGGTAAGAGGAAGACTGCCATAGCGAGGGCGGTTATCAAGCCGGGTAAGGGACGCGTATGGATCAACGGCGTGCCACTCGAGCTATACCCGATTGAGATGGCGCGCTGGAAGATGATGGAGCCTCTGCTCCTTGCAGGCAAGGAGATATGGAGCAAGGTCGACATAAAGGTGAATGTGCGCGGGGGCGGCGTCATGGCGCAAGCCGATGCGGTGAGAATGGCTATCGCTAGGGGTCTCGTGGCCTACACGGGGAGCGAGGAGCTGAGGGAGATACTAGAGGAGTACGATAGGAGCATGATAGCGGGTGATCCGAGGCAGACCGAGCCCGAGAAACCTATGAGGAGGTCTGCGCGTAGGAGATGGCAGAAGAGCTACAGGTGAGCAGGCCTTGATCGTCCCCGTTCGCTGCTGGACCTGTGGCGCACCCCTCGCCCAGTACTGGGAGGAGTTCTACAAGAGGGTTCAGAAGGGCGAGGACCCGAAGAAGGTTCTCGACGAGCTCGGCGTGAAGCGGTATTGTTGCAGGAGAACCCTCCTGGCCCACGTGCCCCTCATCTACGAGCTTGTGAGGTTCCGGAGGCTAGTCTAGCGCCCAGCCCCTCCACTATCGTTTTCACCGCGTACACCGCGCCTATCCTCGCCGGGTCGTAGAGGGGCGTATACTCGACTATATCCATGCTAACCTTCTCGGCGCCCGTGAACACCGCGTAGACTATATCGTATAGTTCTGCGGGCGTTATGCCCTCTGGCTCGGGTGTCACGGCTCCAGGCTCGTAGCAGGGGTCTAGGATATCAACATCTATGCTCACGTGGACTATCTCGGATCCGCGTACAAGCTCTCGGAGCTTATCCACCTCCTCGCCTCCGAGCAGCACTACGCCTAGCCTTCTTAGCCTCTCGGCCTCGCGCGGGTGGTAGCTCCTAGCGCCTATGTGCACCACCCTCCCCCCGCCTAGGAGCTCTGCCACACGCAGCGTTACCGTGGGGGACGCTATGGTGTAGCCTCGGTAGCTGTTCGCCGCGTCGAGGTGCGCGTCGAGTATGACTACTAGTGGCCTCCTATACTCCCTCAGGGCGAGGGCCACGCCGTATGTTACGCTGTGCTCGCCGCCTATGAGCACTGGTATCGTGCCGCGCGAGAGGAGCCACTTGTAGACGGCGCCTATCCTCTCAAACGCGCCGCCCACATCCTCTACCACAACGTCGCCTATGTCGCCGAGCTTGCCCGCCTCCAGGTATACCCCGGAGCGTCTAGAGTAGGGCGTGACGCTGACGCTGGCTTCGCGTAGCGCGGCGGGGGCTAGCCTGGAGCCTGGACGCCCCACGCCACTATACTCGAGGGGGATGCCGACTATTGTTGCGAGCTCGCCTAGCGTGGGTGGCGATGCGAACATTGTGAGGGGCGCCGGGTTTACGGGGAGGCTCATGGCGGGGTATTGCCGCGAGAGTGGAGCCTATAAGCTAGTGTGTGGTGGAGCACCCGGGGTTGCATGAATGGTGGAGGAGGAGCGTAAACCCACCGAGGCGGGCGAGGAGCAGGTGACCCCAGAGACAGCCCAAGCCGAGAGCGTCTCGGCGGGCGGCGTTGAGGGCGTTCAGGCGCCGGAGAGGGTGGAGGCGCCGCAGGCCGCCGAGGAGCGCGTTATAGAGCTTCTCGTCCCCCTCGAGCTCTACATCCAGGCTGGCGTCCACGTGGGCACCCACATCTGCACCGCTTACATGAAGCGCTTCGTGTACAGGGTGCGGCCGGACGGCATCTACATACTCGACATTAGGAAGATAGACGAGAGGCTCAGGATAGCGGCTAAGTTCCTCGCACGCTTCCAGCCCGAGAAGATAGTAGCCGTCTCCGTCCGCCAGTACGGCCAGAAGCCCGTGACCAAGTTCTGCCAGTACGTGGGCTGCAAGGCTCTAACGGGCCGCATACTACCAGGCACTTTCACGAACCCAGCGCTCGAGTGGTACATCGAGCCCGACGTGATAATAGTCACGGACCCCAGGGCCGACAGCCAGGCTGTCGACGAGGCGGCGCGCATGGGTATACCGGTTGTAGCCCTAGCCCACACCGACAACAGGATCAACAACATAGACCTCGTTATACCCGCGAACAACAAGGGTAGGAGGAGCTTAGCCCTCGTCTACTGGATACTCGCGAGGGAGATACTAAGGGAGCGTGGAGAGCTAGGCCCGGATCAGGATCTGCCGGAGCCCTGGGAGGAGTTCGAGACCAAAATACGTCCAAGGTACTAACCCGTTTTTAATACGCCTGGCCTCCGCGATGCTCCTATCTACGCTCCCCTCCACCCTCCGACTTTACAGCCAGAACCCAGTCGCGGAGCAGGGTGACGGAAGAGGATAGCATCGCGAACCCTATGGCGGCGGCCAGCACGCCCGCAACCACGTTCGTTTGCGACACATACACTAGCCCTATGGCGAAGAACTGGTAGGCTAGCCATAATAGCACGGCCGCGAAGCCCAATGCGACAGCCGTCTTAAACCAGTACGAGATAGTGGGGTTCATACCCGCTTACCCGAAAAGGCTCTTAACAATATAGTTTATAAACAGTGCTGCCTCTCTTAGACCCTCCGCGCCAAGCCGCATAGAAGATACTATGATGGAGTCTATCTGCGCAGCTAGCCCGGTATCGGCAACGAGGATGCAGGAGCTGGAGCCCAGCAGGGCGCACTTAAAGCTCTGGATGAGGAACGCTACAAGCGTCCCGGACGCGTAGAGAGCTAGCGCGAGCAGAACCATTAAGACTATCGACTTCTTGAGGGACGGCGGGCTCACGTTGTACATGCTCTTAGCTATCCTGGACTTTGCGAGCCTATAGCCCACATAGTAGCCGACGAGCCCAGCCAGGATAGGCGTGTCTAAGAGCATGGACAGTAGGGGGGTGCTCGCGTACCCCTGGCTGGAGGCGAGAAGCGCCAAGAGGAGGCTAACCACCCTAACGGCTCCATAGACCACCAGGAACGAGATTATGCCAGCCACGTGGGAGAGAGAGGAGAAGAAGAGCTTCTGGTACCAGGCTTCGCCCTTCTCTATGCGCTCGCGCTCCTCCGCAACCATCCTATCAACGAGTTGTCTCACAGCATCGCGTGACGCGAAGACGGCGAAGAATATGGGCTCTGCTACCTGAGACGAGATCTTGTAGACGACCCAGACTAGGAGCACAAGCAGAGCTATCCTCAGCAGCACTGTCTGAGAGGCTAGCGAGGCTAGGAGCGACAGGCCTCCGATATTCCGGGGTACTAGGAGCTGTGCGAAAGCCGCACCGAAACCCTCCCCGAGGAAGTACATGCCGAGGGCGGCTAGGACGAGTATAACATAGTACCCGATCATCGCGAACAGAGTTGTGGATGAGGTCTCTTTCTGCACGCGTACACCACTACCATCCATGAGTGTGAACCTTCGCTCCAGCACCGGGGCTGTGAG
>CAZTIR010000020.1:0-9775 GCA_964613695.1 uncultured Desulfurococcales archaeon | reverse complement strand
AATACTATAGCCTCGCCTACCAGCTCGTACACCGTATACGCGACGATGACGGCGGCTACACCCCTCAGCAGTAGCGCGAGGAGTCTAGCGGGGAGGGGTGGAACCCTCAACCCGGCGCTGCTCACTTCGACCACCACGCGGCCCTGGTATGGCCCCGTGGCTTATGATAGGAGCCTACGATACCTCTCTAGCTTTTCTAGCACGCTTTCAGCCAGCTTCACCGGCCCAGTAGCGAGAGCCGCTATGCCCTTCCTCCTCAACAGCTTAAGTATGTCGAAATACTCTTGGAGCTTCTCGAGCGCCATTATGGTGTAGAAGCTTGCCTCGATACCGCCGCCCAGAAGCTGTATCTCGAAGTAGTGGGTCAGCGGTATCAGAACCTGGACCTCGTGCCTCAACATCCTCAGCTTCTCCAACACCCTGGCATAGCTGCGCGCCACGGCCGCCGACTCGTAGAAGTCGGTGAAGAGGAAGAAGAGCGTCTTCTCGCGCCCCACCTGCCGGTATAGCCCAGCAAGTTTCGAAGCTCTTCTAGAGCCGGGCATTAGCCACAACTCCTCATCAGAGACGACGGGGGCGCTCTTCTGGGGCGTCATTGCCGCTTCTAGAGGCCACTTGACGCTAGACAAGATGTCGAGTGCTATTGGGAGCCCCGCCCTACCCCTAAGCCAGGGTGTCGAGCGTAGCTTACCATCCGGCGTTATGACTGCCAGCATGTAGTTGTCTCCACGCCACGCGATGTACTCCAACACGCTTCTAACAACTCGTGCCGTGTTCTCAGCCTTAGTCTCGCCCCTCGCCCCCATGAACATCGTCTCGGTGGCATCGAAGACTATGACCGTGTTAACCTGAACCTCTTGCTCGAACTGCTTGACGTAGAGGCGGCGTGTACGAGCATAACCCTTCCAGTCGACAAATCTTAGATCATCTCCCGGCGCATACTCACGGACATCGTAGAAGATCGTGCCTACTCCGCGGCGCCTGCCGGGAGAGGAGCCGCCGGGTCTGGGAGAGGAGGGTATGAGGTAGGCGCCCCTCATGCGCGATATAGGCTTCGGCTTTATCCTCACAACCTCCTTCTCCCCTACCTCGAGGCTATAGGTGAACAAGCCTAGAGGATCATAGACGTTGACCCTAATTGGGCCGAACTCGTGCAACCCATACACGGGCTTAACGCGGTAAGATAGCCTCAACTGTGACAACGGGGGGATGAACACGGTGATCCTCGGCTGCCCCTCCGTCTCCCACAGGGCGGGGGGCGAGTCGTAGATCTCCACGTGCTCGAAGGCAATGGGGGTCGGGTTACGCACGACTATCTCTACTTCCAAATCACTGCCCTCAACCCGCTCGCCAAGAACCCTACGCTTAACCTCCAGCCTGCTTACAGCAGCACCCCGCGCTACGCCCACGAGACGCCAGTAGATGAGGAGAGAGACTAGCCCCAAGCCCCCTGCGAAGGCGGCTGCCAGGTTAGCCTGGTGTGGTATAACGCCCACCGCCGCGAGCAGAGCCGCTACTACCAGGAGCGCCTTGCCCCTCGACGTTAGTCTAACGGGGCTAGGGTACTGGAGCCCTGACACTACGCAACACCTCGTCCACAACCCTCTCGGGGGTTACGCCCTCAACCTCCGCCTCGGGCTTGAGTATGATACGGTGGGGCAGCACGTAACGCGCAGCAGTCTTGACATCATCGGGGATGACGTAATCTCTGCCATCGAGCGCCGCCAACGCCCTAGCCACCTGTTGCAACGCTATAGCCGCCCTAGGCGAGCCTCCCAGCCTGACATGCGGGTGCTTGTGAGTAGCCTCGACGATATCGAGTATATAGTCTAGGATGCTGTCATCGACGCGCACGTGCCAGAGAACCTCCCGAGCGGCTAGGATATCCTCCCGGGTGGCCACCGGCTGCACGGGCCACTGGCGTATAACCCTAAGCTCCTTCAACACCTTCTTGAGCACCTCCCTCGACGGGTGATAGACGTTTATCTTGACCAGGAACCTGTCGAGCTGGGCCTCGGGGAGCGGGAAAGTGCCCTCAAACTCTATCGGGTTCTGAGTGGCTATCACCATGAAGGGCTCCGGGAGCTTCAAAGTCCTATCCTCTATGGTAACCTGCTTCTCCTGCATCGCCTCTAGGAGCGCGGACTGGGTACGCGGCGAGGCTCGGTTAATCTCGTCGGCCAGCACTATGTTCGCGAAGATAGGGCCCTGGCGGAGCCTAAACTCGCCAGTCTTCACGTCGAATATCATAGTGCCTATCACGTCGCTAGGCAAGAGATCCGGCGTGAACTGTATCCTCTTGAAGGTTAGCGAGAGGCTCGAAGCGAAAGCCTTGGCTAACGTCGTCTTAGCAACCCCCGGAACACCCTCGAGCAGCACATGGCCATCCGCCAGGAGGGACGCGAGTATGATCTTCAGGGGCTCGTCTAGGCCATAGACTACCTTGCTAACCTCACGTTTAACAGCGTCAGCCAACCTCTTCACGGGCTCTAAGCTCGCCATGCTCTAGGAGCACCTCCAGCCCACGTATCTTATCCAACTCCACACCTAGGTTTTTAAGAAGCTGTGAAGCCTCACTTGTTAACCGTGTCGCCTCCTTATGCCAGCGGAAGATTATCGGACGTATAGCTAACCCCCTTATCTTCCTCCTAACCCTGTATAGTCGAAGCAGCAGCCTATATACGCGCTCCGGGCTCCAACCGGTTAGCGACGCCAGCTTCGCGAGCAAGTCCCTGCTCTTCAGCACATCCTCTATACCCGCTTTGAGATAGTAGCGGAGAGCCGCATCGACTATGTCGTACAGCCTGTCTATGATTATGACAGCCTCCGACATTGCGATCTTCTTAGAGGAGACTAGCCTCGCATAGACGCTCGTAACCCCGATCAGGCCGGGGGGACTGGGCCTATAGTAGACCGGCTCCTCGCGGGACACTAGACCCCTGCCTATAAGCCTATACACCAGCGCCGCGGCGACGAGCGTGTAGGGTAGCGCTAGGAGGATGGGAGAGACGCTATACAAGTGCCTCTCGAGCATGGCGAGGTAGTAGAGTAGCGCGGAGGCCAGCAGGTAGGGCGATACCGCTATCCCGGCATCGCCGGTCTCCGGCAGCGTGTAGACCACGACCGTGGCCTGGGGGAGGAGGAGCGAGACAAACGCCTTAAGGTACTCGGGGTGCTTGGCAACGGCACTGTTACGGAGGAAGTCGGAGCCTCCTATGAAGACCAGCTGGGGGTTAATGGCGCCAGGCGGGTATAGTATCAGGGGCGTGGGCGAACCGCCCACGTCGACCACTAGGCCCGTCGGCTCAACCACTCTGACGCCGTTCAGCGTGAAGGAGACGTAGTTTACGCTAGACGCTCCCCCTACCCCCGGGTACACGGCCTTGAGGAAATAGTAGGCGCAGGGGCTCTCACCCACAATAACCACTTGTAATACTTTTGCTCCCCCTTCTATCCAGCTTCTCAACATGCTTATATAGTCCGAGCTTGGCCCCGAGAACCCCACGCAGAACCTAGGATCGAGTATGAGGAGGATTACACCCCCACCTGTATCGTTGGGCGAGGGTAAGCCCAGCACCACTCTATGCCCAGCGCTCCTCAGGGCGTCGAGGAGGAGTGTGAAGCCACTGGGACCATTATCATAGACTGTCCCGTCGAGGCTCACGGGTATGTGAATGACGATGAGGGGGATGGAGAGGAGGGCGAGTATGAGGGTAGAAATAGCCACCCATTTAGCGTAACGCATAAAGTCCATCTCTAGTCTTCCCCGTGGCACTCCGCGTTCCGCAGCCTCTGAATAGCGTTTCTAAGAACGTCTAGGAAGCTCGGTGATGAACGGTGGCCGAACTTGGCCAGCTCGTATACCGTCGCCGCCTCGTGGTATACTGGGCGCGCCTCCCCCTTAACAGCCTTCTCGTACTCGCGGTGGGTCTCGTAGGGGTATTTCGGCCTACACTTCGCGCCTAACACGTTAAGTATGCGCGCGAAGAGCTTTACAATATCCTCGTTCTCGACAACGCCCTTGCGCTCAATGCTCGCTAGTTCTAGCCTCGCCGCCGCCATCTCCCTACCAGCCTTCAGTTCTCCGAGCAGCCTGGGCGCCAGCACAGCCGCTAACACGACGCCCACGAGTCCAAGTAACGCCACCAGCACCAAAGGACTGCCACCCACGCTCGGCATGGACGCCGAGGGTAGCGCTGGCGCGGCGAAGGATGGCGCCGAGATGCTCGGAGCGGCGCCGCCTACGTGTATGAATGGTGCGAATGGGAGGCTTATGCTCGGGGGCGTGTAGGGCGACGCCTCGGAAGCCATGCTGGAGAAGCTCCTCAACGCGCTGCTAATAGCCTTAGAGATGTCGACCCTCACTAGCCTACCTCCCTGACCCCACATGCTTGGGTTGGGCGCGATCCTCGGCTCTATACTCCTCGCCGTGGACGCCGCCGGGTTCCACCGCGTCACCGGGTGCGCCGTAGCCTGCACCGGCTCCTGTACGCCCCTCGGCGCGCTCGAAGCCCGCGGGCTACCTCCCCCTATCGCCCTCAGTATGTCTGCAAACTCTTTCACCAACCTCTCGTCGATACCCGTAATCCTGCCGGTCTCCGGCGCGCGACCACCCGCCGAGCCCGTAGCCGGAGGGGTAGCGTGGCTAACCGCGCGCAGGATCTGTTGGAGAGAGTGTAGGATGTTTGTAGCCTCGCTGGTGGGCATCGTGGATGGCGTCGAGCCACCGCTGGCCTGCGGCGCGGAGCTGCTAGCCACCGCTGTGGTGGCGAGGCTGCGGAGCAGCTCGCTCAGCTTATCAAAGTCTATCACCGTGCTCCCGCTTCCCGAGGTCACGGAGCTTATCGTCTGCTCGATACTCTGCCACTCGTACCCGGCGCCAGCCGCCCCCGTGCCGCCGAAGCCCGTGCTATACGTGTTATAGGCGTAGCGTGAGAGCTGTGGATTCCTCGAGGCAACCGACTCGGCTATACTCCTAAACGCCTCGTTTATCTTGTTGAAGATGCTCGCGAGGGGGTTCTCGGAGGGGTAGCCGCTGTAATAACGGCTGTTGTACTCGTTGTAGCCGCCACTATAGTAGTTGTAGGGGGTGTTCGGCCAGGCGTTCGGGGTGCCGTACTCACCCTGCACCATGCTAGGCTGCACCCCAAGCCCCTCCATGAGCTTGGTGAACTGCTTGTAGAGCTGGAGCAGTGATAGCGTGTACATGTCCCTAGCCTCGGTTCCCGGCCCGCCAATCTCCTGCACTCCTCTCCACCCGATCGGGGTCTGCTGGTTCGCGGTCTGCGACTCGACAAGCCTCTTCACAGCATTGAGCATGCCCTTAACCTCCTCCGCGTTAACCCCGCCAACCTCCTCCTGAGAGCCGCCGCCCTGCCCGGCCTCACCATGCTCCTGGACCCGGGTGGGCCTGGTGGGTGTAGTGGTGCTCCCACCGGCTCCTGTCCCGCTAGAGCCGCTCCCCGAGCCCTCTGGAGCAGTGGTTCCGCCGCCCTGTTGCACTGTGGGCTGCATTGTGGGCTTGTTTACGGGCTTGGGGTTCTGCGGGGACTTGAGATGGATCCCGCATATCGCGGCGAGGGGGTTTGCGGGCGAGTAGGCGCCTATCAGGTAGAGGTATGCGAGCCTGGCTCTACTGGTGTTCAGCCCTTCTGGGGTGATAGCGGAGAATAGTGCTAGCAGCTCTGCGAGGCCACTATCATCGCTCAATATGCCCGGCGGCGAGGTGGCTATCTCCACGCACAGTTTTAGCGACGAGTGGGCTGCCTGAAGCCTCTCGCCGTTGATAACGTGGATCGCCGTCTCTAAGGCGAGTAGCAGGAGCTCGTCCTTGCTGGCCGCCGCCCGCGCAGCACTCAGCGCCGCCGCGGCGACGAGGATGATAAACGCTGCCGCCGCAAGGGTGTACCGCATACTGGGCATACTTTCTCACCAGGCTTCTCCGACTTGTAGCCACAGACCGGGCATATTACAATATACTCCTCTACGCGCGATATACCGCGGGTACGTAACGGCCTCCACTCGATATGTAGGTGTCCGAGCAGGTTCTGGAGCGCATAGTCATCCGTCACTACGCTAACACCTCCCTCCTCGCTCCTGAGCTGCAAGGCTAGAGCAGCCACGTCGAGGTCTGTGTTTGAGAGGCTGGTGTGGAGGCCGAGCCGGGTGGCCTCTCTCAACACGAGCCTCTTGTAGCGCCAGCGGGGTGCAACAACCCTAACCCTCTCCAAGACCAGCGCCGTCTCGAGCCTGCTCCTACTCTCCGCGTCCCTCACCTCCTCGACGACGCTGGGCGTCGTGTAGAGGATCGCGTCGTAGAGCATCAGGGGGAGGGCTGCTAGGAACGCTGTGGTGTCGAGGACTATCCTCTGCGGCACCAGCATCCCTGCTCACGAGCGTTTCTCGAGCACGGCTATAAAGTAGCCTGGGGTTCGCTGCACGCTAGGGTAGAACCTGGAGGCTGGGACCCCGAGGCCCCGCGACGAGCCCGGGGCCCTGAGCTCAACCAGCCTTAGGCCGAGCCGCTCGGCCCTCGAGACTATATCCTCGTTCTCCATGCGCGTTATCGTGCACGTCGAGTATACTAGGCGGCCTCCTGGCCTTAGTATCCTAGCCGCGACCTTCACAAACTGCCACTGGTACCTCGAGGCCGCCATGGCATCCTCCAGGCGCTTCACATCGTACACCTTTGGTATGACGCCTATCGCGGTGCACGGGGGGTCTAGGAGCACCTTATCCGCGCGCAGCATGGGGTAGTCTAGGTCGAGGTAGCGTGAGTCAGCCCTCTCAACGAGAATACCATCGAGGTGGCCTAGGCGCCTCAGCTCCGCGACCATCCTGGATATCCTGGCGGAAGAGTGGTCGAAGGCTACCACGCGGGCCCTCCCGCCGCTGAGCTCATAGACGTGCCCCGTCTTGCCGCCTGGCGCGGCGCACATGTCCACCACTATCTCGCCTGGCTCGGGCTCTAGGAGCCTAGAGGCCCACATGGCCGGGAGGCTCTGCTCGTAGATGAGCCCCTCCCGCCACTCGGGCAGCTCGCGGGTGCTGGGGGCACGGTACCTCGAGACTATGACGCGTACCGCTAGGCCCCTCCCCCTCTCCCTCACCTCCTCCCAGCTCATCTCCGCGACGCCGTAAGCCACGACAACCCCGTTCTCGGAGACCACGTTCACCTCGTCACCCTTCCCCACGCCCTCGGCGCTTACAACGCCAGGCGCGTAGACGTGGGCCCCGAGCAGCACACTCTCAGCAGTCCTCTTGTCGACGACAACCCTCTTCTCGACGAGGGGCACCCTGAAAGGCCCCTCGACGGGGAACCATAGGGCCTCTGGGAGTGCCTCGTCGCGGTAGACGCGGAGGCCCCTAGACCTAAGCCTGTCGAGCACCTCGCCGGGGTCGGCGCGTAGCGTGTTAACCCTCACGTACAGCCTCGCGGGGGGCTCGCAGAGGCTCTCGAGGAGGGCTCGTAGAGAGGAGCCGCGGGCAACCCTCGACAACTCCTCGAGGAGGCCCTGGTCGTAGCTGGTGCACTTCTGGAGCGTCAAGACTCTCCTACCAGCTCCTCGGCTATCCTCGCGGCCTCTTCGCGCACCCTCACCCTATTCTCCTCAACCCGTCTACGAACCTCTCGGTAGAGGTTACCGCCCCTCGCGTCTATCGCCACCGTCAGGGGCCCAAAGTCTTGGACCTCGAAGACCCACATGGCCTCGGGTACGCCCAGCTCCTCTAGCCAGTAGACGCCGAGCACCCTCCTAACCCTGCTAGCGGCTAGCGCGCCCGCCCCGCCGGGGTACGCCAGGTACACTCCCCCGACCCTAGAGAGAGCGTCGGCAGCCTCGTCAGGTAAGCCGCCCTTGCCTATCACGAGCCTAGCCCCGCTGAGCTCTACGAGCCTGGGGACGAGCATGCCCATCCGGTAGCTGGTGGTGGGCCCGGCCGCCACCACCCTCCACTCATCACCCTCCCTCCTCACGACAGGACCACAGTGGTAGACCGCGAGGCCCTCAAGGTCTATGGGCGGCTTCTCCCCGGACTCGAGGAGCCTTATAAGCCTGCGATGCGTCTGATCCCGCGCCGTCACCACGACACCCGTGATGTAGACCACGTCGCCAACCCTAAGCCTCTCAACCTCCTCCCTCGAGACGGGCAACTCCAGCCTATAGACGCTCAAAGACGCTACACCAGGGGCTAGGAGGCCCCGTGGGGTAGAATAGCGGTGGCCCGGCGCACACAAAACCGGCGCGAGGCATGAGCCTAGACAGGCTCCTGGAGCGTATCGAGTCCATGAGAGGCTACGTCGTAGACCTCTACAGGAGGCTCATCCCGCTGCAAGCCATACCCCCCGATTTCGGCGGCAGGGGTGAGCTCAGGAGAGCCGAGGCTCTGGAGGAGGAGCTGAAGAAGCTCGGGTTGGATGTGGAGCGCTACGACGCCCCCGACCCCAGGGCCGAGGGCGGCGTGAGACCCAACCTCGTTGTTAAGATTGGGCACGGCAGGCCCCGCCTATGGATAGTCTCCCATATCGACACGGTCCCGGAGGGCGACGCCAGCCTCTGGACGAGGCCGCCCTTCGAGGCCACCGTGGAGGGCGACCTGGTCTACGGGAGGGGTGCCGAGGACAACCTCCAGGCTGTAGTCATGTCCCTCGTGGTGATTAGAGCCCTCGTTGAGGAGGGCGTGGAGCCCCCCATACCCCTCGGCTTCGCCTTCGTCTCCGACGAGGAGGCTGGTAGCAACTATGGGGTGAAGTACCTCCTCGAGAAGACCAGGGTCTTTAGAAGCGACGATATGGTTCTCGTGCCAGACTACTGCAGCAGGGACGGCTCCGAGATAGAGGTGGCCGAGAAGCACCTACTATGGGTGAGGGTTGTCGTCGAGGGTAGGCAGGCTCACGCATCCCTACCACACCTGGGGCTCAACGCTGCAAGGCTAGCAATGCAGTTCAACCTGGAGCTCGACCGCGCACTCCACACGCTCTACTCCGACTACGACCCCATGTTCGAGCCCCCCGTCTCGACCTTCGAGCCGACCAAGAGGGAGCCGAACGTGGGCAACGTGAACACGATACCGGGCAGGGATGTGACGTACTGGGACTGCAGGATACTACCCTCGAGGAGCATAGAGGAGGTGCTCTCAACCATCAGGAGCCTAGCATACACGTTCTCGGCCTCCACAGGCGCGAAGGTAAGGATAGAGCCCGTGATGAAGGACGCAGCAGGAGCACCCACGAGGCCAAGCCACCCCCTGGTAAGGAGCCTAGCCGAGGCCATCCGAGAGGACCGGGGCATAGAGCCCAAGCCCATAGGAATCGGGGGAGGCACGGTAGCCCGCTACTTCCGCAAACGAGGGATGGCCGCAGTAGTCTGGCAGACGTGCGACATGACGGCACACAAGCCAGACGAGTACGCCAAGATAAGCAACGTGATAGCAGACGCGAGGGTAGTAGCGAGGCTAATACACAAGCTCAAGCCGAACAAAGGCGGAGGAGCAATACTCTAAGCCCATTATTTCTACTCATCTCTCAGCACCACCCCAACCCCCGCCACCAACCCGCCCGTGACGAAAGCTAAGGCTGGCGGCAAGGAGACCAGACGCAGAGACAGGCCCCACGGTTGTGGGGCACGGGCCTCTCCATCATCGAAAATACTCGCTGAGCAACGAACCCGGATAGATCGGGGTATAGTCGAAGAATCGAAGACACTGAAACATTTGCCCTGGGAGGGTCAGTGTAAGAGGCAGAAGCCTGAGGAGAGCTGCAAGGATAAGCCAGAGT
>CAZTIR010000019.1:14894-25118 GCA_964613695.1 uncultured Desulfurococcales archaeon | reverse complement strand
CACCACTATGTCACGCGCGCCTCTCTCCTTCGCCGCTAGTATGACCTCGGGCAGCACATCCTCATCAACCACTATTATAACCTCCATCATGGGCTCTGGCGTACGCTCTATACGCGCCACCGTCGGGCCCGCCATGGCAGGCAGGATCTCGAGAACCCTCTGCAAGAGCCTCTCCGGCACGTTCATCAAAACCAGCTTCTTCCTCTGAGCCTCCAGCACACTCCTAATAAGCTCGACAACCCGCCTCACGAGCCTACCCTTCTCCCCCTCGAGGCTATCCTTGCAGGCTATGAGGTGAGCACTAGTCTCCATGACGGTGGCTATGGGTTTCAAACCATGCACTGCTAGCGTTGTTCCAGTGCTCATCACGTCTAGTATAGCGTCCGCCGCTCCCAGTAGGGGCATCACCTCTGTCGAGCCGCTCACCCTCACAATCCTAACCCTCTTGCCAATCTTCTCAAAGAACCTCCTAGCAATGTTAACATACTTGGTCGCTATCCTGACGCCGTCCGGCAGCTCCTCGACATTCTCATAGCCGCTATCCTCGGGCACGGCTATAACCAGGCGCGCCTTGCCGAAGCCCAGATCCTCCAGCACCTCAACAGAGGCTCCAGACTCCCTGACAAAATCGAGGCCAGTGATCCCGAGGTCTGCTGCACACGTCTCCACGACGCCGGGTATGTCCTCGGTTCTCAGCCTAACGAGCGTCACCCAGTCGAGATTCGTTGGTATCATTAGAGCCCTCTCGTCGGCATACTGGGGGCGAATGCCCGCAGCCTCCAATACCTTCATCGTCGGCTCTACTAGCCTGCCCTTACTCGGTATAGCTAGCCTGACGCTCACCAACTACTCCACCACGCCAAAACTTATAGCTCCCCATTATAATCCCTTTTTAAGCCGGAGTAGGCTGGTAACATGTCTACCTCCCAGCGTCTCACGATACGCACCACCCGCGAGCCCCCGTGCGTCCCCCAACCAACCTATCGCATCGAGAACATAGTGGCTACGGTTACCCTCGACCAGAACCTAGACCTCGCCGCGATAGAGGCTAGCGTCCCTAACGTTGAGTACAACCCGGAGCAGTTCCCGGGTCTCGTGTTTAGGCTCGAGGAGCCTAAGGTGACAGCCCTAATCTTCAAGTCTGGCAAGATGGTTGTAACCGGTGCAAAGAGCACCCAGCAGCTGATAGAGGCTGTGAAGAAGATTATCAGGGAGCTGAAGTCCCACGGCATTGTCATTGTGGGGAGGCCTAAGGTGCAGATACAGAATATAGTGGCGTCCGCTAACCTGAACTGCTGTGTGGATCTCGAGAAGGCTGCGTTGACGCTAGAGAATAGCATGTACGAGCCGGAGCAGTTCCCAGGCCTCATCTACAGGATGTCGGAGCCTCGCGTAGTGCTCCTCATCTTCAGCTCCGGCAAGATGGTCATCACTGGCGCGAAGAGGGAGGAGGAGGTGGCGGAGGCGGTAGAGAACATCCAGAAGATTCTAGCGGATAGGCGTGCTCTCCGCACCTGCCCCACTGAGTAGGTCGCCAGCCCCACCCTCGCTTATTATCTCCTCGAGGAGGCCTAGCTCGGGGAACTCTAGCACCCCCAGCCCCTCGGCTATCACATAGGGCTTCAGCTTCTCGAGCTCAACCTGCTTCCTCAGTATCGGTGAGAGGTAGGACTCGGGTATCGTGGATACCGTGGTTCCCGTCTGGTACACGCCGACCGCTGGCAAGACGAGCAGCTGGGCCCCGGTTGGCTTGTGGACTCCGACGAGGAAGCATGGTAGTTTAGCAACGAAGCCTATCCGGTCTCTCACGCTTAGACTCGGGTGCTCGTGACCCATGATTATGTAGCGTGGCTTAACCTCGGGCGGCGGCTCTTTATGCCCGTGTATGAAGAGATAGTCGCCCATGAGCAGGTATGGCTTCACCACCTCTACGCCGTAGTCGCGCGCGACTAGAACCAGGTAGCTGTCGTGGTTGCCCTTAACCACTGTGACCTCTAGACCCTTGCTCTTGAGGAAGGCGAAGAGCTTTCCAACCTCCTCGCGCTCCAGTCTAGTAAGCCTCTCGAAAGTATGCTTCACATCGCCGACTATGATCACGCGGTCTGGGTTGTAGAGGCTTAGAGCCTCCTCTAGCATCCTCAGAGTCCTCTTCAACTGCACGCGTGGTATGAAGTAGCCGTGCTTGGCGGCCTCCTCCTCGAAACCGAGGTGAAGATCTGCCATCACGAGTGCCTTCAACGGCCTAATGTATGCTATGGGGTGTTCGCCCACTGGCTCGACTCCGGGTATTAGCTCCAAGCCTTCACTCCCGTTAACCTGGTAACACCGGAACCTCATAAGGAGAGACCGGTGTACCGACAGGCAAGCCTACCGGTACACCGGCAGATGGACGCATCCTTACACGACTTTGAACGTGATTGCTGTACGTGGAAAGAAAGTATTCCCTCTGCGCTCCACCCTTATCGATGGGCCGCCAGCGAGCAAGCTCATACGAGACCGGATTCAACACGCCACTCGACAATCGTAATACCCTCTGCCGGTGTTACAGATGGCTGCCCGCCACCCAAACCCTAGCGCCTATCGGCTAGCCCGGGAGGGGCGGGGAGCATAGACAGGTTACTCGAACGTGATACTTGACGCGGGTATCACGATTGCGGGGTAGGCGTCTAGTCTTGGGTCATCTGAGCTACCCCGCCTGGATACTAGG
This sequence comes from uncultured Desulfurococcales archaeon, assembly GCA_964613695.1. Classification (GTDB taxonomy): domain Archaea; phylum Thermoproteota; class Thermoprotei_A; order Sulfolobales; family Pyrodictiaceae; genus Pyrolobus. Next base: position 22,411 of record CAZTIR010000019.1, on the reverse strand, counting down.
AGGCGTAGAGTAGCTAGACGCGTGATACCACTCTAGCCGCTACCGCGACGTGCTCGTAGTGCACCCACAGGCTCCGGCTGGTGGGCTGCAGTCGTGTTACGCTTTCAGACCCTGGATCGTAATGGGTATGGTGGCTGGGAGTGTCGGGGCGAAGGTGAAGTTAACTGGCGGTTAACTTTACGCGAGGTGCGATTAACCCTGGTTTCGCGTGGAGCCTTCCAATTCCTGGTGTCGGGTCGGGATGGTAATGGGCACGTGTACACAGCCTATCTGTGAAAACGTGGTGGCCTCGTGGCGCTATTGTGCATTCTCTTGCCGGTTCCCTGCTCGGCTCCTGTAAGGGCCTGGGGGCGGGAGGGGGTCTCTAGGCTAGTGTATTGTATGGTGTAGCTGCCGGTCGGTCTACTGGTATACTAGCCTCCTAGCTCTTGCGCCACGTCGCTATCCAGTATATTGATGTTGCCGTTGCACGCCTCGCCTCTTGACGCCATCTCTTTCAGCTTCTTCGCGAACTCTATACCCTGTTTATAGTCCTCGAATTTCAGCGTGTAGAGGTAGCGGCGTGTACGCGCCTTCACCTTTAGTATGGGCTTCTTCTCGACCCCGTTCTCCGTCTTTACGTAGACGTAGCTCTTTTTAACCCGGCATTCGGAAGCCCTCTTAGCCGCCTCGAGGAACTCGTCAACGCTCTTAACCTCTTTGGGCATTCTTCCCCACCGCGCGGGTCTACCCGGTGAACCCCTCTTAACCCCTTGTTTGCTCGGCTGGCGCTGCTCGTATAGAATGGGGCGCGTATAGTGCCGGTTATAGGGGTGCCATGCACTTACCTTGTTCTGTAGGAGTGAGGTGCGGTGAGAGATGAGTGTAGAGGTTGAGGTGCTGGGAGGGGCTCGCGAGGTTGGGCGTGCGAGTATAGCTGTGAGGTACAAGGGGCGTATACTGCTCCTGGACGCTGGCGTGAACTTCGACGAGGAGGATAGGCCCGTCTTCGCTAAGACTGTTCCGCCGAGGCTAGTGGATGGTATCGTGTTGACCCATGCTCATCTCGATCACATTGGCACCGCGCCGGCCTACTATATCACGTACACTCCTCCAACGATAGCGACGAAGCCTACTCTCGAGATGGCGAGGCTGATGTGGGCTGATTTTCTGAAGCTTAACGGCTACTACTCTATGTACGAGGAGCCTGAGGTTAAGCGGCTGCTTGAGTCCGCGGTGGTTGGGCACTATTTCGAGCCCATTGGGGTGGGTGAGGAGTTCGAGGTTAGGCTATACCCTGCGGGCCATATCCCGGGTAGCGCTATGGCGCTTGTCGAGGTTGGCGGGAAGAGGATACTCTACACGGGCGACGTTAACACGATATACACTAAGCTCATGGAGCCCGCTCGTGTGGATGGCATGCCCCACGTAGACCTCATGATCATAGAGGCTACCTATGGGGCTTCGACCCACCCGCCGCGCCGCGTTGTAGAGGAGCGTCTCGTGTCTATAGTTGAGGAGGTTGTTGAGAAAGGCGGCACCGTGCTCATACCAGCGTTTAGCATCAGCAGGGGCCAGGAGGTTATGATGGTGCTCGCCGAGAGAGACTTGGGTATAGACGTGGCCGTTGATGGGATGGTTAGGCAGGTGACTGACATCTTCCTCGAGAACCCCTCCTATATCCGCAACGTCGACCTGCTACGCAAGGCTAGGGAGGCGTTCACGTTCGTCAACGGTTGGCAGGATAGGAGGAGGGTGTGGAAAAGGCCGGGTGTGATAATAGCATCTGCCGGGATGCTCAAGGGCGGGCCGAGCCTCTACTATCTCAAGAAGCTCATGCATAATCCCAAGAACGCCGTAGTCCTGGTGAGCTTCCAGGCGCCGGGCACTCCTGGTAGGAAGATACTAGAGGAGGGTGTCTTCAGCGAGACGGGGGAGCCTATCCGCGCGAGAGTGGAGTGGCTCGACTTCTCGAGCCATGCCGACAAGTATGGGCTTCTTGAGCTCATAAGGAGGGTTAACCCTGAGAGGGATCTAGTGGTTCACAGCGAGTCTAATACGGCCGACCAGTTTGCCGAGTTTGTTAGAGAGAGGCTCAGTGCAGACATAGAGGTTGCAGAGGAGAACAAGAAGTATGTCCTAGACTAGTATGCTAGTTTAGTGAGATGCGGCCGGGAGTGACCCGACCCCTGCCCATCTAGCCCCGACGACACGGGGTCGTGTCGCAGGGGACCGGGGAGCCGGGTGGGATGGAGGCCCAGCTTGTTAATCTACTTTCCCGTGAGGGGGTAGCGGGGGAGCAACCGGATACCCGCTCTCATCCCGCGCGCTACGGCGCCGTTGAGCGGGCGATCCCGGTTGTCCACGTTGGCTTAGCTTGTAACCGGTAATCAAGGCTACCCTAGTTTCGCTCACCCCTCTGGACTAGTAGAGCGACTGGTGTATCGATGGGTGCACGAGCGTGAGGGTTAGAAGCGAGACCATAGTGTCCACCGCCCTGCTCCTAATCGCTACGCTAGTGTCGGGTGCGGCGGTGCTAGCCTACGTGGCTAGCATTGCAAACGCTCCTCATGTAAGCAAGCCGTGTATACTCTCGCTCGTCGAGCTTCCGGATGGAGGCTGGGTTGTCTACAATCCGTGCAAGATGAGTATAAACGCGACTCTGCTAAGCGAGCGAGGCGCATGCACTATTATAAACAAGGAGGGTGTGATGAATGCGACTGTTGTCGTGATACCGCCTGGCTCCGCTATAGTCGTCTATGGGCGTTGTAAAGGCTTGATGGCTGAGGGCCGCGTCTACAGACTCAAATGACCATACCGTGAAGACTGGCGCTCGGGGATTAGAGTGCCGAGACTATCAAGGATACTCGTATCGATTTATGCAGGCGTGGCTCTCATCCTGTTCCTTTACGCGTATCCTTGGATACCCGACAAGACCGAGATGATGATAATCTCGCTCGGCCTAGCATGGGCCGCGGCATACCCGGCCACGACAACACCATTGTTCACGGGTTTCGTCTACTCCGGCTCGATTATACTCTCGGCTCTCACACTTGCCGCTGCTACGGGCCAACCTTGGCTCCTAATAGCTATGCACGACATGATACTCTTCACAGCTCTGCTCGTATATACCCTCATAGCAGCGGCTGCAGTTCTAAGCGTGAGGAGGCGTGATGTTGCAGGGCTTGCCACGGGAGCGGTTGCAGCAGCCTCCCTAAAGATGCCAGAGGGCGTCTATGCCGCGCCACTACTGGTTGCCATGTATGCGGCGGTATCCGGTAATGCACGTGGAGCGGTAATAGCCGCCTTGGTATACTCCTACATGTATACGATGCTATTGACAACTCTATGGGCTGCGGGCTCGAAACTCTGCTACAGCAGCCTGGTCTCGCCGGTACTCAAACCCGTTAAGCCGGTCGTGGAGGCCCTCCTAAGCCCGTCACAACCCCAACCCATCCCTGCCACTAGCCTGTACCCGGTCCTAGTCTACTCCACCATAACTACGATAATATCTGTCCTCATAGCGGCTAGTATAGCGCGCCTCGCGTCCAGCATCGAGTCGAGAATAGCTACACTAGGAGCCTCTACAGTCCCCACCTCAAAGACGGTGCTAGCCTCGGCCCCGCTCCTAACACTCCTAGGGTATTTCATAACGGTGGACGCGGAGACCCTCATAAGCACCACGCTCTCCTGCATCACCTTGACGAGCGTGACGATAGCCCTCGTTGTAGGACTAGCAGGAGCACTCTTATCGACTCTCTACAAGCTCGCAAAGCTGTTGGCAGAGCTGAGGGGCGTAGAGGAGGAGAGACAATCCATCCTAGAGTCGCTGTCAATGTATGAAAGGGAGGTAAGACGTATACGAGATGAGCTCTCGAAACGAGGCCTACTAGACGAGCATGTAAACGCCCTCCTTAAGAGCGTCGAGGAGGGTATAGAGGGGCTCAGGGAGAAGGCATTACACGCGGGTCTACTCGACCTACCGCTTCTAGAGAGGATGCTAGCTGCACTAGAAAAACAGTACCACAACACAGTGAACAACATAATCACGCACTTGTACAAGACGGCTGAAGAGCTTGTAAGAGGGTGCAACGCCATCGCAGCCTATGCTGCCGAAAACGGGTTGCCGAAGGATTGTAGTGAGGCCATGAACCTTCTCCAAAGGCTTAGAGGGATAAACGACTTATACAACCTCGCAGTCAATATCGACAAGCTTAGAAGAACGATAGTTGAGTACCTAGAGCTCCTAGTCGAGGAGATCGAGGAGAGAGCAGAGGAGGTTGGAGTAAAGCTTGAAGAGCTAAGGGAATGGAGGGAGGTTAGCGCATACATCGAGCAGCTTAACAACGCGAGCCTCGAAACCATTAGAAAGACCTTCGAGAATCTATTAGGAAGATTGTCGAGCGCCTGGGGGAGAGTCCGGTCAAGAGAAGCCTAAAACGCGAAAACAAGTTCAACATAATAGCCTAGTCATACTCAGTTATATTCCAGAGTGGGCGGTGGCAAGAGCCCATATATCACACTCTCCGACGCTAAACGCTAGTGGCTATGAGGTAGTTTGGCTACCTCCCGAGGCGCTTGCCGATGACGAAACCCGGCCTTGCCGATACCCGTTCTCTAGTCCTTTATTATGCCCCAGCCGACCAGCCTCCACCTGCCACGAACTTGTCTCGATATAGCTACATGAGCGCCCTCCCAGGCTACAACAGGCCTACGCAACGTAACCTCCATCTCATCCTTTGTAACTTTTGTCACGATGCCCATGGTTATAGCCGTGCCAACAGTTATCATGAGGGGCTCGCGCGGCCTGATGGGTTGTACTCTTACTAGATCCTTGGTGCCTACCACGCGCTCTAATAGCCTATACTCGAGGCGTAGCTCGTAACGCGTGGGCGGCAGGTGACCCGGCTTGCCTACAACGTTACCGACCAGGCTATCCGCCTTGGTGAGGCTCGGATCCAGCTTAGTCCCAACGGCTACGAGGCCGCCCGGCTTAGCCTCCTCTACCTCAAGGTTGTCGAAGCGTAGGCTAGTGACCTCCGTGACTATAGGCTCGTAGCTCACCTTACCACGCTTCTCTACCCTGACGCCCGGCGCTATCTCAATCTCGTCACCAACCCTTAACACGCCCTGCACTATACTCCCGCCTAGCACACCGCCCACAAGCTTCTCGGGGGGCGTACCCGGCTTGTTCACGTCGAAGCTACGCGCCACGAACATGAGCGGGGGTTTAGAGAGGTCGCGTTGTGGCGTTGGTATGAAAGCCTCTATAGCCATTAGGAGAGCATCTATGTTAACCTTGTGGAGCGCGCTAACCGGTATGACCGGTAGTTTCTCAGCCCAAGTGCCCTTGAGAAACTCTCTAATCTCCTCGTAGTTCTTCCTAGCCTGCTCCGGCGTAACCACGTCAACCTTATTCTGAACCACTACTAGCTTACGGACACCCACAATATCCAATGCCACAAAATGCTCGCGCGTCTGCGGCTGCGGGCACTTCTCGTTAGCCGCTATCACCAGTATAGCACCGTCCATTAGCGCAGCTCCGCTAAGCATCGTAGCCATTAGAACCTCGTGGCCCGGCGCATCCACGAAGCTGACCTTCCTGAGCAGCTTTGGGGTCGTACCCTCTGGGCACTTCTCGGGAGACGGTTGGAAAGCCTCCGGCTCCTCAGCCCCCTCGCAATACCATATCTCGCCGGTCGCGTAGCCAAGCTTAATCGTCATACCTCGTTTAAGCTCCTCGCTATGCTTCGCAGTCCAAATCCCGGTTATAGCTTGAACCAGTGTAGTCTTACCATGATCGACGTGGCCCACAACGCCAATGTTAACCTCGGGTTGTCTACGTCGCTGAGCCTCAATCTCCTCTCTGTCAAGCTTGGGCAAGCTGCACTACCCCTTTAGCGCAAGACGCCCCTACCCTAATTAAACTGGAGTGTATGCTCGCACTACATGGGCGCCTGGAGCATGTATATACTACATGTAAGCGATATCCATTGCAACCTGGATGCGTTAGAGGAGGTTATAGAAGAGCACCGTAAGGACGTGGACCTTATTGCGATAACCGGTGACATATGCTGTAACTCGCGCCTCGAGAAGATACTGAAGAGGGCCGAGCGTAGAGTTCTATCAGTGACGGGTAACATGGATGATCTTCACATAGCGCGCATCCTCCGGGATAACAACTGGCTCCTCGACGGCCGCGTCGAGTACTACTCCAGCGGCCTAGTTGTAGCTGGTATCGGTGGCTTGCAACCCGTGCAGGATCTTAAACGCGTTATCTCCATCTTATCCTCTCAACCTCCTCGCGAGAAACTGCTTGTACTCTCCCACTATCCTGTCCACGGGTTCCTCGACTTGACGTATAGCGGTGTTCACGCCGGATTATACGAGTTAAGAGACTTCATAGACGAGTTTAAACCTCTCGTATTCCTACACGGTCATATACATGAAGCTAGGGGTGTAACCAGGTATGGCGAGACCCTGCTCGTAAATCCTGGCCCCTTAGCACACGGGTACTACGCGGTAGTAGAGGTAGAGGGCGATGATGCTGAAGCGAAACTCTACAAGATCTAGACGAGCCGCGCATACATTAGCTAGTACCCTCCTACCCGGCCTCCATATCCTACTGCTCGTCGCGGCTACGTGCGTCCTCCTAGCCTCGCCAGCAGCACTGGCAGCCCCAAAGGCGGGGGGAGGCTATCTAGTCGTGAAGGTTGAGCCTCGCCTCACAACAATAAACGGCGCTATCAGGGTGACCTTAGTGTCGCTGCCCCCGGGCTTATCCTCAGTAGCGGCAAGGCTCGAGGGTAACGGGTTCGCAAGCGAGTACTACATACTCGCGCGCGGCTCGACCGTAGTCTTTAACCTCAAACCGTATAACTTGACGCCGGGCATCTATTATGTGACTATATATGATGCGCCGGGAGGCACTGTGTTGTATCGCACACCCGTCCTAGTGGTCAGTATCGTACTCGCGCTCAACCCCCCAGAACCGACTCTCGGCAAACCCTTCACAATAACTCCACTGATATACCCGCAGCTCCCCGCAGCCAACTACACCCTCATCGTACGCGTCGATAACACTGTTGCTAAGATGCTAAAGCCTGGCGAAAGAACGGAGCTAGTGCTTAGCAGAGGGAGGAGGCATAGGATATGCGTTGACGTGATAGCATCGCTTAACAATACCGAGCTCTACGGTCACAACATCTATTGTAAAACCTTGATCTTGAACCTTCCTCCACTTATAACTGTCAATGCGACACCTGAGAAAAACATGCTAGCCTTATACATAACGGTTTCGGATCCGGACGGCTTCATTGTAGAGGCTAACTACACCTGCATATACGGAACACAACGATTCAAGGGGCTTCTCGCGCCAGGCGTCAATAGAGTAGCCTTCCCGGTTCCAGCACATGCCAATACCACGCTACTACACTGCTATATAAGCGCGATGGACAATGCCGGAGCAGTGGTTACGAAGAGCGTGTCCATAAACCTAGCCGAGATCATGAGGACGAGCCCAAAGCAAAAGAAGATTA
>CAZTIR010000019.1:0-14794 GCA_964613695.1 uncultured Desulfurococcales archaeon | reverse complement strand
ATTATGAGGGGGTTAGAGGAGAGGCTCAAAGAATTAGAGGAGAAGCTTAAGCTTATATCGAGACGCGGGGGTCGATGAGGAGAAGCACCTCCTCGGAGACGTTATAGGATGACGAGCGGACACCTTACCGAGACCCCGTTCTTAATCCTCTCCCTAGAGATGCTCTACACGCCAGCCTACCCGCTTCCCGGGGATCAGTAGTGTAGTGGATGAGCTTCCCAATTCTCGAGTCAAGCACGCCATCCCCATACGCTTTTACCAGGTTATCGCTTTCGAGGCCCGTGCCGAGCAGATATACTACCGGAAGCCCTAGCCCATATGCGGCGAATGCCTCGAGAAGCGTGCCGGAGGCGCCGCCTAGCACTAATAGAGCATCTCCGCTCCGCACCAGTATGGCGCTACGCGCCTTCGAATCCATACCAGTCCTTACTATAATTGCTTCGTTAGGCTCGTCAACGCCCTCATAGTCTCTCGGCAGTATGAGAACTATAGTAGCGCCCTGAGAGATAAGCCTGGAGGCTACTATCCTCATTAAGCCACGATAGCCTCCGAGATACGCTACGAGATGTGCACCATGTCTCCTACACTCATCGACTAGAGCGTCGGCCGCGGCTAGGCTCTTCTCGATAGCCTGCCTGGGCGGCTCGCCGCTATAAGCAGCTATCGAGACACGCGCCTGCATGGCGGGCCCTCCTCCCACTCCAACCCATCATCACTCTATAAGCTCAGCAAGCTCGCTGCGGGCATCGGGCCCAGGCTCTCCTTTTAGACGAGTGTTCCGGATATAGGGTCTCGAGGCTACTAGCGGGGTTGGTGTCGCAGAGTGTCCTCCGAGATTCGGGTAAAGTATGACGATGTGTATAATGCTCTAGAGCCCCTCCGCGGGCTAAGGCTGCTGGGTACCCTCAACGGGCCTCCTACGAACAAGTTCCCATTACGGGATCTCATAATGAAGCTTGGCAGCGAGTTCATCGAGGACGTGGAGTATAGGGGGCATCGTGTTGTGGTGCTGCCGTTAAGCGGCAATAGGGTTGTTATATGCCATTTTGGTCTCGAGGAGCCGGACGACTTCTGTATATGCGTTGAGGGGGAGAGGGCATGGGAGCGTATAAACGAGTCTGCTAGCAGGCTCTCAAAACTGTTTAAGGAATCCTATACGCTGATGCTCCAGGCTCTTGTGCACGCACTCCAGGGTATGATAACTGCGGAGGAGGGGGCGAAAGAGAGGGTCGAAGACCCGGACGAGGTGCTAGAAGAGCTGTTAACGTGGCTCCCCGAGTACGTTGCTATCGAAGAGTGAGGTGTCGGCATGAAGGATGCTGAGGAGCTTAGAAGGCTTCTAGTGCGCGTCGCGGGAGAGGCTGCCGCGTATCTACGCGACAGGCTGGGTGTAACAGAGCAGCTGGAGGTTATAGCTAGGAGTAAGAGAGATGAGACTCTCGGCATAGATTACGAGGTTGAGGGGTTCATAATAGAGCTTCTTAAAGCGGAGGGGGTGAAAGCACGCATCATATGCGAGGAGAGGGGCGAGGTGATTCTCGGTGAAGGACCCGAGCTTGTAATATTCCTAGATCCCCTGGATGGCAGCAAGAACTACGCTGCTTTCGTGCCATGGGCTGCGGTGAGTATCGCCGCTGCGCCAGTTACACACGACGCTATTACTATTAACGAGCTGCTAGCGGGCGTAGTGGCACCAGTCTTCAACTGGCCTCCCGTGAGCTTCGCAAAAGGTGTTGGAGTTTTTGAGGGCAATTCAACGCCTCTCCATACTCCCATACAGCGTATACTATTATACTATGCTGAGAGCCCTGAACAGCTTCGTGTAATAGAGCGTGTGGTCAACGCGTTCAGGGCGAGAGGGTATAGGGTTAGCACACGATCCTATGGCGCAGCTGCATTAGAGATTACATGGGCTGCGCTGGGCCGCGCTCTAGCATTCATAGACCTGAGGGGAAAACTCAGGAATGTCGATGTGGCTGCAGCGCTAGGAATAGCTCGCGAGGCTGGAGCCTATATACGCGTTGAGCGCGACCGCATCAGCGCGAGGAGGGTGGAGGAGGTCGGCTCGGTTATCATAGCGCCACGTGAGACAAGGGCTATAATCGAGGATGCAGTTGGCGGAGGCACTAGTGCAAAGACGCATTAAAGGGTACTAATGTTTTTGGCACGAGAGGGTTGTAAAGTTGAGTAGGTTACGGGTGCTAGCCGCTGACATAGATGGCACCCTGACAGTAGACCGTGGCGTCTTCACACTAGACTTGGATGCCGTCAAGCTGCTTAGAGAGCTGGCCGCGCGCGGCGTTCATGTGATACTAGTGACGGGTAATAGCGTGCCCGTGGTGGCAGGCCTCGCGAGATACCTTGGGTTCGAAGACTCGCCCCACGTGGCTGAGAACGGGTGCATGGTCTTCTATAGAGGTTCTAGGTACCGGGTCTGCAGGGAGGATGTGAGCGACGTCGCCAGGCTAGTAGAGGCTAGGTTGTCGAACTACCTCTACCCTAGCTGGCAGAACGTTTACCGCCACTGCGACTACGCCTTTAACTTGAAAGACGCGGGCAAGGCGCAAGAGGCGCTTAGCAAGGTTGAGGAGCTTGTTAGGCGGCTTGGCCGGGAGGATGTGAGTATAGGGTATAGCGGTTACGCTATACACATCAGGCCCAAGTGCTCGACGAAAGCTGCTGGCCTGAGGCTGGCATTGAAGCTTGTGGAGGCGCTGCCCTCCGAGACAATAGCCGTTGGCGACTCCCCCATGGATGCCGAGCTTAGGGAGGCTAGCAGGCTGCTGGTTGCCGTGGGGAACGCCGACCCTGCCCTAAAGAAGGTGGCTGACATAATAGCCCCTGGTAAGAGCGGCGAGTCCGTAAGGTGGCTAGTGTCTAAGCTCTTAGAGCTAGACCTCGACATAGACGCGCTTATACACTCGCTGGGCGCGTCTAGTCGATAGGGCTTAGGCCGGTCTCTAGTATACGCTTTATCTCGTACCAGGAGTTCTTGACCTTCCTAATCCTTGCTCGTATACCCTCATTCGTCTGGGAGACGCCCGCAACTATAACATCGATGCCGAGGGAGGCCATGTATTCCAGGAACTCGTCTAGCTCGCTCCTGGAGCCGAAGAGGAGCTCAAACTCCTCATAGAGCATGTGTCCCTGTGCAACCCTCTTTATAGACTCGATGGCGGGTTCTAGTATCGCCTTGCCCAGCCTCTCCTCCTCCGCCAACAGCCTCCTATCATCCCAGCCCTCCTCTAGCGCCTTGAACATCTCTCGGAGTATGCGTGAGAAGAGGTAGCTCTTACCCTCCTCGAAGGGATACCTCATACCAACCTCAAGGTCGTGTACGTTTATGAAGCTTGTAGTGTACTTCAGTGCCGGCACACGGTACTCAGGGTCCTTAAGCACTACGCCTTCACGCCCCCTCCTCTCCAAATCATCGATTATCTTCTTGAAAGACCCCATATCGTTCTTGTCTATAACGCCGAGCACTGGTACGTGGGGTAGCCCATACTTCTCTGCGAGCTCCCTACGCTTCATCGGCGGGAGGAAACGGGTTCCAATGCTCATATCGAAGACGAAGTATGCGAAGCCGCCCGCTTCCGGATAGTAGAAGCGGACGTAGGGATTCTCGAGCCCGACAACCTCACCAGCTACTATCAGCTCCTCGCCCTCCTCGCGGAATAGTTCTTTAAGCTTCTCGCCATAGAGTCTCTCTATACGAGCCGTTGTATAGGGGCATATGAGGCCGCCCCTGGTGATAGCCGCCAGCCTGCCGCGCAGCATGACAACCCTAACATTATACCCGTTCATCTTCTCCTCCACAACTACCTTGTCAATGAAGTGTCTTGGCAGGGCAACGCTTGGGAGTAGCACACGTTGTATAGAGGGGTAGCCTGGCACAACCCGATAGCCGTCGGGCCACACGGCGATAAGAGTGCCCTCCCTATAGTCACGATAGTCTTTCCTAAGAGAGAAGTACGTGATATCACGCCATCTCATTACCCTCACAACACTACGTCTACGCGCAAGCCTCTCCGCCTCCTCGAGGCCCACCCTCAACGCGTCTGCAAGCCTATCAATCATCCATCGCTCGAGCCTCGCTATCTGCGTCATGGCGGGCAACCTCACATTACTACTAGGCGAGCGTCTCGAGAGGTTTAAGACTTCTCTCCAGGCTTCTCGAGGTTACAGCGTACAACATTAGTATAGTCGACGTCGCCGCCACAAACCCTCATAGCCTCGAGATACTCGTTAAGGGCCCCCATTGTCGAAGAGGCTGGCGAACCCTTCTCGGCGTGAGCGCCTAGAGCTAGATACAGGTCTTTAATCGCGCCAGCCAGCCGGAAGCTTGCAGGCCTCTCTGTTAGAGCCCTCTCCCAATACCTCTCGACTATCACACGGAGCCACGTGCTCTCCAAGAGCCTCTTGAACACGTCCAGGTCTATACCCCATGATGCAACGAGCCTCATCGAGGACGCGAAGCCAGCGATAGCCGTGAACAAGAGGTTGTTGAACGCGAGTTTCACCACCATTGCGCGCGGCGGCTCACCAGCGTGTATCACGGTCGATGCTAGAGCCTCTATCACAAGCCGGGCTTTGTCGTACACCGCCTTATCCCAGTACGCTATTATGATGGGCAGCTTACCCTCCCTTGCAACACCAGGACCCCCGGCGACAGGCGCTTCAAGATAGCGGCTCTCTCCGACAATCCTCCCAGCCTTTAGGCTCGCTGCAGGCGATACTGTTGCAGTGTTCACGAGAATCGAGTGACCTTGCCTAACCAGGTTTGCGAGGCTTATGAGATACTCGTCATCCCACCCGGCATTAACGACTATCGTGTCTGGCTCGAGGAGGTCGCTCTCACTCGCAACACGAGCGCCCAAGCGTGTTGCGAGCTCTCTCGCTGCGTGTGGGCGACGAGAGTAGAGGAGTAGTGTAAACCCTTTTTCTGAGAGCCTCTCAGCATAGGCTGTGCCCATGCGGCCTAAGCCTACGATGACAACGCGCAAGTTTAGCACCGTGTGCGTTTTCGGCGCTGATGCAGAGTCTATAGGTTACGCCTCGGCGAGTTTAGCACCCCAGTTCCGTGTGGTGCCGAATCCCCCCAGTGTCGACGAGTGCGACACGCTCATACTGATTGACGAGACCGGTATAGAGGGTAATGTGTGTGACAAGCTGCCGCTGCTGCTGTGCGGCTCTAGCGTGCTCCTGCTACGAGAGCTAGGCGTCCGCGGGATTGCAGCAGCCGCGGCCCCGGATTACTGGGATGTGCTAGAGTCTTCTGGTATAACGCCGCTACCCTTTGAGGTTCACTCTGAAGGGCTCATAGTGACCTGCTCTGAGAGGAAGCACTTGAGGATAGCCTTGAGGGCGTATAAGCGAATACTCGAGTGTATCGTGACGGGGGATTGTATAGAGCCGCGCTGGGCTGCCGTGATTAAGTGTTCGCGGGAGACGAGGAGCGGGTAGGCTGCTGTGGAGCTAGAGGCTGTTAGGATCGTATCACCGCGCTACTCGCCCCCCTACCCCGTCCTAATAGGCTATGAGCTAGCAGAGAATCTTGGCAGACTTCTAGAGCGCTATACTAGACTAGAGCCTAGTCAATGCCTCGTCGTATACCCTGAACCCCTCTCACAGATGGCTTTGAGGGTTGTTGACGGTCTCGAGGGCTTCTGTAGGCACGCGTCTAAAGCCGTTCTACCTGATGGCGAGGCCGCTAAGAGCGTAGAGACTCTCCTATCACTCCTCGAGAAGATGCACGATCTGAACATCTCGAGGCGTGATTTAGTCGTTATAGTGGGTGGCGGGGCTGCCAGCGATGCGGCCGGGTTTGCAGCAGCAGTGTATAAGAGGGGAGTCCCTTACGTTAACTTGCCGACCACGCTCCTTGCCATGGTCGACGCTAGTATAGGGGGTAAGACTGCTGTCAACTACAAGGGTTTGAAGAATATTATAGGCGCCTTCTATCAGCCGCGTGCCGTGGTAGAGGATCTGAGCCTCCTCTCGACACTGCCGGAGGGCGAGTGGCTGAGCGGGCTAGGAGAGGTGGTCAAGTACGCGTTCACACTCGACAAGCGTATTTATAAGCTTTTACGGGAGCACGGGCTTGACGTTATTAAGGATCGTGATATACTAGCGAAGATCGTCTACTATTCTGTTGACTCTAAGGCCAGGATAGTAGAGCTTGACGAGAGAGAGGAGTACGGGCTACGCGAGATACTAAACTTCGGGCATACCGTAGGCCATGCTATCGAGGAGGCTTGGGGCGGGCGAGTTAAGCACGGCGTGGCTGTCGCATGGGGGTGTGTGATAGAAGCCTGGGTTGGCTACGAGCTGGGCTATACGCCGCGGGATGTTGCAGAGGATGTATCACAGCTTGTAGCCTCGCTCAACTTCCCCCGTGTACAGATACCCGACCTTGACGTACTCGAGGATCTTATCAGGCGCGATAAGAAGGTGCACGGTGATAGGATACGCGGGGTCTTTACCCTAGGGCCTGGTAGGGGGATAGTAATCGAGGTGGCTCTTAGTGACTACCTCCGGGGGGTTGAGCGCGCAATCCAACGGGTTGGAAAAGGATAATACCCGGGGTGCTAGTGATGGGTCCCACCAGCGTCCCACCAAGTGGGGTGGAGGCATGAGGACTTTCAACGAGCTACGCGAGATAGCAGCTAGGGTTAGGAAGCGTATACTCCGCATGGCTGCAGCCGATAAGAGCGTGCACGCTGGCGCCTCCCTAAGCGTCACCGACATACTCGTAGCCCTCTACTTCGGTATTGGTGTCAGAGTTGATGGGCCTCCTACGCATAGAGACTGGGTTATACTCAGCAAGGGACACGCAGTACCCGCGCTTTACGCGATACTGGCCGAGATGGGCGTTATAGACGAGAGAGAGCTGGACAAGATCAGGAGCATCGATGGGCTTGAAGGTCATCCCGACTTCAACACGCCGGGCATCGACGTCTCGACGGGTAGTCTAGGCCAAGGGCTGAGCATCGGAGCCGGGATAGCGTACGCGATGAGACTTGACGGCACGGAGGGCAAGTACCACGTCTATGTCATACTAGGCGATGGCGAGCTTGATGAGGGGCAGGTGTGGGAGGCTGCGACAACGGCCGCGCACCTAAGGCTACGCAGCCTTGTAGCGATAGTCGATGTTAACGGGTTCCAGCTGGACGGCCCAACCGAGAAAGTGAAGAGCAAGGGGTCGTTAGCTGCACGCTGGTCGAGTATAGGCTGGCACGTGATAGAGGCCGATGGCCACAGTTTTAGGAGCCTACTCTCGGCGCTAGAGGAGGCTAAGAGCTACCCCGGCCCCGCGGTTATCCTAGCCTATACACGCAGGGGTAGGGGCCTAGGCCTCCTTGAGAAGACGGGTGAGCAGCATGTTAGCCCAGAGTACGCGAAACAGTTCGTCGAGTAAGCTTGCCGAGATAGCAAAACTCACTATGAGAGATGCTGTTGGCAAGGCTCTAGTAGAGCTCGGAGAGAACGACAAAGATATGGTGGTCGTGACAGCCGATGTTGCTAGATCCACGCGCACGATATGGTTTGCTGAGAGGTTCCCAGAGAGGTTCGTAAACGTGGGCATCGGGGAACAGGATCTTGTCGACTTCGCTGCTGGCCTCGCCCTCGCGGGTAAGAGGCCGTGGGCAGCCGCATTCGCCATGTTCATGATGAGGGCGTGGGAGCAGATACGGAACACCATAGACCGCATGAAGCTGGACGTGAAGCTTCTCGCGACACACAGCGGTTTCAGCGATCACGGCGACGGGGCTAGCCACCAGAGTCTCGAAGATATAGCCTTGATGAGAGTACTCCACAACATGATTGTAGTCGTCCCCGCCGACGCCTTGGAAGCCTACAAAGCCGTCATACACTTGCATGAGCAGGTGCGCGGCCCCGCCTATCTTAGAATAGGGCGCGACTATTCGCCTAGGATAACTGAGCTAGAGACGCCCTTCATACTCGGACAGGCTAACGTACTCGAAGACGGCGAGGATGTTACCCTCATTGGCGCCGGCCCTATACTATACCATGTTTTGGAGGCTGCGCGAATACTCCGGGAGCGTGGCATACGCGCCGCAGTAATCGATATGCATACGATAAAACCGATTGATAGAAGTACGGTGGTGAAGTACGCCCAGAAGACCGGTTTTGTCGTAACAGTAGAGGAGCACTACCCGCGCGGCGGCCTAGGGGGAGCGGTTGCCGAGGTGCTAGTGGAAGAGTATCCCACGCGAATGTTGCTCATCGGTGCTAGGGGTTACGGGCACAGCGCGAGGAGCGTGGAAGACCTCTATAGGGCTCACGGCCTTACCGCCGAGAGTATAGCGAAGCGCGTAGAGGAGTGGTTGAGAGGTGCAAAGAGATGAAGGAGGCGGACGCGTCAGAGACTATACGAAGCCTTAGGGCGATAATCTCTGGGATAGATAAGACTATCTTGTCTCTCCTGGCTGTGCGTATGAGCCTCTCGAAGCACATTGGCTACGCTAAGAGCTCTACCGGGCTACCTGTCTACGATCCTGCACGCGAGGTAGAGGTTCTCTCGATAGTCCAGGATGAGGCTAGGAGGCTGGGAGTGCCGGTGGAGCTCGCCCTAGCAGTCTACAAGGTTATACTAGACTACTCGCGGTGCAGCCAGGTCGTCTGCCCCGAGAAGTACAGGATAGTCGTCTACGGTTATGGGAGAATGGCGAAGACTCTGGCCAAGCACTTTCTACGCGGAGGCTGCTGGGTTGCGATAACAGGTAGGAGCGTGGAGAAGGCGCGTAGCGCAGCTAGAGAGGTTGGAGCAGAGGCTCTCGACGAGGATGAGGCGCTCGACTGGGCTGATATAATGCTCTACGCTATACCGTCTGACGCTGTGCCAACCGTCCTCGAATCCCACCTGGAGCGTGTAAGGGAGAGCGTGTTGCTGGCAGACATCGCGTCTGTTAAGAAGCCCATAGTCGAGAGGGTGAAGGGCATGCTACGCGAGGGTCAGGAGTATGTTAGCCTGCACCCCCTCTTCGGGCCGCTAGAGTGCCCAGCAGGAGAGACTATAGCAGTTGTACCGGTTCGCCTCGAGTCGTGGAAGGAGCGGCTAGAGCGGCTCCTAGAGGGGCTCGGGTTTAGATACGAGTATGTCGACGCAGACACCCACGATCGCATAATGGCTGCTAACCAGGTGTTGCATCATGCGGCGCTGGACGCGTTCAAGAGGGCTTGGATCAAGACTATTGAGGAGCTTGGGGTTAGGAAGGGGATGGCTAAGCTCCTGGCAACGCACAGCCTGCGCCATACTCTAGAGTTGCTCGATAGGCTTGAGAGGTTATGGTCTGTCGTCGAGGAGATTAGGCGGACGAACCCGTACTCGAGAATCGCACTTGAGAAACTGGAGGATGCGGTTAGGAGTATTATGTTGGAGGTTGAGTAGGGGCTTCGGCCTAGTATGCGCTCAGCACAGCCGGGGCCTTAAAGGGGGCCCCGGCTACGCTCCCGGATTCCACCACATCGCCCCATTAATACCTGGAGCCTCGGCGGGTTTTAAACGGGCACGAGGTTGGCCCTGGTCGAGGTTGGTGTAATACTGGCTGGGGGTAGGGGTGAGAGGGCTTGGCCGCTTACAGCCACTCGTCCTAAGCCGCTCCTGCCTCTCCCCGGCGACGAGACCGTGTTGACTAGGCTTGTGAGACAGGCTAGGAGGGTTGCTAGACACGTCTATGTACTCGCGCCTCCTGGGAGGAGCGGCTTGTTTAAGCAGGTTCTAGGAGATGATGCGATCGTTGTCGAGCAGGATTACTCTAAGGGATATGGCACGGGTGCGGCCGCGCTGTCCCTTCTCGACTCCGTGTCTGAGGATGGGCGGGCGCTGATACTATACGGCGACCTTGTGATAGATGATGAGGTTGTAAGAGTTCTCGAGAGGCTGGCGGGGGGCCAGTATCTCCTAGCCTTCCGCACGAGCAGGAATGGTAGGAGGTACGGGGTTGTCGTCGAGAAGAATGGCAGGGTTGAGCGTATTGTCGAGAAGCCTGGTTGGAGTGGGGAGGTTTTGGTGAACGCCGGGATCTATATACTTGACCTGGATCTCCTTAGGCGCGCGCTGGACGAGATAGAGGTTAGTGAGAGGGGCGAGCTAGAGCTAACAGACGCTATCAATGTTGTTGCCTCGAGGGCCTCCATATCGGTGGTTAAGGTGGGCGAGGGGAGCGTCATAGACGTGGGTACATGGTGGGATTACCTGACCGCCGCTAGGAGGGTGCTAGAGTGGCTCGTGAGGAGTGGCTGCAAGCCCCTCAATGTGGACGGCGTCACCGGCTATGAGGCGGTACTCTGCGGCCACGAGCCCAGGGTGAAGCCGCCGGTAGTCGTAGAGGGGCCCGTGTGGCTCGGGAGGGGTGTGGAGCTCGGGCCTTTCACTAGACTCCGCCCCTATAGCATAGTACTTGACGGGGCCGAGCTTGGCGCCTTCGTCGAGGTCAAGGCTAGCGTCATTATGGAGGGGGTTAAAGCCCATCACCACGCCTATATCGGAGACTCGGTGGTCGGGGAGTATTCTAACATTGCAGCGGGCACGATAATAGCCAACCTGAGGCACGATAACGCTACTGTACGCTCGTGCGCTGGCGCCAAGATCTATGACACCGGCTTGAGGAAGCTAGGCGCAGTCATAGGGGCGAGGGTGAAGACTGGTATCAATACGAGCATCCTGCCTGGTGCTAGGATAGGGCCGTGCACCTGGATAGCGCCCGGAAGCGTTGTCAAGGGTGACGTCCCAGCCTGCTCATATTACCGGAGGAGTGGCGAGATACGCGACCTGGAGCCGCGCACGAAGGACATTATCGAGTGTTGTAGACAAGTAGAGTATGGTAAGGGTGTTGGTTTATGCAGAGCCGCCACCGGCTACTAATCCTTGGCGCCGCTGCAATAATACTAGCTGTGACGGCTGCTATCCTACTGGCGCCCCACTCCGAGCCGGTAAGCCGGTCTAGTAGCGCGGCAGCGGATATAGTTCCGGATAGGCTCGCGGGTTACAATCTCCTCCATGTCGTGAAGGGTGCTATGGCGGTGAAGATTGTAAAGAGTATCCACTGGGAGCCCAGCATGATAAACGTGAGTAACGCTGCCATAGCAGAGTATGGCTCTGCAAACGGGATAGCCTACAGGCTGTGGGTTGCCCAGAGCCCACAGGCGTGTAGCCTAGTGAAGAGGATGGCTGAGAGGATGAACGAGTTTGCAGCAATGCTGCCATATACCGCGCCGGTTCGCCACACCCTCAGCGGCTACACGGTGTACTTCTCGCTGGACAAGAGGGATGGGAGGATACACGCGTTCTGGTGCGAGAAGGACTACGTGATATGGCTTGAAGCCTATGATACCCGGCGCATCCAGGAGGCTCTAGAGCAGCTGATAAGATTCTATTCCAGCAGATGAGTTTAGAGCCGTGTACGCTCCTCCACAATCTTTACCACGCGACCAGCCCTATCCTCAAAGATTGTTACACTCACCTCACCGTCATCCACTATGAGATACGCTAAACTAGGCTTTAGAGAGCCCCCGCCCCCACCCCAGACGCCCGTAAGGCTACCCGGGTTAACGTGCACAACACCCTCGTGTATCACGTAGTGCGGTCTGTGGGTATGCCCAGTTATCAGTATCCGAGCCCCCATCCTCTTCGCAATCCTTGTTAACTTCGGTATATCGCCACGAGGATACACCTGGTGACCATGCACAACGCCCACGCGTATACCATCCACGTCGAACACCACATGATCTGGCAGCGGGAGATCATCCATGTTACCGCGTACGACGTACACCTCGCCGCCCAGGCTCTTAACCCATTCCAGCACCTCTTCTACGCACAGGTCTCCGGCATGAACCACTATGTCATGCTCGAGTCTCGATATAAGATCTTGCATCGAGCGCGGCACGCTACTAGCACGATAGGGGATATGCGTATCCGACACTACGAGAATGCGGGTTGCCACCCCTAGACCCCGGTAGTAGGCTCAGCCAGCCGTGCACTCATCACTCTTCACTCTTCAGGGCCCAGGGCATTCATCACAGCCTGAGCCATCTATAGGAGGCTCTCATCGCCAAAATCGCTATCCTCGTCGTGCATCTCCTCTGTATCCCCGTCATTTACCTCATCGTCGTTCTCGTCGTCCACAATGCTTGTAACCATGTTAGCCACGTCCTGTACTAATAGTAGCTCGAGCGGCACAAGCCCAAGCCAAACCAGGAATGGGAGTAAAACGGCATCAGCAACGCCAGTAATCACCACGCCGCCCGAGGCGCTGGCACGGCGCTTACCCTCCTCTAGCCTCTTACGCACACGCTTCCCAATATCCTCGAGAATGCGCAGCGCCATGGGCAACATGTTATAACCCTTCTCGGTTAGACGTAGCTCCACGCGTCTGCCCAGAATACCCCTCTTCTCAACCCGCGCCAGAAGCCCTCTGGCTATAAGCCTTTCCACAACCCTCTCGACATCCTCCACGCGCGTATTCAGCACCTCTGCTATCTCATCCACACTCTTGAGGCCCCTGGCTACAGCGACGAGC
Organism: uncultured Desulfurococcales archaeon; assembly: GCA_964613695.1. Lineage (GTDB taxonomy): Archaea > Thermoproteota > Thermoprotei_A > Sulfolobales > Pyrodictiaceae > Pyrolobus. Next base: position 2,252 of record CAZTIR010000019.1, on the reverse strand, counting down.
ACAGCCGCCTCGAATGGCTCCAGGCCGTCTAACAATTGATACACCCCCTCTATTACGAACGTGAAGGGGCCGGAGCCATGTACCTGCTAGTAATGGGTCTCGCAGGCTCCGGCAAAACAACGTTAACGGCCGCGTACGCGAAATGGATGAAGGAGCATGGCCACAAGGTTCGCATAGTGAACTTAGATCCTGGCGCGGAGTATCTGCCCTACGAACCCGACTTCGATATAAGAAGTTTCGTTAGCGTGGAGAAGGTGATGAGAGAGTATGGGCTAGGCCCTAACGGGGCTATGCTAAAGGCAAGCGAGTTGATAGTGGAGAACGCGAAGAAGATACTAAAGCATAAGGCTTTCAAGCCCTTCGACGCCACGGTGATAATCGATACCCCGGGCCAGCTTGAGATATTCATGCTGCGCCCCGAGGGCTTCAAGTTTACACAGTTGTTGAAGCGTAAAGCCCCAACAGTGGGCATCTTCCTCGTCGACGGGTCGCTCGTCTACAGCGTAGCCGATTTGATAACCTCGTGGATGATGGGACTGCTTATACAGGTCAAGCTCGATATACCAACCATACCTGTTTTCAGCAAGGCAGATTTGATAGAGAATAGGGAGATAGTCGAGAAGCTTGTCGAGGACCCGGAGTCGCTCATCGATGTTATAGAGCAGAGCCTCAGCGGGGTTACAGCAGACTTGGCCATCGACATGGCTAAACTGCTGGCAGAGTACCGGCAGAGCCTACGCCCGGTGCTGGTATCGGCCAAGACGGGCGAGGGGTTCGAAGAGCTATTCAGCGTTGTCCATGAGGCGTTTTGTAGCTGCGGCGACCTCAGCTAGCCACACCGGCGTCTTAACCACAAACTCGTATACACGCCTCCATAGTGTTTTGCACGGCAACCACCCCTCGAGCAGCAAGTCGCTTAGAAAACGCCACGAGGCTCTCTCAGCCTCTTTGGGCTTAGCGCGCTCCACCTCGATACCCAGATAAGCTTGCCTATACCTCAGAGTCTTCAGGACACCATCCTCATCAATCCAGGGTCCTATATCGCCGCGTTCAAGCGAGCGCTCTATGAAGCTCATGGCACGCTCCTCACTCCACGCGTCCGGTCCTATATGCAACCGCGGCTGCGGCAACGGATGCTCCTCCACCTCCACCAGCACTATCACTCTACCATCTATCTCGCAGTAGAGGCCAACCGAGTCTATCACATTATAGCCGCGCTCCCGGAGGAAACTCGTAAGCCTCCGAGCGGTTGACCGTGCCAGCCCCCAGCCGACATCGGGGCTAACCCTTCTAAGCTCGTAGAGCGCCACCAGTATTCTCCAGGCCCGCGGGCCAGCCAGCCACAATAACCGCTCGGGCGTTAGCCGCGGCTCGGGAGGCTCGAAGAAGTGCATGCTGGGCTGCTTAACATAGAGACGCGCCGCTATGACGAAGGTTGCGAGAGACCTCTTTGACACTGCTGCTGCCACATTACGCTTCGGGTCTACGGGATCCACCACTATCAGCGGCTGATCCTCAAAACGCTCCAACACCTCATTGATGACGCCGCCATAGTGATCCTCGAGGTCTATCACTATAGGTGGCTTCCATCTCGCAGCCTTCTCGAGCAGATACCTGAAGCACTTATACCTTGCTATTAGGAGCTCGGCCAGGTAGCCCGAGAAGCCTTGCACCGCAACCTCGGCCCCATACACTCCGATACCCTTGAGGAACTTCTTAAGGAGCCTCACCTCATCCTTCTGCTCGCGCGTCAAAACACGGTTGATGTACTCTGTGTGGAGGGGTGTTCTGTCCACCGCTGTCTCTATCTCGGCGCTACTCCTCGCTTTAAGAGCGGGCACGATATCGACCCACACATCCTCTACAAGGACGCGAATGTAGGGATGCGCGGCGTACCTCTCCTCAACCGGCATATCCTGGAAAGCCTCGCGGAACAGGTCCTTAGCCTTGTCTAGGCGCCTCCGCCAATACTTCGGGAAGAGCACGAAAACATCGATATCTAGATCGCCAGAGAGCCAGGTGTCCTTAGCTATACTGCCCTGCAGCGTTACCTCAAACTCTTCAACCCCCCTGGCTCTTAGAGTATCCTCTAGCCTATCTCTCACTATGCGCCAGACTCGCTCCGCCTTATCATACTCCTCGGGCTTCGGCTTGATACGCTCCAATACCATCTTCTCGACTATGCCTCGAGGGCAAGCCACCCTCCAGCCACACCATGCGGCCCTCAATAACCCGGCGACGATACTAGGGTA
>CAZTIR010000018.1:0-26613 GCA_964613695.1 uncultured Desulfurococcales archaeon | reverse complement strand
GACGTAGGAGAGCTGGATGGCGAAGGGTAGTAGCTTCTCCGCGAGCCCGTAGGTCGCCCTCACATCGTCACGAGCATACTGGAGGAGCGTGGGCCTCTTCCTCTCGTCATCCCAGTAGTCTGGTATCTCCCACCAGGGTATCAACACCCTCTCACTCTTCTTCATCACACCGAGGTACTCTGCAACCTCCTCCAGGCTCTTTATCTTGATCTCCGGCATCTCCTCCGCATAGTCGTAGAGGTCTACATTGAGCCTGCCCGGCACAGAGATGTGCCCATGAACGCTCGTAGTCGGCTCGGCTCCAACCCTCCTGGTCACATCGAGCTTTATGCCGAGAACGCGAGCCCTCTTGAGGAGATAGGGCCAGTCAAAATGGTTGTTATTATACCCGACTATGATATCCGGGTCGAACTTCTTCACAAACTCCACGAACTCCCTAATAGGCCTCCTATCATCCAGACCATCCGCGGTGAAGAGTATCTCGTCCCCCTCGCTAGTCTTAACAGCTATTATGATTACCGGGTCGCGCTCCGGCCTCGGACTCCCCCTCTTATTATAAACCTCTATGTCGAAGGCGAGTATCTTCAAGGGCGGCAGCCTAGTGGGGGCGAGCGCCTCTGCATACACGGGCTCCGGGTCGCCCTTCACGAGGTATACTTTATCCACCCTGAAACCCATCTTCGAGTCGAGAGGCTCAGCCTCAACCCTATACCACGCGAAGGGAAAGAGATCGTGGTCTATGATGTAGCGCATCGCGAAACGTATATCAGCCTCTAGGACATCCTCGACACCATTAACCCTCTTCACCTCCTCGCGGTACTCTCTCACAGCCTCTGGTAGAACCGTGCGTATGCGTAGAACCCGGCGAGGCCTGCCAAAGTACTTCCTCTCGTCCTCCTCAACGCCTATAATAGGGCTCCTCGGTTTGCTAAGAGCCCTAACCCTACGCGCTACTTCACCCACATCCGCCCCGGGGGCCAGGAGGGCATAGAAGTAGGGCCGGAAACGGCGATCTATGAGAACTATGCGCTCGCCATTCTCGCTAATACCCCAGAGTATCACCTGGGGCTCCCTGCCCACAACCTCGTAGCTGGAGTCGAGGAGGGTGAATGTAATTGTTGGCATGCTCCCAGGCTACCCGGTGATACTAGTGGAGCCTGGGTGGTGTTAACCCACACTCCCCACCAGGAGCTTCGCATAGAGTATAGCATCCTCGCCCCACTCGTAGTAACGGGGTAAGACCAGTAGGGGGCGGTAGCCGCGCTTCTCGTAGAAAACGCGCGCAGCCCTGTTAGACACCCAAGTCTCTAGGAATATTATGTAGAAGCCCGCCTCTCTAAGCCTATCCTCGAGCATCTCCAGGAGCTTTGAGCCTATACCCCTACCCCTACACTCCGGGAGCACCGCTATACTAGCTAGGTGCGCAACCATATCCACGTAGGGGACTGCAACCGCGTACCCGACTATACCACTCCCGCACTCCGCTACCAGGGCATACCTGCCCGCCAGGCTTAGGAGGAGGGCTAGCATCTCCCTCGTGTAGGGCCTCTCAAAGCTCCTAACCTCGACCTCATAGATGCCGCCTAGATCCCCGAACCCCGCCTCTCTCACAATAGGGTCGCTGCAACACTCTAAACGAGTATACGGGATCTCTCTCCACCCACCCTCCTAGAGGTGTGCAAATGGTATGAAAATCACGTATAAGGATTTGAAGCACGGCGTTATAGCAGTAGTGCCCGAGACCAGCGACGATATCTGGACTTTAAGCCTCGTGATAAAACCGGGCGACATCGTCAAGGGCAAGACTGTTAGAGACATACGCTTCGGCGAGAGGGGCTCAGGGCGATCTAGAAGAGTGGCGATGATCCTAACCATACGCGTGGAGAGTGTAGAGTTCCAACCCTTCTCCACAAAGCTCCGTATCAGGGGTGTTGTGCTCGAAGGGCCCGAGAGGTTCGGGGTGAAGGGCAAACACCACACCATAACCGTCGATGTAGGCCAGGAGATCGTCATAGTCAAGGAGGAGGGTTGGCCGAGACCCCTGCTTGAGAGGCTGGAGAAGGCCAGCCAGGGGCTGAAAGCAGTCCTCGCAGCGGTGGACTACGACGAGTACGCCATCGGAGTGTTGCAAGGGCAGGGGTTGAGGGTGGTAGTGGACCAGTCTCTCAACCTGCCTGGCAAAGACGATCCCAGACGCCACGAGATACTCCATCAGGAGCTCGTGACGATGGCTAAGAAGATAGTCGAGGTTGCGGAGAGGGAGGGCACTAGCATAGTTGTAGTCGCGGGGCCCGGCTTCCTAAAGGATGATGTGGCCGAGCTTGTGAGGAAGCTGCGCAGCGACCTAAGAGTCTATACCGAGACCGCGGCGAGCGGCGGCGTGGCGGGCCTCTATGAGATAATCCGGAGGGGTAAGATAAGGGAGATTATGGGTGAGCTCGCGGCCCTAGAGGCTGAGAGGTTTCTGGAGAGGTTTGAGAAGCTGTTGGTCCAGAAGCCCGAGCTTGTGGCCTACACTCTGGACCATGTCGAGAAGGCCGTAGAGATGGGCGCCGTCGAGGAGCTTCTCGTGCTCGACGAGCTTCTCCACAACCCGGACCCGGAGGTTAGGAAGCGCGTCGAGGAGCTGCTAAGGAGGGCTGACGAGACTAGGGCGAGGATACACTTTGTAAGCCTCGAGACGCCGGCCGGCCTCCGCCTAAAATCCTATGGTGGTATCGCGGCTATACTCCGCTACCCTATTGGCTTAGAGCAGGCTGTGGGAGGGTAGGGGCTGGTCGTGTCAGAAGTCTATATCGTGATGGGCGGGGAGGGCAGGCTCGAGAGGGCCTCCAGCCTCTCAGAGGCCCTCATGAAGGCGTTGTCTCTCAAGCCGCCGGTCCGCATCTACCGTGCGAGGCTTGTAGCCCTCCTGGAGGATAGGGAGCTTGAAGATATAGCGAGAGTGTTGAGCGCTGGGAAGGCTCGCGGGAGGCAGGCCGAGCGGCGAGAGGAGCAGGGTAAGCTCGCTGTTATAGTGTTCGACCAGATGTTTAGGGGCTTCGGGGAGGTTATAGCGAGGGAGCTCGGAGACGTTATAGAGGTTCACGAGGTTGCAGGTAGGGGCTTGGATAAGCCGATGAGGATGGGCAACGTTATACTCGAGCCCGCTAGGGACGACTACGACGTGCTTAAACTGCTTGAGGCTCTCGCTGGGAGGGGGGCACCGGTCATCTTCTTCACCGGTGATAAGAGGCTTGCGAGCCAGGCTAGCACGATAGAGGGTGTTGTGGTGGAGTACCTGCCTCCGAGCGAGCTGCCGGGCAAGGAGATAGCCATTAAGACCATGCTGGAGAGGATACGCGACGTGGTTAAGGAGGTTTGGGCCTAGGTGTCGGCCCAGAGGCTGCTATCAAGGATTGTTGAGAAGGTGGCGGATGCGCTGGCGGAGCGTATCCGAGGGTTCCGGCACCTCAGCCTCGCCGATCTAGCAGAGTTGCTGGAGAGGCTCCTCTGCGAGAACTGGAGTAGCGTGAAGAGCTTGGCTAACTCGGTGAGAGTGGGTGAGGGGTGCGAGGCTACGGTAGAAGATAGGGGAGAGTACATCAAATACGCGGTGGAGGAGGCGAAGAGAACCGCCGACCACCTCGTGGATTTGGCCATGGAGGCCTTGGCTAAGCACATCGAGTCCCTCCCAGAGGGCCTCTATTCGAGGCTCTCATGGCTCCTTGTAAGCCACTCGGCACGCACGGCTAACAGGATACAGAAGCTCGCATCAATAATGAGGAGTGAGCCTAACCTAGCGCCGCTGGCGGAGCTAGCCATAGTACTCATAGCCGTTAGGGCGGCCGCCCTCTACAGGCTAGTCTCTAGGCTGGAAGCAGACGAGCTAAAGAAGCTCATGGATAACATAGAGGCCTTCATAGCCGCGTGCGACATGGAGGAGGACACGCTGATAGAGAAGCTCGGGCGGGGCGCTCTAGTAGCGATCGGCGGGCTAGATGGAGCATACTAGGAGCGGTCTCGGCTTAAACTCCACAATGTATGCGATAAGCTCTCGGTGCGTGGGGTCATCGACTAGTTTCAACGCGTCCTCGAGGCGGAGGAGGAGTAGGTTCTCCCGCGAGCCAACCAAATCCTTCTCTATGAAGCCCTCGACCGCAAAGACTAGGTGATAGCTGGGGTACCTGCGCTCAGTAAGCCATATGGCAGCCACTATCTTAATCTCCCTGCCCAGCAGCTCCCTCGCGAGCCTGGAGCCAGCACTACAGATGGTCTCGCCCTTAGCAACCCACGTCTCCGGCAGTTTAATGAAGCCCTTCTCCTTCGTCAGGAGCACCGAGCCCGCACTCAGAGCTACTAGCACGACTCGTACGGGTATACAGCCCTCCTCAACACCCGTCACGAGCCGCCGCCCACCATCTAACCGGATAAGCGAGGCTTCTAGGAGTTGAGGCGGGGGCGATAGAATTGGCGACTAGGATAATACGCGAGCTCCTCTCGAGGAGAGACCCGGAGGGCTACTTCGTAATACCCTTGAGGAACGCGCCCGAGGCTAGGAGGCTGGCGGAGGAGAGCGGAGCTGTTATAGAAGAGGCTGGCGATGTTATACTTGCGCGTCTCCGGTCAAGGAGTGCTGCCGAGAGACTTGCAAGGGCTGCGCTCTCTCGCCGGCTTCTCGCCGAGAGCGTATAGCCGCTAGAGCCTCTAGGACGCGCTTGTGAAGCTCCGCTATGAGCCTCCTCCGATCCTCCATCAGCACTACGTCGCTACAGCCCCGGGCTATCAGGTGGTGCGCGAAGGGGCTCGGTATCTTCGTGGGTCCGAAGAACTCTATCCTCACCCTACCCTCCTCCACCCACCGTAGCACCTGCTCAGCGTCAATGACGTCCATGTAGTCCTCGAGTATCTCGCGGTACGTCTCCTTTAGTACCGGGAAGTCTCCCAGCTGCTTGACAGCCTCTAACAGTGCTTGTGCATTAATCTGCATGTTGTGCACGCTCTTCTCGCGCCCACGGTACCTCCTCAGTATCATCAGGGCTCTCTCGGCGCAGTGCCGGAACCTCCTCTTCAACAACTCCGTGTTATCCAGGGCTTTGCGGAGAACCTCGCGCAGGTTCCCAGAGTTTATCGTTGAGGGGAGCCACTTCACCACCTCCTCGTTTATCGAGTCGGCGCCCTCCACGGTTAGCATGAAGCCGTTGTCGCTAACGGTTACCCGCACGGGCTTTGCGAGCCGGTATGAGAGCATGTAAGCATATGCCCTGGAGAGCGCGTCGTTAACACGGCGGCCGAAGAGCGTGTGGAATATTATGCTGCTGGCATCGTTCTCCTCGTCAATGTACCACTCCACGAGTATGACCTTGTCGCTTGGAACGACGCCGGTGAACTCAAGCTGCTCTCGTACATACTCGTATATGTTCTCGGCCGCGTGCCTCTCGAGGTTATACTCGCGTACGAGCCACTCCACTATCTCCTCGCGCGGCACGCCGCTCTGGATGGCCTCGGCCACCCTCCTCCTAAACTCGCCGACGAGCAGCGCAGAGTCGAAGGCTAGCGGGAGCATCTCCGAGAACCATGCTGGCACGGTCGGCTTCTCGCCCTCCGCAGGCTCCACTATCACCACCGAGCCCCTACTGGCTATGAAGCGGAAGGTTCTACCACCCAGCACGAAGATGTCACCGGGCGTGAGTATCTGGACGAACGCCTCCTCGAGGTCGCCCACATACCTCCCGTCCCTAGTGTAGACTCTTATCTTGGCCTCGTCGGGTATCGCGCCCACGTTCGGAGCGTATATGACCCTCGTACCCCTCTTCTTCCCGAACTCGCCCTTCTCGACGTCGAACCATATCTTGGCATAGACCTTCATCTCCTCGAGCGTGTAGGGGTGGAGACCGGCCAGGTACTTCAGGGTGTTGATGAAGTCCTCGTAGGGTAGAGTGTGGAACGTGTAGCTCCTCCTCACGAGCCGGTAGGCCTCCTCAACCCTCCACCTCTTCTCGAGGCTCATGCCGACAAGGTGCTGCGCCAGTATATCGAGGGGGTTTCTTGGTATGTGCACACGGTCTATCTTCCTCTCCATAGCGGCCTTGGCGAGCACCGTACACTCGACGAGGTCGTCGCGGTCGACTACTATGATGCGGCCCTTGCTAACCTGTCTTATGTGGTGCCCGGCCCTCCCCACCCTCTGCAAGAGCCTCGAGACGCTCTTCGGGCTGCTTAGGAGGACCACGAGGTCGATATAGCCTATGTCTATGCCCAGCTCGAGGCTCGTGGACGAGACGACGACCTTCAATTCTCCACGCTTCAGCCTCTCCTCCACCTCTAGGCGCAGGTCGCGAGAGAGACTACTATGGTGAGCCTCTATCTCATCCATGTCGGCTATACCCTCCCTAGCCAACAGCTGCCTAAGCTTGTACACCACGCGCTCGGTAGCACTCCTAGTGTTGGTGAAGACCAGCGTCGTCCTATGCTCCTTGATGAGCTTGGCGAGGAGCCTATAGATAGCCTCGTTGACCTCCTCGGCTGGCGTGTTTATAAGGTCGCGTACGGGGCAGAGGACCCTAATGTCTATCGGCTTGGCGAACCTCGCATCAACTATCTTACAGGGGCGCGGCTCCCCACTATCCTCGAAGCCCACGAGGAACTTAGCCACCTCCTCCAGCGGCGCTATCGTCGCGCTCAAGCCTATCCTCTGCAGCCTACCCCCATGCTCCTCCACGAGATACTCCAGCCTCTCCACAGTGAGGCTTAGGAGGGAGCCCCTCTTGCTCGAGGCCAGCTCGTGTATCTCGTCTATAACGAGCCACCTGGTGGTTGCGAGCCTCTCGCGGAACCTCGGGGCAACTAGGGCTATGGTGAGGCTCTCGGGCGTCGTGATCAGTATGTGGGGCGGCCTCCTAACCATAGCCTGCTTCTCAGCCGGGCTCGTGTCGCTCGTACGCACGGCAACGCGTATCTCCGGCAGCTCTAGGCCCAGGCGCTTGGCATACTCTCTAATCCCGCGGAGCGGCTCGAGGAGGTTACGCCTCATGTCATTGTTGAGGGCCCGGAGGGGCGAGACGTAGACCGCGTATATCCTATCCTCGAGCCTACCCTCCTCACCCAGCCTGAAAAGCTCGTCGATGATGCCGAGGAAGACTGCCAGGGTCTTGCCTGTCCCCGTGGGCGACGAGACTAGCACATTATGCCCCTGCTTTATCAGGGGTATCGCGCAGCGCTGGGGGAGTGTAAAGCTCCCATACCTCTCGCGGAACCAGCCCGCGACATACGGCCTAAGCAGCCCGTACACCTCGTCGTCGCTGGGGCAGTTTCTCACAACCTCTATCCTCGCCACTGCTCTAACCACCCGCTTGGATGCCACTACCCGGGAGTAAGGCTAACCCCCGCCCCACTAGCGAGAGGAGCGTACGGGTACACACTAAACCCGCCCTTACTAGCCTCAACACCCCCAAGGCTACAGCCTAGACTCCTAGCCCACTCCTCGAGCTCCTCCCGCGAGGCTAGCAGGTCGTAGAGGAGTATCCTCTCGCCCCCATCCTCCTCGAAACAGCGGCCATTCCAGTAGAGGTTCTCTACAACACCCGAGTCTACCCCCAGGTGTAGACCCGGCGGCTGCAAGCCCTCCGGCACAGCCACGAGCCACCTAGCATGCCTCCTCCCCGCTACAACCCCGTAGTCCTCGAGGCCTAGGCTCCGGAGCCTACCGCACAGCCTCTCCGCCTCCACCCTCCTAGACCCATATGCAAACGCGCGAACCTCAACACCGTCGATAAACACCCTAACCCTGACCCTACGCCAAGGCGAGCCTAGATCCACGCCCTCGTAGTGATCTATGCGTGCCAGCTGGGCGGCGTCAACATGGTAGAGCTCGCCCCAAACCCTACCATCCTCGTCCAGCACGAGCAGCGGATACCCGTTACAAGAGTAGAGGGCGCCCCGCGTATACCCCCTCCCCGCGAAGAGGGAGCCCACTAAGAGACCGTGAGCCTCCATGCCGTACATGAGCGTACCGTAGACGAAGAGGAGGGGCACACGCCACACCAGTATTTACGCTACTATACGCGCCGGCCGACGGGCTAAAAACAGCATTGGCTACCGGCGGGAAAGTAGGTAAGCTACACCCCCGCCCACGAGAGCCGCAACAACAACCGCGAGCAGAAGCATAGCGAGGTTATTGCCACCGCCCTGCGCCCGTGGAGGCATCGTAGCCGAGCGCATTGTGGAAGTCCCCGCGGGCGTGCTAGTGGTCCTCCCTACAATACTATGGGTGGTTGTGGGAGACGGGCTAGACGTTGCCGTAGTCCTAGTGCTGCCCTTACTCGCCCCGCTCGGGGTAGTGGTAGTGGCTCGGGTGGTTGTAGTGCTGCTCGTCGTGGTTGCCACGTGCCTAATCATCACCGTGAACACCGTATTGTCGAGCTGATCGGAGGGCACCATGCTCGGGGATACAGTGACGCCATCCACGCCCTCTACGACCACCTCTGGCGGCAGCAGCTTATCGACCCCCGGCACGGTGAGAGCAAGTATCTTCAACATTGCGTACGTGTTGGAGAGTCTCTTCGCAATCACCTGCAGGGTCTTGGCAGCATCGCTGGCAGGGTCGCCCGTGGGATAGGCGTATATCAGCTTAGGCCCCGTATAGTCTACGCGGATCTTCACTCCATCCTCCTCACCCTCTACGTTGATCTTCACGCTAGCCTGGAACGGCGGCTTCTGTGCAAGAGGCTCTTGAGATGCGAGCGTTACAGCGGCTAGAGGCACGTTATACCCCTCTTTCCTCAACATGCTCACGGCTAGAGCCAAGAGTATCTTAGAGACAGCGTTCGAGGCCCTCGCCACGTCCAGGAAGTACTCTCCTATACGCCCCTCGGCGCGGCTCCCAGTCTTCACCTTGACCTTGAGCACACCCTCCTCGAGCTTCAGGCTCAACTCTAGCGTATAGTGGCCCCTAATGCCGTAGCTCTTCTCGAGAAGCGTTAACACCTGCGACACGTCTGTAGGCGATACGCCAAGCGCCAGAAGCCCCGCGGCTAGGACCGAGATACTCCCCCTGATGCTCACGCGCAAGGCTGGAGCCTTCCCAACCCATGTTGTCCCAACACTCCAGTCGCTAACCAGCCCGAGCCTCGTGAGGTTCTCCAACAGCATCTTGATTGCTGGCAACATCTTGTTCACTAGAGTCGCGTTAACGCCCCTAAACACTAGGAGAGCGTCGAGGACATAGGAGCCTCTCTTGCTGACACTAAGCGTGTAGTTCACGGCTATCACTGCCTCCATGCTGCTATTGCTTATCCTCACCGAGGCCCCGCCCTCTGAGGTGAAGCCGGGGCCGAGGGTGTAACGCGAGTCCATAGAGACAACTATCTTCACCTTGCCCAGGCTCGTGGCGCTGCTCTCAAAGCCTGTAGGTACCCCAACGCTCCCCGAGTAAGCCTTCAGCGTTTTGAGGGGCAAGACTGCCTCGAGTATAGAGCTGGAGGAGTAAGAGGAGCTAGTAGCACTACTCTTAGACTCTAGCTCTGCTTCAAGATCCTTAGCCATCACCCCCTTGACGATAGCGTCGAGCTTGTAGACGGGTTGCACGCTGCCATCCGGGTAGACTCGAAGCTTATACTCCACGCTCTTCACAACAATAGTCACGTTCGGGTTCACTATCTGCAAGGGTAGTGACTTCTCAGCCGCCGCCGGCACCATCGCTAGAAGCACTGCTAGCGTTAGGAGCGCCGCGGTAAACACTCTCAAGTCGAGTTTCAAACCGCACACCATTGCGCATATGCGCGGATATACGCCTTATAAACTAGACGCGTGTGCTTCAACGCTAGTTGCGCCAGTTGAGACTGTATTTAGAGGAGGGGGTTGCGCTCCACATAACGGATGAGGGGTTTGGAGAGGCTCGGTACGCGGCTCTCGCTGCTCTCGCTGATAATAGCGTCTTTATTGCTGCTATCATACGCGGCCCCTGGTCTGGCCGCGCGGGGCAGGCTCCTCGGCGTATACGGGGGCCTCGCGCTGTACGAGGCGAGCAGCCCGCCGGATACTAGTATGGTGCTCCGGCTGAACGGCGGGAGTAGGGCTGCACTCTGGGCGACTATGCCCTCTCCGCGGGTGCAGGAGATACTCTCGAACATTACTGTGCACGTCGCGCGAGTGAAGATAGTGTACCCTGTTTCAACGCCCTGGGGTGTGCTCTACTGGGCTAAGCCGCCCAGGATCCGCGTAGACAGCCTCGAGGCCACGGGGGCCGCTGGCGGGGTGGGTGGCGAGAAGCCTCTCATGCTCGTTGTCATCCCTAACTCTAGTTTCGAGTGGTTCGGGGAGGAGGTTAAACGCTTGCACAACAACCTGCGTGTCGTGGTGCTCACCTGGAATGATGTTATGAGGGAGTGTGGTAAGCCTGCGCCGCCGCCACCGGGCACCGTGGAGCCAGGGGAGTTGAAGAGGGCTTGCGGGGTCTCCTATAACCTCACCAAGGCGTTGTGCCTGATTAGCCTTGAGAGGAGGCTGTTGGGGGAGGGGCTGCGGTACCTCCTCATAGTGGGTGACGCTAGGGTATCACCGCCCATCTACTACCGCAGCCCCCTCCTCTCAACGCTGGGCATGCACTGCGGCGAGTACGTGCCGAGTGACTATTGGTTCGCCGACCCCAACTACGACTGGAAGCCTGAGGTTGCTGTAGGCAGGCTCCCGTTCACAGACCGGGATAGCCTTGAGACCTATCTGAAGGCTGCTAGGGCGTGGTTGTCGTGGAGTGGTAGGGGGAGTGGCTTCTACGCGGGCGGCGCCCCCTTCCAGACGACGCTAATGCTCGGCGAGCTCGGCGTGATGGAGGCCTCCCAGACGGCCACCATGCTGAAACACGTTGCTATCGAGACGCTTAGCCTCGGCAACTATAAGCCTCTCTCCGTGCAGAGTAGTGTGGGCGACTACGGCCTCTACTACATAGCTTCCCATGGCGTCGGCGATGTTCTCCTAGACGTCTTCCCGCGCGGCCTCTGGGGCGCCAAGGTTGATGTAGTGCTGGCACCCAAGCTCCTCGGGAAGAGGCTGGGCTTCCACCCAGGCGTCTACGTGACACCAGCCTGTCTCTCCGCATACTGGGATACTGATCTGGTGGAGCCTCCCTTCAACCCGCCTAGCGTTGGGGTAGCGCTCCTGGAGAAGGGCTATGCTGTAGACTACTTTGGCTCCACGCGCGTCGCTATAGCCGCTGTTATCAAGGTGAGTGGCGAGGCTAGCGGAGTGCTTGACGTGAAGACCATCGGCGCTATCAAGCTGACGTCGCTCGCCGCATCCCTCTTGACCGAGTCGAGGACTGTGGGGGAGGCTATTGTGAAGGCTTTGGCGGCCTATTCGAGCCTAGCGAGGGGCATCGGGATAGCATACACGGCGGCAGGCAGCGAGGATATAGCAGTGCTCACGATGCTAGAGTTTACACTTCTAGGCGACCCAGCCCTACCGGCCCCAGCCTCCAACTCCAAGCCGTTGCTAGCACCCGCACCTAGCATAGAGTATAACGCCACGGTGCCCGTTCAGCTGGTCATGCTACCCCTCTCTAGCATCGTCGAGGGCAACCTACCGCTGGTCATGGGGGCTAAGCAGCTCGTCTTCCGTATACCCGGCGACTGCCCCATCGAGGCTAGGCTCGTGGCGGTCAGGAGGTACTACGGCTACTACCTCGCAGAGCTCATACAGGAGCCGGTCAGGATGGTGGAGCAGCGCGGCTCGTGCATAATAAGAGGGGTTGTTGTCGCGGGCCCCTCCCTCCACTACCTCATACTACACTACCGGGCGGGGATCGCGAGGTTTGTGGTGCTAACCGCCGGGGTGGCGGCGCGCACGGGTCTAGGAAGGTTGAGCATAAGCGCCTATGGTTTAGACCTGCTGCGCGTGACCGAGGACGAGCCTATAGGAGTGTATGTTGATGGGAGGCTGGTCGCGTGGATACCGGGTGGCGTCGACAAGGCCGACGTGACTATACCGGCGCGTGGCAACATCACGGTGGCTCTGAGGCCGTGGAGGATGTACGTGCCCATCGTCGCCGGCTCTGAGGCCTTCGACGAGTATAGGAGGATCTTGAACATGTTCACACTGCATGCGACCATACCCGCCCTATCCTATAGGGTGACGGGCAACGGCATCATGGTCGAGGCTGTGGGCGGGAGCCTCGTGATCAGGGGAGCCTCTAGGGTTGAGAGGGTTGCTCCAAACGAGTACCTCGTGATACCCTCCAGGGGCTCGAGGAGTGTGACAGCCACGCTTGTGGTGGGCAAACGCTCCTATAGCATAACAATACCCGTTCCAAGCCTACAGCCCACAACCACTCCTATGATGAAGCCCAATACTACCGCTGCGAGACCACCCACGGGCACCACGTGCACCATTGCCGCGGAGACGGTCACCGAGACCAAGACCGTCACCAGCACCAAGACCGTTACGAGGACGTATGGCGGGTTGAGCGCGCCGAGCATAGCAGCTGTGCTCCTCGTGGCCGGGATTGTCGGCTTTGCGGTGGCTTACGCGGGCGCCAGGGGTCGGTAGAGGTCCCGGTGTCGTCACACATCTGCTACGCCGGTTGCCTCCCCATCCCCCAATAGCCTCGAAGCCGAGGCGTGTCCGGCTTTTAGCTCCTCACACCCACCCAGCCAATGGGGTCTAGGCGTTGTACTATGTGAGAGACGCCACGCACATCATAGTGGTGTTGCTGCTTCTCCTGGTGCTGGCCGTTCTCGCGGTGCTCGCGCTCTCGATACTATCCGTTATCCTCGTGCCCATAATCCTGGGCGGGATTGCAGCCCTCCTGGTCTCGATGCTAGTCGGCTGGGCTAGCGTCAGCATCGAGAGGAGCGGCTCCTCTTACACGCTGAGCGTGAGGGTCTCGGATGGACTCCCCTTCCTCCTACTATGGCTGGTACTGGCGGTGGTGTCGGCTATGCTGCTGCACCACTAGTCTTGATCGCCGCTGCTCTCCCGTGGGGGCGGGCAGCACTCCCTCCTAGCCCCCGTAACCTCCTCGGCCGCGCACAGCACCTCGTGTAGGATGGTCCAGGCTTTGAGGGGGACTCCTCCATAGAGCCTATAGAGTCTCGTGGCTTTTCTCAAGGTGCTCCTCTTGAAGTCTCCGCGGGGGAACATGCCGACCCCGATAGGCCACCCGGTTTCTAGAGCCTCTCTCACCACGTCGAGTGGTGTTGCCGGCTCGCCCCTCTCCCAGAGGATTATGAGGCCGCCCATCTTCTCCACGAACTCGCGCAGCGTCGGCGTGTATAGGTGGATGAGCGGCTTGCCCGTGGGCGGCACGCGGTTGTGCACGAGGAGCTGGGCCATCAAGCCCTTGAACCTGTCAAGGTGCTTTGGTATCCTCGTCTCGGGTTCTACGCGGAAAACCCTACCATCGAGGACGTGGATGTAGACCTCCAGGTGGCCTGTGAGGTTTAGGATAGAGTCCTGGAGTAGTATGAGGCTGACGTGGACGATGTCGGGGCGCCCCCTCTTCCACTTCTGCGGCAGAGAGGCCATGGCGTGGTAGTGGTAGGTCTTGTCTAGGAGCGTCTCCCCAGGGTCTATCTCGAAGCGCCTCGCGTACCTCCTAACCTGTGGATGGTCTCTAATCTCGCGTGGGACGAGCTCCAGGGGGGACTCGAGGAGGACTATGCGGAGCCTAGCACTGCTCCTGGCAGCCTCCGCCGCCACCACCCTCAGCCTCTATCAGGGCGAGTATCTCCTCCTCACTCCTCCTAAGCTCCTCGACCCTCTCCTCGATAACCCTCTTCTCCAGCCCCGAGAGGCTGGCCGCCATGTCTAGGCTGAGAGCCCCCTTGTAGACCAGCTTCGCGGTGAGCTCGGCCTTCCTCTTCTCAAGCTCGTCTCTCACACCGCCCTGGAAGTACTCGGGGGCTAGGAGGTAGTCTAGCATCATCAGCTCCTCTGTCGATAGCTTCGCGACCTCCATTAGGCTCTCGGAGGTGTCCCTCGCGACCTGGTACTCTACCATCTCCTTGGCCCATGGGAGCTTCTCCACCTCAACGGGCACGTATAGCGCCTCGCCGCCAAGCCTCCTCTCGAAGCGGAGCGTCACAACACCATCATCGTAGAGCTCGTCCACTATCCTATCCACTAGCTTGCTGCGCGGGCCCTTCTCGCTAGCCTCGAAGCCCCACTCGCCAACCCTACCAACCCCGTGCGCCACGAGGAATGTTAGGAGGTGTATCTCGTCCCGCGACAAACCCCTCCTCCCAGCGCCATCAACGACGCCCAGGATTGCTGCAGCCAAGTCCCTCTTGTCCTCGTAGAGCTTCATCCGCCACACCCTAGGCTAGCATGCGGGGCGTATGAAACCATATTAATATTCGCGGGTTTGCGACGCTAGCCTCCACCCTCCTCGAGGAGCTTAGTGAAGGAGTCCATGTCGTAAGCCTCTACTCCGAGTCTGGGAGCGACGCCCAGTATGTCACTATCCGCTGTCGCTACTGGAACCCCCTCCTCCCTAGCAAGCTCTATGTACGAGGCGTCATACACGGTTATGCCGTGCTCAAGCGCTATGCGCATCACACTACCGGCGTCGAGCTCTAACATGCTATGGACGCGCATGTGCACGGCTATGAGCCTCGAGACGAGCGCGCACAGCCTCTCTGCGAGAACCGGCTCTATGCGGTGTAGTTTCACACTCACCTTCCAGAGGCCGTTACAGACCTCGTACGGCGTGAGGTCTAGGACGTGGAACACGTGCCTCTCAAGCACTCTTCGCAAGCCGCGCCCGTAGGAGAGGATGAGGGGTAGTAGCACGCTCGCATCCACTACAAAATCCACAAGCTTTCACCCTGAACGACGCTCCTCGTCGATGACGCGGGCCCATTCGCGCGGCTCTATACGATCCCGGGCCTTCGCGGCGACCTCCTCCAGGCTAGACCATAGCTCCTCCTCTTCAAGCCTCCTAGCCTCCTCTATCAGGAGCCTCCTCACGAGCTCGCCTATGTTCACGCCATGCCTCTCCAGTATCTCCTTGACGCGCTTGGGCACCCTCACGCTAACAACGGTGCTCACGGTTAGCCCCGTATACGTTACACGCATACACGCTAGCTTTAATGACCGTGGCGCGGCACGGCATAGCGTGTAGCATCCTAGACGGCGTCAACAGCGACGCTTAAAGGGGGCTAGTGAACGGGGTTCGTGAACGGGTGTTAGAGGCGTGGCTCGCGTAAAGGTAGGCGTGGTGATATACAAGGAGCAGGATGAGACGGGAACCTGGTACATCGCGGTCGAGCCCATGAGCGGCGCGCAGGCGCAAGGGCAGAGCGTGGAGGAGGCTTTGAAGAAGGTGCAGGAGGAGATTGTGAAGATGGGTAGCGCCTGGTGCGAGTCGGAGCTAAGAGAGGCTGTCGACGCTAGGCTAATCGAGGTGGAGGTGCCCGAGGAGGGCGGCGGGGAGGGTGAGGCCTAGGCACGCGATAATAACGTTCTCTTTTTACCCTGGAACCCGGGTGCCTACCAAACCTTGATGATAGAGAAGCCGGGCTTCTTCGAATCATATGGCGGCCTCCGCCTCTACCCGGTTGTGCGGGTGCTCGAGCTGGACGCTCAGGGGGCGAGCGGCGATAGCGTGCACGTGCTGAGCGGCGATAAGGCCTACGAGTTGAAGAGGAGGATGGCTATAATAGTCCCGATAAAGGACGATGAGCTTCTCAGCCTCGCCGGGGTGGTCTCGGGGATCCCTCACGCCACGAGACTCGTCATAGTCTCTGCTTCCTCCCGGGAGCCCGTGGACCGGTATAGGCATGAGGTTGAGCTTGTGAAGAGCATCGCGGAGAAGACGGGTAGGGGTGTGCTAGTGATACACCAGCGGGACCCAGCCTGGGGCAAGATACTACGGGGCACCCGCCTCGAGACCCTCCTAGGCGAGGATGGGCTTGTGAGGCTTGGTAAGGGTGAGGGTATGCTACTGGGCTTCCTAGCCTCGCTGTGGCTGGGGGCCGATTACATAGGCTTCGTTGATAGTGATAACTATGTGCCGGGTAGTGTACTCGAATACGTGAACGCCTACGCAGCGGGCTTCAGCCTGGCTGGCAGCGAGTACGCAATGGTCAGGATAAAGTGGCCTTATAAGGGTAAGCTTCCGAGCGTGGCTAGCGAGATATACCTGCGTAGAAGGGGCCGTGTCTCGGCGCACACTAATCGGATCCTAAACCTGGCCCTCAGCCTCGCGAGGGGCGTCGAGACCGAGGTGGTGCAGACTGCTAACAGTGGCGAGCACGCGTTGACAGCAAGGCTCGGGATGGAGATGGAGTGGGCTGGGGGCTTCGCAGTGGAGCCCTACCAGCTGGTACACCTCCTCGAGAGGTGCTGGCTGGAGCCGGAGCCTAGATGCCCAGGCAGGGGCGTCGAGGTGTTCCAGGTGGAGACTAGGAATCCTCACCTCCACGCCGAGAGGGGTGAGGAGCACCTCTCCTCCATGCTGGCGGTTAGCCTGGGAACCATCTACCATAGCAGGTTGGCCTCGGAGCCCGTGAGGAGGGAGATACTACGGCTGCTGAGGGAGCATGGCGTTGAGGGCGAGCCCCCCGCCCCCAGGGTATATCCGCCGCCATCAACGGTAAATCCGCGTAGCCTCTTCGAAGAGTTCCTAGCGGAGAGTAGGGATGCGCTCTATATCGAGCCGCGTGTGTAACCCCCCAGAGCCGCCCCTCATGATAGCAACAGACGTCAACGGGACTCTGATAGACGAGGCTTACCGCCATACTAGCAGAGCCCGCGACCTCGCAGAGACTCTGCAGGACGCCGGCGTGGTGATAGCGCTCGTCACGAGCAAGACGCTGGACGAGTCCCTCATCTACGCCAAGCGCCTCGGGTTGAGGGAAGAGTGCCCAGGCTACATCATAGTCGCAGAGGAGGGCGGGGTCGTGTATGCGTCCAACGAGCGCCTACTCCCCGAGAGGTTCGCCGTGCTAGCCAAGCCCCCTGACAGGAGGCTCGTAGAGGAGCTTGTGCCGGAGAGGTGCAGGGGGAGTGTAAGGTGGCTCGACATGCTCACGCCCGAGGAGGTTTCGAGCATCACCGGTCTCCCCCTCGAAGAGGCCGAGGCGGCTAGGCATAGGAGGAGCGTGCTAGCGCTACACGGGCCCCGCGACTGCCTCGAAGAGGTATACGATGCTCTCGCGGCGCGAGGCTACTACGTGAGGCTCGGGTCCAAGTTCCTCATGGTGGGTGTTGGCGGGGGTAAGGCTGAGGCCATACGCTACGTGAAACGCAATAGCCCGGTGCTGCGCTCGACCCCCGTAGTGGCGCTCGGGGATAGCGGGAGGGATAGGGGCATGCTAGAGGAGGCGGACTACGCTATCGTAGTGCCACCGAGGAGGGGTGAGCCCCTGCGGCTACACAGGGCCGACTACATCGTGGCAGCGGAGCCCGCGCCCACGGGCTGGGTGGAGGCTCTGGAGAGGCTCCTGCCCCTGATAGGAGCCTACCGCGGTCTAACACGCTGAGGAGCGTTGGACGAGCTAGGCGCCTGGTACTATATGGACTAGGGCGTGCAGCACGCTCATGTCGATCTCTACGCGCGCCACGCTCTCCCCGGTGACCCTCAGCCCCTCTTCTCGGGCAGCACCGGGGTAGGGGTAGATGCGTACCCGGTAGCTGCCAGGTTCTAGGCGAACGGCTAGAGCCACTCTACCACAGCTTGGAATCCTCCTCGGCACTGTCAATCCTCGGAGGGGTTCGAAGCCCGGCGCCCTGCCGGGCGTGGTGGCCTCCTCCACCGCGTGTGGTATGACGTGCCAACAGTTGTTAACCAGGTGTATCGCGTACCCCTCCCCTACGCGGTAGGCGTGGAGCTCTAGGAGGTCGGGGGCGTCTTCCAGCCAGAACCTCCTAGGGGCTCCGACCTCTTCGAGGCTCGCCCTAAGCAGCTCTATGTACTCGGGTAGGCCGAGCGTGTGGATGTGCAAGCCTAGGCGGTAGGCGTGATAGACTATCCTCGAGTCCCTGGAGGCTACAATACCCGGCCACAGCCTCTCCCCCGGCGGTGGAGTGCTACGGCCGAGCGTATACTCGTAACCCATGCTAGCCCTCGGAGCCACAATATAGCCTAGAGTCTTGACGCCCTCGTCGACGACGCTTATTCTCGCCACCATCCCGAGGTAGGGATCCCAACGCCTATCCTCGAATAGCTCGTCGCTAGCGCCCATGGGGGTGTAGCGCGGCAGACCCTCAACGCCCAGAGCCTCAACGTGGTAGACCCCCAGCTCGACCACGCCCTCGAAGGACACCCCAAGCCTATCCTGTAGGAGGAGCCTCCATGTCTCGGAGCCGTCGGGCCTCCTAACGCCGGGGAAGCCCGTCGCCACAACCCTCAACCCGCGCTCCACGAGACCCTCTACACTCTCCTCGAGGGCCTCGTCCGCGACACCCGCGTCGGCTACAACAAGTGTAGAAGCCCCCATCTCTCCTAGAGCCTCCAGCCTCCTAGCCGATACAATGCCCCAGGCGTAGTGTAGCATCGAGAGGGCTTTGGCTATGCCGAGGAGCTCGCCTATATAGGCCTCGGGCTTCTCGTGGACATGCCAGTCGTGGGAGACGCTACTATAGAGTATGGCGACGTCAGCCTGGGGCGTGCGAGAAGCCAGTATATCCTCGATGCTCTCCAGGTACTCGTAGACCCTTGCGACGCTCTCCTCGAAACGCGTGTCTAGGGCCAGGCTGCTCGAGAACACCGTGACGACGGGAGAGGCGCCAGCTGCAACAGTTGCAAGGACACCATGCTCTATGAGGAGTGGTGGGGCGCTAGCAACGGGCCTTAGGAGTGGGAAGGCGTTCCGCGTGCTGAGAACAGGCTTGGGCCACGCGACGGCGATGCTAGCCTTCACTATGAAGCTCCTCCAGAAGGGGCCGCGGAAGTCCTCCTCGCTAGCCTCTACAAAGACGCCGTCGAGTAGATCGTAGAGTTCCTCTGTGAAGCGTAGGCCGCGGCCACTCCAGCCTCCAGGATGGTTATTATAGAGTAGGGCCGCGTCCACGCTCCTCACGGCCTCGGCTATCTTCTCGACGAGCCTCCTCGTCACGCGGTAGCGCCACTCCCAGGCCGCCCGGTACTCTGCCTCGCACTCCCCGCACCGCTCTACGGGAAGCTCGTATCCCGTCTCCCTCCTGAAAGCATCCCTACACCAGCGGCAGTAGCAGGCCCTGCCCGGGTCTGGCATGTAGCGGAGACTATCGAGGAGCAGAGCGTCGGCTCTGGTAGCCTCTAGAGCCTCTCTAGCCTCACGCGGGAACAGGTCGCCGCCTGGCGAGTTGGGGCATATCAGGGGCCACTCGGGCTCGACTCTCAGGGCATGGGGGTGATGGTCTAGTGTTCTGGGCTCGCCGTTAGGCCCTCGCTGAACCCAATCCGGGTGCTTCTCCGCCAGCACCTTGCTAGAGGAGTGGCAGGCCATGATTACAAGCGCGACGCCCTTCTCTGAGAGCAGGTTGCGTAGCCTAACCCAGTCTATCCTGGCGCGGGGGTGTCTAGGGTATAGGCGGCTCTCGTAGAGAGCCCTACCCCACGCGTCACGCGCAAAGACGATAAGGAGGTTCGCGTGCAGCTTCTCCACCAGCTCGGCGAGGCGCTCCGCTGTGACGTGGTCAGCGTAGTAGCCGTATGGGTCCTCGAGGTTCACCTGTAACCCTCTCGCGAAGCCGGGTAGCTTGGGCAACCGTACACCTCCTACAGGGGGTTCGAGGAGGACAAGCCTATACCTAGGTTATCGTCCCGAGTGTATCGTAGAGCGAGGTGGGCTAGTCTGGGATGAGAGTGGCTAGCATCGGCTTCGTCTCAACATACCCTCCCATAGAGTGTGGCGTCGGCGAGTACACGAGGATGCTTGTAGAGGCCCTCCTAGAGCATAGGCCTAGGCTCCGGGTCTACATCTTCACACCCAGGGAGCTCAAACCCTACGCCATTAACGGCGTCGAGGTGATACCCGCCTACGAGAGGGGCTCGAAGAGCTACGAGACACTCCTAGAAGAGCTTGAGAGGGTTGGAGGCGTTGACGTGCTCCACGTGCAGCACGAGTATGGCATCTTCGGCGACACGCCCGCGATCTTCGAGGCGCTGCTAGAGGCTCGGAGGAGGGGGCTGGCAAGGGTCGTAGCGGCGACGCTCCACACCGTGTACCACCCGGCCGGCCTCGAGGAGGGTAGAGAGGCGCGGCTGGAGGCGCAGAGGGCGGCGTCGAAGCTGGACGCCGTGGTAACCCATACTGTTCTACAGGAGTTCGAGCTTCTAGCCGAGGGCTTCCCCGCGAACCGCGTACACCGTATACCGCACGGCACCAGCATAAACCCCTACTCGGGGAGCGATAGGAACAGGTTGCTGGAGGAGCTTGGCCTAGATCCGGCGGAGGCGCCTCCGCCTAGGATAGTGGTGCCGGGCTTCCTGCGCCCCGATAAGGGGCTCGATACTCTCCTAGAGGCTGTGGCCCTCCTCCGGGAGAGGGGGTTCGGGGGTAGCGTCGTCGTTGCGGGTAGGGCGCAGGGTAGGGGCGGTCTCGAAGCAGAGCGTGTGATAGAGGAGGCTGTCTCAAAGGGCCTCGTCAGGAGGGTTAACAGGTTCCTCGAGAGCGAGGACTTCCTCAGGTTGGCGGCGGCTGCTGACGTCATAGTACTCCCGTACCGCGATAGGCCGGGCAAGTTGTCGGCCAGCGGCGTCCTGCACGTGGCGATGGGCACTATTGGGAGGGTTGTGGTGGGCACTCGTGTCGCTAGGCTGGTGGAGCTCTACGAGAACGCGCCGGAGCTTGTAACAGTCCCCGGCGACGCCGCGAGCCTCGCGAGGCTCCTGGAGAGGGTGTTGAGGGACCCCGACTGGGCGCTAGGGGTGTCGGAGAGGGTCTGGGCCTACGGCATTAGAACCGGGTGGAGGAGGGTCGCGGCGAAGCACCTGGAGCTCTACGACAGCCTCCTGGGCGCCGCCTAGCCCTTAACCTCCTAGACCCCACCCGGCCCCGAGGGCCTCTTTGAGCGGCGAGCTCTCGAGGCTGCTAAGAGAGTTTCTAGATGCTGCTAGGCGCCTGGAGGATGCGGTGAGGAGGCAGGGGCCGCCGCCCGTGCCGGGGGATGCGCCACCCTGGCTTAGGCCGGCCCTCGTCAGGCTTGCTGCTCTTGCAGCCGGGCGTGCTCGTGTAGCGTTCCTGGGGCCTCGGGGGAGCTTCTCCCACGAGGCCGTGCGCGCCGTCTTCGGGGAGGGTGTGGAGGAGGTGCCGACCCACAGCATATCCTCCGCCATCACTCTGCTCGTGGAGGGTGGGGTGGATTACGCGGTAGTGCCGTACGAGAATAGCATCGAGGGCCCGGTGGGCGAGACTCTAGGCTCGCTAGCCGAGAACGCGGATGTCGTTAGGATATGGCTCGAGTACATCCACCCCATACGCCTCGTCCTCGCGGCGAGGGGGGAGAGGGTCAGGAGGGTCTATGGGCACCCGCACGCCCTCGGGGAGGCTAGAGAGTGGCTGGAGAAGAACATGCCCGGCGTGGAGCTGGTGCCGGTGGCGTCTACGAGCAAGGCGGCTGAGCTAGCCTCGAAGGACGAGGAGGCGGCGGCAATCTGCTCTAGGCTCGCCGCTAGGCTCTACGGGCTCCGAGTAATAGCGGAGGATCTAGCAACGCGACCCAATTACACCAGGTTCCTTGTGCTCCACCACCGCGACAACCCCGAGGCGGGGACGAAGACCACTATAGTCGCGGCGGTTCGCCACGAGCCGGGGAGCCTCTACAAGCTCCTCGAGGTTTTCGCGGGGAGGAGGATAAACCTGACCATGATATACTCTTACCCGGTCCCCGGCAGCCCGTGGAGCTACTACTTCTTCATAGACATGGAGGGGTCTCGCAAAGACCCCGTGGTGCGCGAGGCTCTCGAGGAGGCTAGGGGGAGGGCTCTCTGGCTACGAGTCCTGGGCTCATACCCGGTGCTCCACGGCTAGGGGCCCCTCCTAGGGTATGCTCGGGTAGAGCTTTGACAGCTCCTCGTCGAAGGTGGCGATGTACCGCAGGTTGTACGAGCGTGCAGCCTCCACGCTCGTCGCGTCCGTGAAGCTTATCCTGGGGGCGTGGCGCCTGAACAGCTCCCAGGCCGCCTCGAACACGTCTACGGTGACCGGTATTATCCTGAAGACCCTCTTCTCGAAGAAGAGGGCGCCGGCCTTCAGCGCGGCCTCCCTACCCCCACGCCTAGCCATATAGGTCAAGACCTCGTCGACGATATAGTCGGTGACGTGAGGCACCCCATACTCGCCGCGGAGGATGCTAGCGAGCAGCCTACGAGCCTTGCCGTGCAGGGAATCGCTCCTGTTCAACGCTGCTATGATGACGCTACTGTCTACGAGAACCCCTCCAGCCGTAGACAACCTCGTCGATCTCCTCACCGGAGTTCACCACTCCGAGGTCGACGCTAAGCTCGTCGAGGAGGCCCTCCGGGTCCTCGAGGGGCTTCCACACGCCAAGCTCCTCTAGGAGCTCACCCCTCCTACGCCACGCCAGCCTCAACGCAGCCTCCATTATATCCTGGAGGCGGGGCCTCGAGCCCAGAACCCTCCCAGCCTCCACCTGTAGCCTCTCGAGGAGCTTCCTAGCCTCCCTGCTAATCTTCACAGTCGTGACCTCAGCCTCGGTCACCCAGACGCCCCCGGGTATACCCGGTATACCGGCCCGCTATTAAACCGGCAGCCGTGCAGCCCGGAGGCGGTTTGAGCAGCAGCGTGTAGAGCCGGGTGCTTAGCCTCGAGCTGTGCGGCTACCCCGTGTCCCTAGAGGAGCCTAACCCAGTACTCCATCGCGTCCTGTACTATCACGCTCTTCTTCTTGGCCTTCTCGAACTCCTCCGGCGTGTAGAGGAGTATCTCGAGAGATACGTCGCGGGGTAGGAGCTCTCGTATCATAGCGTATCTCTTGCCCGGGTCGAGGCCGGCGAACCTCGGCGAGACTATGATGAGGTCTATGTCGCTATCCTCGAGCCAGTCTCCGCGGGCATAACTCCCGAAGAGGTACACCTGGGCCTCGCCGAGAGCTTCTCTAACCCTCTCCACTATCTCCTCCAGCACCCTCCTCACCCTCTCGGGGAGCTTTAACGAAGCCAAGGAGTCTACCGACATGCTCCACCACCCGCTCAGCCACGGATACTAGCCTCTCGGCGGTCTCCCTGGGTATACTCTCCCAGGGCCTCTCTAACCCAGCGTTAGGGTACCTGGCGAGCGTGTAGTAGGGGGTGAGCTCAGCCACACCCACGTAGAGGTCGCGGGGGAGCCTCAACCCGAGCCCATTGACAAGCCTGACGAGATCGTGGGTTTTCGGCGGCCTAGCCCTCTTCAGGACCATGTACGCGGCTTTCAACGCCTTCTCGACAGCCTGGTGCGCGGCGAAGAGAGCCCAGTTGTACCTCCCCCTCCTCAACGCATCCCGAGCCTCATCTAGGTCTACGAGGGCGCCCTCGAACCAGTCTCTAGCCTCGCTCCTAGCCAACACCCCAACCGGCTTAGTGTGCCACACCACCGCCTATAAGGAGGCTCGCATCGGGCTAGAGAGGCCACGAGCCGCGGCGGGCCTCGGCTCCGGCCGGGTGTCGACACCGGTCTTCGGTCTAGCGAACGCTCCTCACGGGCCCAACGCTTCTACACTCTAGGCTAGAGGCTTAACACGGTGTCCCACCCTGCCACGCGTAAGCCTCTGTATACGAGTCTATATAGCGTGCGACGGGATGCTCGTGGCCGGGAGGGGTCTAGTCGAGGCCCTGAAGGCTATACGCGAGGAGGGTAGCATACGAGCCGCCGCGAGGAGGCTCGGTATTAACGCGAAGAGGCTCTGGCTTAGGATCACGAGGGCCGAGCGCCTCCTGGGTATAAAGCTGGTCGAGGCTACCGGCAGCGGCTCGAGGCTAACAAGAGAGGCGGAGAAGCTCATAGAGGCGTACGAGAGGCTAGCCGAGAGCCTCGGCGCCCGCTGCGTCGAGGTCGAGGGGTTAGAGTGTAGCGCCTAAAGCTTCGGGACCCCTCGTTATAACCCAATACTCTAGCCTGTTTCCTTCGGATGGAAACATGTCAAAGAGCCTCAAGCTCCTCCTCGCAGCCACCATCCTAGCGCTGCTCGCCGCAGCCTACACCGTGTACACGACCCTCGTCGCCCACGGCGAGGAGGGCATCAGGCTCGGCATAGAGTTCAACACTCACGCTACAGCCGCGTGGATAGCCCTCCACAACCACATGTTCGAGAAGTACCATATCCCCGTGGCCGGGGTAGTGAAGTTCAGGACTGGTGTCGAGCTCGCAGCAGCCCTGAAAGCCGGGGAGGTTGACGCCGCGTGGGCCTGCCTAGCACCAGTCTTAAAGATGGTTGACCACGGGCTACGCGTCTACATCATCGCAGCCGCCCACTACCACGGCTACGGTTGCGTCGCACGCCCCGGGATAACATCGGTCAACGACCTCAAGAAGCTCGGGACGATAGAGGCTGCCGTGACCGGCCCCGGAGCCCAGACGCACGTCCTCCTCCTCCTGGCGGAGAAGAGGTATGGTTTCCGGGCAAGGATTAGGTTCGTGAAGCCCCCGGCTATACTCGAGCTCGTGGAGAAGGGCCTAGTGGATTTAGCCTGCATGCCCGAACACTACCTGAGCATCGCGGAGTCGAGGGGGCTTCGGGTCCTCTTCACCTCGCAAGACCTCTGGCCGAACATGCCAGGCAGCTACCTAATCGTGACCGAGAAGCTCCTCAGGGAGCACCCGGAGATAGTCTGTAGGCTCTATAGGCTAAACCGCGACGCCATACGCTACGCGCTCCAACACCCCCGCCAAGCCGCCGAGATAGACGCCGAGTACCTCCACATACCCGTCAGTGTAGCGGAGAGGAGCCTCTCCAGGCTAAAGCTCACCTGGGTGCTTAACGTGGGGGAGATGCAGAAGCTAGCCGACTTCATGTACGAGCACGGCCTCCTAAAACACCGCATCAACGTCTCGAGGCTCATAGTGGACGTTGGGAGGCTCTGCGGGTGGGAGCATGGAGGCTAAGCACGAGGCTCTCGGGGTAATGCTACTGCTAGTAGCCTGGTACGCGGCCTCAGCCGCGACAAGAGGCTTCCTGCCACCACCTCACGCAGTCGCCGCAGCCTTCCTAGACCCGGGGTTCGACGCGGAACTAGCACGAGCCTACATGCTGACGGCCGTCAGGGCGCTGACGGGCTACGCTCTAGGCCTCGCCGCGGGGCTGGGGCTCGGGGTGCTAGCAGCAGCCGCTAGACTACACCGCGTCCTCGAGCCCGTCGCGGCGATAGTCGCGAGTGTGCCCAGCGTAGCCTGGATACCCATACTCATAGCGCTGGTGGGGGTCGACGAGTTTAGACTACCAGTGCTAGCGGCCCTCCTCTGCTCCCTACCACCCATCCTCTACGAGGTGTTCAACGCGGTCTCAACACTAGACCCGGAGACCGTCGGAGTCGCCATGAGCCTCGGGGCGCGCGGAGCCTACCTCTGGAGGACGATAATCCTACCCCACATCCTCGAGCGCGTCTACCCAGGCGCGAAGATAGAGGCGATAATGGCGTGGAAGACCGTCTTCGCAGCCGAGATGATAGCGGTTCCAAGCGGCCTAGGCTACCTCGCAATAACCTACGCGGACATGCTGGACATGAAGCACCTACTAGCAGTGATAGCAGTCCTCACAGCCACCATAGCCGCTCTCGTAAGACTCCTCGGGATCCTGGAGGAGAGGATGCTAGCCGAGAGGGGGCTGGGGGCATGGAGCTACGCGCACGGATACTAGACTGCGGCGTGGTGAGGGAAGCAACACTGACCATAGGGAGGGCGACGCTCCTCATAGGCCCCAACGGCGCCGGGAAAACCACGATACTACGCGCCCTGGCGGGTGTCAAACGCTGCAAGTGCACCCTAGACTACAACGGCCTAGACCTCTGCAAACTCCCACCATGGGAGAGGAGGATAGGCTACGTGCCACAAACACTAGCACTCTTCCACCACATGACCGTATACGACAACATAGCCTACGGGCTCAGGGCAAGAGGCCTAGACGAGAGGGAGACGAGAGAGACGGTGCTCCGGCTAGCGAGGCTAGTGGGCGTAGAACACCTCCTCGAGAGGAGAGCCTGGAGCCTGAGCAGCGGGGAGGCGAGCAGAGTAGCACTAGCACGCGCACTAGCAATAAAACCGCGGCTCCTCCTCGTAGACGAAGCCCTCGACCACATAGACCCGGGTACACGAGCCCAACTCCTCCGAGCCATACGCGAGGCTATGGAAGAGAACGAGACGAGAATAATCCTCGTGACACACCACATAGCAGACGCGATAACAACACTCCAACCAGACACCATCATAGTACTCGAGAAGGGCAGAGTAGCCTACAACGGGCCACCAGCACCCAACACGATACCCCCCAGCCTCCAAGACACACTAGGCCACATAACAATAGAAGAGGGTAAACTACAATACCACTCACCCACAGGAATAAAAACAGAAATAAAAACAAACAAAACACTTTAAACATACAACACGGAAAGAGATTTCCAGCCACTGAAACAAACCACCCCTTCCACTTCCCGTGTTGTCGACTCTCACCGCAACGCTTTTATCCACTCGCTCCTTGCCGATGGGACCATCGCCGATGGTC
>CAZTIR010000017.1:0-27486 GCA_964613695.1 uncultured Desulfurococcales archaeon | reverse complement strand
TAATTCTGTACGGGGTGTGGTGGGGGTGCGGTGAACAAGTGTGGCGGCGCCAGCCTTCAACCACGGCGACGTAGCGTGGCTGCTGACCGCGTCATCGCTAGTGTTGTTCATGAGCGTGCCGGGTTTGGCGCTGTTCTACGGGGGCTTGGTTAGGGCGAGGAGCGTAATCTCGACAATGATGTACACGTTCGTCGGCTTCGCCCTGGTGCTGATAGCGTGGGTCCTGCTCGGCTTTGGCATAGCTTTCGGGAAGGGGCTTCTAGTGGGTAACCCGCTATGGTACACTGCTTGGCTGGCTCACCCTAGCCCCGCGCAGCTGTTCGCTGGTGTCCCGCTGCCGATATACATTGGTTTCCAGGGCGTCTTCGCGGCTATAGCTACTGCTATAATCTCGTCTGCTGTCGTCGAGAGGGCTAGGATAGAGGCCTGGTCCCTCTTCGCCATACTATGGCTCCTAGCCGTCTACTCTGTTGTGGCGCACTGGGTGTGGGGCGGCGGCTGGATAGCGAGTATGAGGAAGCTGATAGGCCTCCCCGAGGCGCTCGACTTTGCAGGCGGGCTTGTGGTCCACGTAGCGTCCGGCTTTAGCGCCCTGACACTTGCTCTGCTGCTCGGGCGGAGGAGGGGCGTTAGGGAGGTCGAACCAGTCCCCCATAACATACCCCTGGTCCTCATAGGCACGGGTATACTGTGGTTCGGGTGGCTCGGCTTCAACGCGGGCTCTGCGCTCGCGGCCAACGGGCAGGCGTCCATGGCGTGGCTAGTCACCGCCGTCGCTGCTGCGGCCGGCGGCATAGCTTGGCTGCTCATAACCCTCTTCAAGACGGGTAGAGCCTCTAGCGTAGCCTTCGCAAGCGGCGTTGTGGCCGGGCTGGTCGCTATAACGCCTTGTGCGGGCTACGTGGGGCCCCTCGAGGCCATAGTGATTGGCGTGGTTGCGAGCATCATAAGCTACTATGCTATGGAGTGGAGGATATCGAGGGGCATCGACGAGACGCTAGACGCGTGGGCTGTTCACGGTATGTCGGGGTTCTGGGGCAACCTAGCGGTGGGCATCTTCGCGAATCCTGCGGTGAGCGGCAAGAGCGGGCTCATATACGGTAATGTCGCGCAGTTCGCCTCCCAGGTGATAGCCGGTATAGCGGTGGCGGCCTACGTGATGGCGGTGACGGCGATCCTCTACTTCATTGTCGAGAAGCTTGTCGGCTGGAGGGTGCCGGCGGAAGCGGAATACGTTGGCCTCGATGCAGCCGAGTACGG
The DNA here is from genome assembly GCA_964613695.1 of uncultured Desulfurococcales archaeon. Lineage (GTDB taxonomy): Archaea > Thermoproteota > Thermoprotei_A > Sulfolobales > Pyrodictiaceae > Pyrolobus. The sequence continues at coordinate 26,226 of CAZTIR010000017.1, read as the reverse complement.
GGAGCAGGCCTACGTCTCCGTGTGAGAGAGGTGGCGTGCCGTGGCGAAGCTCGTGATAGCCTTCATTAGGCCCGAGAAGCTAGAGGATGTTAAGAGAGAGCTTGAGGCCATTGGAGTCTACCCGATGACGGTGGTGGAGGTCAAGGGTAGGGGCGAGCAGCGTGGCATCGAGCTATTGTACCGGGGTCACCCGGTGAGGATAGACCTCATCCCCAAGCTTCAGCTAGAGATAGTAGTCGAGGATGATATGGTGGATAAGGTGGTGAACGCCATAGTGAAGGGCGCGTATACGGGCAGGCCCGGGGACGGCAGGATAATAGTCGTGCCGGTCGAGAAGAACATAAGGATTCGCGAAGCCTACGAGACGCTGGTCGGGACTCGGGCCAGCTAACCCCACAATCTGTTTTTCCCCGCCGCAACTAGACTCATTACACGCCTCTCCTCTCCCCTCCTCGGGGTTTCCCCCGCCCCGATGCGGATACCGCCAGTGCCCGTAGGGCCCATAGGCCCGGTGTGGAGGATATCGCCGGGTTACCGGAGGGGCGTGTCTATAAGCTAGTCTTCTTTCTAGCCCGTTACACCGGGTAGAGTCTGGGAGTTGGCTAGATACAAGCCCGTTCCACTCGTGAAGCTGTTGAGGGACATGATGGTGTATGCTAGCATATCCCTCGATCTCGGCTTCTATGCGGTCGCTTATCAAGACCAGTCGGCCTCCTACGAGGTCTCTCAGCTCGAGAAGCTCGAGTATAGCCTCTGGGAGAAGGCTGTGGTGGAGGCTAGCCTGGCTATACGCGACTATGAGGACGCCTTCAGCATGATAAGCGTCTTCCGCGTTGTCGACGGCTTGTTGAGGGTTGCCGACGTTGCCGCCGACTTCGCGAGCCTCGTGTTGAGGGGCCTGACGCCCCCAAAGCTTCTCCGCGACGCCCTCGTATCCGGTGTCGAGGTTACAGCGCCTCTCCGGATAGCTAAGAATGTGCGCGTCGGCGAGATAGAGGAGATGGGTGTCGATGTACTCGCCATCCGGAGGGGTAGCGAGTGGCTCCTGGCGCCCGGGGATGATGTTGTGCTCGAGCCTGGTGATGTTGCTATCGTGAGGGGCTCTCCGGAGAACGTTGCGAGGGTTACCGGCGTGAGGATCGAGGGTGGTGAGAGCGGCGAGGTTGGTGAGGAAACTCTCCGCTTGAAGAGGCTTGCGGATATACTCCTCGATCTCGGCTTCTACAGTATAATCTACGGGGACGAGGTCGTAGCCCTGCACGTGCAGGAGATCGAGCATAGGCTCGACGACGAGATAATCACGTACTACGAGATGGTTTCCAAGCTCGGGCTCAGCCCCGCCGAGGAGTACACTATGCACAAGTTCGCCGAGATGGTTGAGGAGGTTTCAGACATAGCCGCTTCTATGGCCTCGCTTGTGAGGACACACATGCCGATCCACAAGGTGATAGCACTAGCGGAGGACATGGCTCAGGAGAAGATACTCGCGCTCGTGTACAGGGGGCCTGGGGGCGTTAGGCTAGCCGATACCGGGCTCCAGAGGGAGGAGGTTATCGTGGTCGCGGTTAAGAAGGGTGAGCGTTGGCTACCAACACCCCCGCCCTCGACGATACTCGAGCCAGGCGACCGTATCATATTGAAGGTGTACACAGAGGATGTGGACGAGCTCGTTAGGAGCTTGGAGCAGCTGGGGTTCCAGCTGCTTAGCGAAAAAGTCTCGGAGGGCGAGTAGCTAGGGGCAAAGGGGCACGATCTTCTCCACAAGCCTGTCGAACGTCTCGCCCAGCTTATCCGGGAGCCTTGTAACTATGTCCATGTCCGTCACTATGCCCTTGAGCCTCTCGTCCTCGTCGACGATGAGAAGCCCGCCTATACCCGCTATGGCCATTATGCTCAGCGCCTCGTCCAGGTTCGTGCCCGTCTCCACCCTCACCGGCTCAGGCCTACCAATGTGGGTAATAGGCGTCTTTAGGACCTCGTCTTGCTTGCCCGCTTCTAAGAGTTTTATCGTGGAGTCCCTCATTATGAAGCGTAGGAGGTCGCGCGCTGTCACAATCATAATTGGTCTGTTCTTCTCGTCAAGGACGGGGAGGTGCCTGAAACCCCTCTCCCCCATGACTCTCAGTGCATCCGCGAAGGTGGCGTTGAGCGGGACTCCTATCGCGGGGCTCGTTGCTATATCATCGACTCTCAGCCCGGTGGCGACATAGCTATTGTTCTTGATGAGCGAGGCAAGATGCTCCTCGTTCACGATGCCTATGAGGCGGCCGTCCTCCGAGGTTATCGGTATGAGCCCGATGCCCTTCTCCTTCATCGTATTGAAGACGTCGAAGATGCTGAACCTGCCGTAGGTTAGGGTCACGGCTGGTATGCGTGCAACATTCCTAACGCTAGCGGCGCTCAACGCATCTAGTATAGACTCGCCCCTCGAGACTACATCATTAAGGTATCGTAGCACGTCGCGAATCGCTATAACGCCTATCGCCCTGCCCTCGCGATCCACGACGGGGAGCTGGCGGAGGAACCTATTAGCCAGCAGCCTCACAGCGTTGTAGAGGATTAGCCTATCCTCCACCATAGCCGGCGCCGGGTAGATGCCGACAATGTGGCACTTGGGCATGGTTGCTGCACCCCATTCCTCCAGATAACCGTCTCCGATAAACGCGAGGCTTAGAGTGTTTAAGGCGTATCTATTTGCGGGCGTGTGCGCGTAGTTAAACGCTTTGCACGAAACCCCTACCGTAGATTCCGCGCAGCCTCTCCACGAGGCGCTCTGGGAGCTTGGGCTGCTCTACAGCCTCCACTATCTCGCGTAGCCTCTCCCGGCTCCTAGCCTCCACGACGACGCTATCGACGGGTATCGTGGAGAGCACGAACCTTATCGCGAGCTGCACGGGGGTAGACTCCTCGAGAACCTCCGCGAACTCCGCTTGTAGAGCACTCCTCATGAACTGGTATACTGCAAAAGCCCAGCGGTACCAGCCCCTCCTCCTCTTACCGCCAGCGTACCAGGCCTCCCACTCCCTAGCCTCGCCCTCCTCTGCGCTAGCCAGGGTACCGTCGATAACCCCGCCCGCGAAGGGGAGCATCACCACAACCCCGCGCCCAGCAGCCTCAGCCTCATAGGCGATCGTCCTGCCCGGCTCCTGCTCAAGCATGCTATAGGCGAACTCGAGAACCTCCGTCTGCCTCCTCTTTAGAGCCTCTCGCGCCGATGCAAGCAGCTCCGGGTCCTCCGGGTCGAGCGACACCCCCAGGTGCTTCGCCAGGTTCTCCTCGCGGAGAGCATCCATAGCCTCGTATATAACAGGGTCTTTTAGAACCTCGAGCCTCGGGTTGTGCATGTAGATGAGGTCTATGGGGCACTTGCCTATACGCTTGCAGCTCTTCTCGGCCGCGGCCACTATATACTCGGGGTCGAAGCGCTGCCTCACCCTCCCGCCGTAGAAGTCGTAGCCGAGCTTGGTGGCCACAACCACCTCCTCCAGCTCGTCTCGCAGAGCCTCGCCGAGGATGCGCTCAGCCTCACCCCTGTCATAAACATCGGCGGTCTCGAAGAAGTTTATGCCCAGGCGCCTAGCCTCCCTAATCAAGCCTATGAGGTCTCTACGCGTCAACCCCTGGTAGGGTCCACTCTCCAACCCATAGACCCCGTAGGCTATCACGGAGACCCTGAGCCCAGTCCCACCGAGCGTATTGTACTTCACGGGGGCGCACCTAGGCTTGGATGGTAGAACCTAGCACCTAATTACCATATGGCTATGGGGCGTGGAGGGGTCAGCCCCCGAGATCAAGTGCTCACCCCCGCGCGGGGTCGCCCTGGTAGCCCACTCATCAACCCTGGCTTGCTATACTCGAGGCGCCTGGCCCGGTTTAAACCCCTAATAGCCCTGGAGGAGTCTCGCAGCCGTCACGACAGCCTGGCCCAGTGCTATACCCCCGTCTCCGGGCGGAGCCTTCCTTGGGAGTAGAAGCGTCACACCCTCCTCTCTCAGAACATCCTCCACGCCCCTCACGAGGAGCTCGTTCACGGCCGCGCCGCCGCCCATATAGACGGCGGAGGCGTCGTCAGCCCTGTCTAGCGCCTGGAGGGCTATCCTTGCCAGCCCCTCGCCCAGCCTATACTGTGCGGTCGCGGCAAGATCCTCCCTCCTCGCGCCCTCCCTCAGAGCCTCCACTATCTCCTCGAAGAGCCTATGCGTATCAACCACGCCGTCCACGACCCTCACCGTTATATCTTCCAACACCCTCCCGCTGAGCGAGAAAGACTCTAGGCGTATTGCAGGCTCGCCCTCGTAGCCGCGGTGGCTACACACGCCCAGAAGCGCCGAGACAGCGTCCAGGAACCTACCGGTGCTGGAGGCTAGCGGCGCCGAGCCCCTCGAGACGAGCCTAGCGGCTATGACAGCCTCGCTCTCGCCATGCGGGAGCCTCTCCACAAGGCCAAGCTCCTTTGCCAGCTCTAGCGCCTCCCCCTCCCCATAGAGTAGTGTCAGGAGGCCAACCGCTATCCTCGCGGGCCACTCGGTGGCGCGGTCGCCGCCCGGGAGCGGCACTGGTTTCAGGTGGCCTACGCGCTCGAAGCTAGCCAGGTCCGTTAGTATAACCTCCCCGCCCCATATGGTGCCGTCGAGTCCATAACCGGTGCCGTCCACCGCGATGCCCACGCGGCGGGCGCCCGGCTTTACCCTATACTCGCCCATCACGGCTGCGACGTGGGCGTGGTGGTGCTGGACTAGTTGGAGTTGGGCCCCCGTCTCCCTCGACCACTCCTCAGCGAGCCTCCTGGAGTTATACCCGGGGTGCATATCAGCGACTATCACGGCACGGCTCGCGTCTATCCTATACTGCTCCACGAACCATCTCAGGTAGTGGTCCAGCTCGAGGAGGGTGTCGTAGTCGTCCGTGTCGCCTATGTACTGGGTTAGCACCACCTTATCCTCGAAGGCTATCGCGCCAGCGTTCTGGAGCTCGGCGCCAAACGCTATTATCTCCCTTGGCGTGCTGAAGCCGAGCCTAATCCACCTCGGCGCGTAGCCGCGGCCGCGGCGGATTAACACGAGCCTCCCGCGCGTGAACCTCGCGACGCTATCGTCAACCCTGTTCACTATCACGCGGTTGTGGTTGAGCACGTAGTCGACGACTCCCCTCAGCTGCTCCCTCACGCACTCCACAGTCTTGCACATGGGCTTCCCGTGGATATTCCCGCTCGTCATTATGAGGAACTTGTCGCGGGTCTCCATGAGTAGGAGGTAGTGGAGGGGAGTGTAGGCCAGCATCACGCCGAGCCACACTAGGCCGGGGGCCACGTGCCTCGATACTGGCGCATCCTCGCGGCGGGGTAGGAGGAGTATCGGTGCCTCCGGGGACTCTAGCACCCGCCTAGCCCTCTCGTCGAGGTACACCAGCTTCCCTGCTATGCTGGCATCCAGGGCCATTAGGGCGAAGGGTTTGGTCGGCCTCCTCTTCCTCCTACGCAGCTCGAGGACAACGTCGTCGTCGGAGGCCAGGGCTGCGATGTGGAAGCCCCCGAGGCCCTTAACGGCTACGATATAGCCCTCGTCGATGAGGCGAGCAGCCTCCCGTATAGGGTCGCGGGTCTCAACCCTCTCCCCGTCGATAGTCTCGAGCCAGAGGCGGGGCCCGCACTTCGGGCAGCTTATCCCCTGCGCGTGGAACCTCCTCTCGTTCCACGGGTCCTCATACTCCCTCCTACAATCCTCGCACATGGGGAAGTCCCGCATCGCGGTGTTCTCGCGGTCGTAGGGGACGCGGTATATCATAGAGAACCTTGGCCCGCAGTACGCGCAGGAGTTGAACGGGTAGCGGTAGCGGCGGTCCCCCGGGTCCAGAACCTCTCTAAGACAATCCCTGCAGACGGCGAAGTCGGGGGGTATCATGCTCCTCTTCTCGGCCGCCGAGCCGGAGCGGAGTATCCTGAAGCCCTCGTAGCCCCCGGGCCTCTCCTCCCGAACCTCCACCTCCTCTATCTCGGCTGGCGGCGGGAGCTTCTCGAGGAAGAGTCTTAGGAAGCTGCGGAGCTGGGGCCAGGAGCCCTCAACCCAGATCTCTACCTCGGAGCCCCCCATGTTCCGCACGTAACCGGCGACACCGGATAGGAGGGCTACGCGGTAGACGAAGGGCCGGAAGCCAACGCCCTGCACGACACCCGAGATTATGAGGCGGAGCGCAACTCTCCCCATACAGTGCGCCTCCTCCTCTCCTCCACGTACCTCCCCATCAGCCTCAACTTCTTCACCAGCGCCGATATCCTATCAACAGCGTCCCGACCCCTAGCCTCGGCGTAGCCTTCGAGGAAGAGCTTGTAGAGGGTCTCAGCCCACTCGGGGTGCGTCGACTCCACCGCACGCAGGTAGAGGTGCACGTCCACAGCCATATCCTCCTCGTCCTCCGCAGCCCCAGCCAACCCGAAGTCGATGAGCTTGACGCGCCCATCCCTAGACACGAGGAGGTTGCTGGTAGTCACGTCGCCGTGCACAAAACCATGCTCGTGCAGGACTCCTATCATGTAGCCGAGCCTACGCGTAGCACTAGCTACGAGCCCGTCGACACCCCTCTCCTCGATAAGCCACCTCAGAGGCCTGCCGTCAAAGAACTCCATGACGAGAGTAGCGTCGCGCACGCTAGCCTCGTACAGAACCGGCACATCGAGGCCAAGCTCTAGGCTGCGCACGAGCATCCTAGCCTCTGTTATCGTCCTCTTCCTCCTCAACCACTCGTCGAGAGAACGGTGGCGGTACGGCTTGGCAACCCTCCTCTTAACCACGACACGCAACCCACCCCACTCTGCGAGATAGAGCTCCGCCTCAGCACCACGAGCTATAAGCTTCAACAGGGTATCACCCGTGGACGCTAGCAGCCCCAGCCGGGGGAAACCCTGGAGAGACGCGCCCCATTACCTGTGACCCTGGGGGCTCTGGCTGCAGGGTGGTAGGCCAGCTGGCTAGAGAATAACGTGGGGGCTCTGCCGGGCAGGGTGCTGGGGTGATGGTTGCCAGCCGGTAGTAGCTTCGGCACCCTCTTCCGGGTCACGAGCTTCGGGGAGAGCCACGGGAGGGCTATCGGCGTTGTGGTTGACGGGGTGCCTGCGGGGCTTCCTCTGAACGAGTGCGACTTGTACAAGGAGCTCTTGTTGAGGAGGCCTGGGCACAGGTGGGCTACTCAGAGGAGGGAGCCCGACCGCCCCGAGATACTCTCGGGGCTCTTCGAGGGCAGGACCACCGGGCACCCTATAGCGGTGGTAGTCTGGAATAGGGATGTGGACTCTAGGCCCTATGAGGAGGTTAGGTGTAAGCCTAGGCCTGGCCACGCAGACCTAGCCTACATCCTGAAGTATGGGTGGGAGAACTGGGACTACCGCGGCGGCGGCAGGGCCTCCGGGCGCGAGACGGTAGCGAGGGTCGCGGCGGGAGCTATAGCGAAGAAGCTCCTCCTCTCCATAGGAGTCCGCGTATACGCGAGGCTGGCGGAGATAGGGGGCCTCGTGCTCGCCGAGCCCACCGAGGAGCCGCGTGTTGAGGAGCTCGTGGAGGCTCGGCATAGCCCGCTCAGGGTCCATGACAGGGCTCTGGAGGAGAGGGTCGCGTCGCTCATAGAGGCTGCTAGGAGGGAGGGGGATAGCCTAGGAGGCGTCGTGGAGGTAGTTGCCTTCGGGGTGCCTCCGGGCCTCGGGGACCCCGTCTTCGACAAGCTGAAGGCGGATCTCGCCAAAGCCCTCATGAGCATACCGGCGGCTGTGGGCTTCGAGGTGGGGCTTGGCTTCCGCCTCGCCAGGATGAGGGGGAGTGAGGCCAGGGACCCCATACGCCTTGTGGACGGCGAGCCCCGCCCCGTGGGTCCGGCGCACGGGGGCATGCTCGGCGGCGTGAGCGTCGGTACCCCCATCCGTGTTCGCGTCGCCTTCAAACCCACTAGCAGCATACCGAGGCCGATAACGACGGTCAACGTCTGCGAGGGCCGCGAGGACACGATTGTGGTGAGGGGCAGGCACGACCCGGCTCTAGTGGTGAGAGCCGTGGCGGTGGCAGAGGCTATGGCTGCAATAGTGCTGGCGGACCATGCTCTACGAGCGGGGCTGATACCGGCTAACAGGCTTGGAGAGGAGCACGTGGAGAGGGTGATTAGGGAGTGGGACACCGCATACCCCTGGCCGAGATGGGCCGATGATGTGCTGAGCTGTCAGCCGAGGGGGTGAGGAGAGGATGGCTGGCCGAGGCCGCGGTCGGGCCTGGCCACTCTCTCCATAGCCCCCGCCGCCCCTCCGGGGGCGTCGGGTAAGGGTGTGTACTCCTCACCCCGCCAGGGTGGCGGAGGGCCGTGAAACCCCCTATACGCCTGCTCCCCCTCCTCGCCGGCCTCCTCGCGCTCCAGGCTCTCGCGGCCAACGCGAGCCTATACCATCTTGTGGCGGTCGTGCCCGTTAACACCACGAGCCTAGACGTCGCCGCCGTATCGCAACCCCTACTCCCCCTAACCAAGGTGGAGTGCGGTGGAGGCGTGGTTGCGGTAGTCTATGGGCCCGGCTACGGCAAGCCTGTTGCGGTAGCCGTGTACGCCGTTAACGGCACCGACTGGAGGAGGGCTCTGCCCGCCTGCATACCCCGCCTCGAGCCGTGCCTCGCCGCCGCAGGCGCCTATGGGGCGGTGAAGCGGCTAGAGGAGCTGGTGGCCAGAAGCCCTCCCAGTGTAACCGGCTCGAAGCCCGGGATACCCTGCAGTATTCCAAGGCCTACGGGTCTCCTCATGGCTGCTGCTCTAGCAGCCGGGGCCTCCGTGCTACTCCTGCGCTTGTACCGGCGTCGAGGGAGAGGCTCCTAAGAGGTGTCAGGCAGCTCCCAAAGGCTTAAACTCTTCTATCCCTACGCGGGTTGTGGTTAACCACTCGGGCGCTAATGTGGCTCGCATCTCGAGACGCTACCTGAACGACTCTTCCCGCGGAGGCACGACGATAGCGTATACGGAGCTGGGGAGGGAGGCCAAGAGGCAGCCGGTCATAGACCTCACCATAGGCCAGCCGGATCTAAAGCCGCCGTCCGCGCTCGTGGAGCTGCTCGCGATAGAGGCTAGGGGGGCGGGGGCCTCCCGCTACGCTCCCCCGCAGGGTCTGGGCGAGTACCGTGAGGCTGTCGCGGAGCTCCTCTCGGAGGCTTACGGTGTGGACGCGGAGCCCGACCGCGTGGTCGCGCTCGCGGGCGCTAAGCCCGGGATAGGTGGGAGCATCTACGCCGCCTGCGACCCCGGGGACACGGTGCTCGTGCTAACACCCCACTTCTACACCTACGTCATCGCCCCCCGCATGCTGGGTGTCCGTGTCGAGCTCATCCCCCTCTCTTGGAGCGGCGGCGTGCTAACCCTGGACGAGGAGTTGTTGAAGAAGGTGTTCTCCGAGAAGAGGCCGTGCCTCGTCATAGTGAACACTCCTCACAACCCGACCGGCCTCCTCCTCGAGGATAGTGTGGTGAAGCTCCTCGGGGACCTAGCCCGCGACTACAACTCGGTTATTCTAAGCGACGAGGTCTACGCTTGGCTCGTGTACCGGGGCACCCACACGCCCCTCGTCAAGCGCCTGGGCGACGATATAGTCGTGCACCTAGAGTCGTTCTCGAAGACGCTGGCGGTGCCGGGCTGGAGGGTCGGGTTCGCCTACGCGCCGCCCGAGATGGCGAAGGCCATCTCCTTCTTCAACGCCAACACGTACACTTGTATACCGAGGTTCGTGCAGCTAGCGATAGCCAAGTACATAACGTCCTACAGGGATGACATGGTCGAGTACGTCGAGGAGGCGAGGAGGATCTACTCTAGGCGAGCGGAGGCGATGACGACAGCCCTCGAGCACCTACAGGGCCTCGTGGAGGGATACCTGCCGGCCGCCGGCTTCTTCCTATTCCCGAGGGTGGCGGGCCTCCTCGAGAAACTCGGGTTGAGGGACTCGAGTAGCCTCGCAGAGCTGCTAGCCAGGGAGGCCGGCGTCCTCGTAGTCCCCGGCACAGTCTTCGGCGACTGGCGGGAGTATATCAGGGTGAGTCTAACGCACCCCGAGGCAAGGTTAAGAGAGGCTGTTACGCGTATCGCGGAGCTAGCATGGGGGAGTGAAGAGCTACGAGGCGGGACCGAGGGGTGAGGACTCAGCCGGGCGCTACCGACCCCCCTCCAGGATCCTGATCCTCACCGGCTCGTTGTCACACACGGGGCAGAAGACCACCTCCACGCTCGGGTAGCGGCCGCCGACGGGCTCGAAGACTACCCGCTCCTCGCTCTCCTGCCTAGGCCACTCGCCCTCAACCCGGAGGGGCCCTAGGCGCGCGGAGAGACGGTAGCGGTTGAGCCCCAGCAGCCTCCCCCTGCTATCAACCTCGATTATGAGCACGTCGCCCCCATCGATGCCAGCCCCTCTGACAACCTCGATAGCCTTCACCTCCTCGTGCCTAATCCGCGAGTAGAACCGCTCCACAGTTCTCATCCGACCACGGCTACGAGAGGAACTCCATAATTTAACCCAGTGGGCGCGGGTTCCTAGTGGAGGTGTACCGTTTTGACAGAGGCTGCGAAGACGGTCAAGGTCGACTTCCTAAGGCATATAGTCAACAGGATACTGGCCGAGTATAGCCTGCCGCGCCAGATAGTCGAGGATGTGAGGAAGAGCATCGGCTACGCGGAGGAGAGGTACAAGTTCAGCTCCTTCGGAGGCGATCCGCGGAGGCTGGCGGACTACCTCCGCAGCCGTGACTTCGACGACGTGGTTATGCTGCTCCGCGGCGCTAAGGCAGAGGAGGTTCTCGTGAAGATACTCGAGGAGGTTAAGAGGAGGTACAGCGACTACCGGGAAGTCGTAGAGGCTGCCGAGGAGAGGCTCCGAGAGATTAGGGGGGAGGCGGGTGAGAAACCAGAGTCAAAGATAGGCCTCGCGTATAACGCGCTGAGGGTCCTGGAGGAGAAGGGCATGGAGGTCAAACTGGAGGGTGACAGGGTTAAGGGCTTGCTGGTAGCCGGCACCACGCGACTCGAGATAAACGTGGTGTACGATCAGGCTAAGCGCAAGTACCTCATGGACTATAGGCTCGAGGGTAAGGTGGACGCGGAGACCACGTCCAAGCTCTACGAGACGGCTGCTAAGCTCGCCGATCTCGCGAAAAGCCTCCAGTAGATCTAAGCTCCACCAGCCTCAGTGTTCTCGTGAAGCCGTCGAGGAGGGCCTCCAGTACCACATCCTTTATGATTCCCCCTGGGGCTCTCTTATACCTCCCAATGCCCCGGGCTGCGAGCTCAACCGCTATGAGGTGGTAGCATAGCTTCTCCGCGTTGCCGCTGAGGACTCGGGTTGTGAACCAGGGGCAGCTACAGTACAACCCCCTCACGACGATATAGTCGCCGTGCTCGCCCCTCACTAGCCAGAGGTCCAGCCTCTCATCCAGGAGGTATACGCGGCCCTCGCTAACCGCCGCTAGCGCCTCGGGCGGGGGGTTTCGAAGCCCCTCTTCCAGCAGCCGCCTCACCCGCCCCAAGCCCGATGGCGTGTCACCACCCTCCACTACTCTCACGCGCCCCTACCCGCCACGCCCCGGTATCACCCTCGCACCCCTACAATCATAGTGCATGGTGCGGCCATCACTATAGCCTATGACCAGTCTCGTGAAGATACCGTGGAAGAAGCCGGTCGCCCTCACGCCGGGAAGCCTCTCGATAAACCCGGCCACCTCCTCTACGCGGCCCGCCTCAACCTCCACGTCTATTATCACTCCACCCGCGTCGCTCACAACGGGCCCATCCTTCCCGCTCCCGGTTCTCAACCTGTAGCTTATACTCCGGGACTCCAGCATCTCGGCGACGCCCCGTAGCGCTAGGGGATCCACGTCTATGGGGAGTGGTTTCCCCTTCTCGCCGAGCCTCCCAGACACCTTAGACTCGTCGACCACGAGTATAGCCTCGCTGCTATAGCTCGCTAGTATCTTCTCCAGGTAGAGGGCGCCCCCTCTACCCTTCAACGCCGGGCAGCCGGCCGCGACTACAACCTCGTCGGCGCCGTCGAAGTAGATCTCGGGCGTTGCGCTAGCCGCGCCCAGCGCCACGTTCTCGGCTCCAAGCTTTTGGAGCCTGACGAGCGTGTCTAGGCTAGAAGCTAGGAAGAGCCTACCCTTGTAGAAGCCGGGCTCCCTCCTAGCAACCTCCTCCAGGACGAGCGCTACGGTAGAACCGGTCCCAACCCCGACAATCCTCGCATCACGGTACTCCTCGAGCAACAGGGTCGCGGCTGCAGAAGCAGCGACCCTCTTCGCCTCCAAGAGGCGGCCCTTGGGGGCCTGGATGCGGGGCCGTGGAAACGGTTACGGCGGTGCCCAGGGGCGGAAGGCGAGTCATCACCCAGCCTCAGCGCTGGAACGCGCGGGCATCCCGCCGGCCCGTCTAGGCTCGGGCTTCCGCCGGGTTTATCGCTTGGCGGCCTCGGGGCCAGGGAACGTCGTCACGCTATCAGCCTGGGGGCTTCTACTCCACATCGGCCCCTATGAAGAGGCACTGGGGCACCCTCCGGTTATACTCGCAGCCTCTGCACAACCTGTTATTTCCTCGCGGCGGCGTGCTGGAGGCGAGCCTCTTCGCTATCTCCAAGACGCTATCCCCATACTCCCTGAGCAGCTCCGAGGCATTGTACTCGAGTAGCCTCCTCCCATCCCTCCACCTCACGTCTAGTATAGCCTTCTCCACCCTCCACCTCTCAGATAGTATCAGGGTGTAGGTCGTCAACTGGTGTAGCGCTGCAACCAGGCCCGTGCCCTTGAGGAACTTCTCCGGGCTGCTCGTCGTCTTCAACTCGTATACTATGAGCCCCTCGCCTCCCCGCATGATGCCGTCCGGCACGCCGGCCAAGAGTATGTGGTCGACGCGTGTGGCTATCAGGGGGAACTCCTCGACCCTATAGTATTCTACAGGGTCTCTCACCCTCTCATACCTCTCGAGCTGCTTCTCGAAACTCTCGACCTCGAGGAGGCCGTAGACGCCGGACTCTACGATACTACACGGGTCCAGCGCCTCGAGCTCGGCGCCGACGTACTCGCCGTGTATCCTCCTCCCTCTCCGCACAGCAGGCTTCCTAGAGCGGGCTAGCTGAGCAGCCCAAAGCCCCGCGAGCCCCTCCAGAACCCCATTGTCGCTAATCCTCCTCGGCAACCAGCTCGAGTTGAAGAGGGTTGTGTCGTGCCACGCTTTCCTCGGACACCAGTGCCAGGAGCCGATAGACGATGCCGAGACTATGACAGCGCCTAGCCTCCTACGCGTCGCCTCCCTCGCAACCACACCGACTCGGATGACGCGGGGATCGTCGCAGATGCTGGCCACACGGCCCGGGTTCTCGGGTACTGCATCCTCCCCCGCTTATAGGCTGGGCTCGCGCTGGGAGCCCTTGGTGGCGTTGAGGGGTGGCTGGCCAGACTTTCGTCGAGAAGCTCTTCACGCTGCGGACGGGTAGGAGGGTGTCTCCGGGCGAGATAGTAGCTGTCGAGGTTGACCTTGTTTACGCGCAGGATGGTACAGCGCCTCTAGCTATAAAGGTGATGAGGGAGGAGTTCGGGGTCGAGAAGGTTGCGAAGCCTAACCGCACCCTCTTCTTCATAGACCACGTGTCTCCGAGCAGCAACCCCTCCACCTCGGCCCTGCATAGGCTGATGAGGGAGTTCGCCTGGAAGCACGACATAGTATTGTACGATGTGGGCACGGGAATCAGCCACCAGGTTGTGTTCGAGGAGGGGTGGGCGACGCCCGGCTCGATAATAGTCGGTGCCGATAGCCACACGGTGACGCAGGGTGCCGTGGGGGCCTTCGCCACCGGGGTAGGCAGCACCGACGCAGCTGCGGCTATGGTGTCGGGGCGCCTCTGGTTCCGTGTGCCCGAGGCTATCCGAGTCTGGCTCCGAGGCTCTCTACGGGGCCCCGTGCTGGGCAAGGATGTTGCACTGAAGCTCTTGTCCATCCTGGGGGGCAGCGGGGCGAACTACAAGAGCCTAGAGTTCTGGGGCGATGGAGTGAAGAACATAACACTATCATCGAGGCTGACGATAGCCAACATGAGCGTCGAGATGGGGGCTAAGAACGCGTACTTCCCCCCAGACGAGAGGGTCTTCGCGCACCTGGAGGAGGTTGGCGCGAAGCTCCCCATACGCCCCATCTACCCCGACCGAGACGCCGAGTACGTGGATGAGCTAGAGGTCGAGCTCGAGAAGGTTGAGCCCATGGTCGCGCTGCCACCCAACCCGAGCAACGCTAAGCCCGTCAGAGATGTTGAGGGGGTCGAGGTCGACGAGGTTTTCATAGGAAGCTGTACCAATGGCCGCGAGGAGGACTTCGAGGCTGCTGCGAGGATATTGAAGGGTAGGAGGGTTCACCCCCGCGTACGCTGCATAGCGATACCCGCCTCGAGAAGAGTGTACATGAACCTCCTGAAGAAGGGCGTCATAGAGGTGCTCGTGGAGGCCGGCTGCATAGTTACACACAGCACCTGCGGCCCCTGCGTCGGCGCCCACTTCGGCCTACTCGGGCCCGGGGAGGTTGGCGTGTTCACGACGAACCGCAACTTCCCCGGCCGCGCCGGCCACCGCGACTCGAAGATAATCCTAGCCTCTCCCTACACGGCCGCAGCCGCGGCGGTGGCCGGCAAGCTCGTAGACCCTAGGGAGCTGCTTTGAGCTCAGCGAGGTGGGCCCGCTCATCCCCCCGGGAGGGTCGCCTAGTGCGTAACTACATCATCGCTCTTTAACAGCGTTTAGCATAGGACTAACGCTCCACCGGGCTAGTGTTTTGCAGGGGGTGTTACACGGGTATAGCGGAGTCCATCTTGAGGCTCACGCCCTTCATGCTCATCCTTGGCACGCCTCTACCACCCCTACCACGCCCCTGGGAGGATCTCCCCGTACCCGGGGTCATGGTGAGCGCGTATACGCTCATGACGAACGAGAAGCTTAGGATGCTCTCTCGCGGCCGTGGCCTCCGGAGGATACTCGGGCTGGATGACGACAAGGAGTTGTGGATAGACTCGGGCGGCTACCAGTTCATGAGGAGCGGGTTTAGCCTAACCCCGGAGAAGCTGGCCAAGCTCTACAAGGAGATTGATGCAGACTACTATGTGAGCCTCGACTACCCGCCCTCGCCCCGCGAGCCCCTGGCGACGAGGATATACAAGATAGCTAGGAGCGTCCAGAACTATCAGGCGTTGAGAGGCCTTCTTGCGGATCGGAAGGATCGCCTAGTCCCAGTCTTCCACCTCTCGTGGGGTAACGTGCTCCGCCTCCAGTACGAGACCTACATGAGCGCCGATGCCGCCGCGGTGGGGGGCCTAGTGCCTCTCGTAATGCAGCTGGATGGCCGGCATAGCAGGAGGCGCGCCATAGCCTTCATTGCGCTCATGCGCAAGTTGTGGGGCGGGAGGCTTCACGCTCTAGGCCTCGCATCAGCCGCCATGATACCCTTGCTGAGGCTCTTGCGCGTCGATAGCGGTGACACGCAGACGTGGAGGCATAAGGCAGCCTACGGGAAGATAATCATACCGGGTTTGGGCGAGAGGCATGTGAGCGAGAGGCGCGTCCGCTTCGGTCCCGCTAGGGTTAGGGGTGTGGACGAGGAGCACCTGTTAAGGAGGCTTGTGGAGGAGGTGTCCAGGAGCCTGAGCCTAGACCCGGCGAAGCTCATGGAGAGGATTAGGAGCGACTTCGTGACAAGGGCTCTTGTCAACGCGTGGGTTTTGAACAAGGTGGCTGTTAATGGTATAGGCTATCTCGCCAAGAGCCCCGTCTGGTCGAAGCTCTACGCCTACGCCGAGAGCCTCATGAGGAAACGCCCGGAGGAGATAGAGGAGGAGCTGGAGCGCATGCACTACGAGGCTCACGGGAGGAGTGGCGCGGCGTAGCGAGCCTTATAGAGGCTTAATCCGGTAGCGGTGCGGGACTGGGGACGCGTAGTGAGCGAGCCGGAGCGCTTGCTCAAGCTACCCACGCCCGAGGAGATATTCGAGAAGGGCGCGGCCGTCGGGGTGATACTCGGCTACCGGAGGGGGCCTAACGAGCAGTACGAGTCCCACGTGAGGGTGAAGGTCCTCGGGATTAACGATAGGAGGCTAGCCTCCAGGCTCATAGGCTGGAAGGTCTACTACCGCGACGAGCACGGGAACGAGTACCGCGGGAAGGTTGTCGGCGTCCTCGGCAACAGGGGTGTTGTGCTGGTACGCTTCAAGCCCAACATACCAGGCCAGGCTATAACCGGTCGCGTCGTCCTCCAGAGGAGCTAGGGGTGCTGGCCTCCTCCCCGCACACGGCGAGGGGGTGTAGGCAGGCCTCCCTGGGAGCATCGACTATGATTATCCTCCCGTCCTCCGCGTACGCCTCGAAGCCCCTCCTCCTAAGCCTACCCGCGAAGTACACTGCTGCAGCCTCGTCGAGAAGCTCCTCGAGGGGCTTAGCCCTGTAGACTAGCGGCTTAACCCTCTCGAGGAACCCCTGCTTCACCAGCCTCTTGACCAGCCGTTCTGCCACACGGCCGCCCATGTAGGGCTTTAGTATGTCGACGGCCTCGCCTAGGTTGAACTCGCGGCTGCCAAAGGCTTTGAGGAGTGTGTAGTAGGCTAGGAACTCTCTCCTCTTAGGCCAGCGTTTGATCAACCCCGGCACCTCGAGACTATCTCGTATAGGGCCATGACGGCGGAGGAGGCTACGTTATAGCTCATGCCCTCCACCCTCATCGGTATCCTCGCGACCACGTGGGGTTGGATGACGTCGGCGATGTGGCGTGGCACTCCATAGTCCTCGGCTCCGAGGAAGAGTGCTATACACTCGCCACACTCCACCCTAGCCTCGTCGAGGTAGGTGAACCCGTAGGTCTCGAGGAGTATGCGGTAGCAGCTCCTCACCTCCCCCAAAACCTCCTCGAGGGTTGCGAGCCTCGCCAGGCCCTCCTCTAGGCGAGGGCCGCCGGGCCTAGGCACCGCTATGAGCTCTGCGCCAATGCTCCTAGACACCCTGGCTATGTCCTCGACGTTCTTCGGGTCCTTCGGGTGGTAGAAGACGAGGAGTATCCTAGGGGGCATCGAGCGTCACCCCTTATACTAGGCCACCGTGTTAAACATGCTACCCGGTTAAGTGTGCATGGAGAAGAGGTTGCTGCGCGGAGATCTGCACCTCCATAGCACGCATAGCGACGGGAAGGCGTCCCCCAAGGAGATCCTGGTAGTGCTCCTAGAGAAGGGCCTCGATATAGCAGTGGTCACCGACCACGACACCTTCGAGGGGTCGGTGAGGCTGGCTAGGCTCGTCAAGAGCGGGGGCTATGAGCTCGTACCGTTACTCGGCGCCGAGATACGCACGGACGCCGGGGATGTGCTGGTGTACTGTGTTGAGAAGACGCTCTCGAGGATACCGAGGAGGGTCGAGGAGCTGGTAGACCATGCGCGTGAAGAGGGCTGCGTCACCGTGGCTGCGCACCCGTTCGACGTGAGGAGGCATGGGGTCGGGGAGAGGATATACGACGTGGACTTCGACGCTATAGAGGTTTTCAACGCTATGGCTGATCCGCTGGCCAACAGGAGGGCTGAGGAGGCTGCGAGAAGGCTCGGCAAACCAGGGCTTGCAAATAGCGACGCCCACGTCCCCGATGTTATAGGCTCTGCCTTCAACCTCATAGAGGCTGAGCCGGAGCCCGGGGCGGTGCTCCGAGCCATCCGGGAGGGTCGCGTCAAGCCCGTGCCCGGCCGGCCGGGCCCCATGGGGTACATGAGGAGTGTCGTGTGGAGTATTGAGAGGAGGCTTCGTAGGCGAGCCCGGGGGCCATCAAGGCTAGATTACCTCGAGGAGTTCCAGGATTATGGCGTTGCCTAAGGGTGGCGGTGTCTTGCCCAGGGAGAAGGTCGAGAGGAGGGGGGAGTACCGCGTCGTAGTCTACGACGAGGCTAGGTGGAGGCTGCTCCGGGAGCTTAGGGCGGAGGCTGAGAGGATAATGGAGGCCCTCTACTCCATGGGGCTCTATGCGATAGTGCATGGTAGCGTAGCCCGCGGCGACGTGAAGCCAACGAGCGACATTGACGTCTTCATACCATACCCCGTGCCCTCCTACCGTGTCGAGCTCGCCCTGGAGAGGGCCGGTTTCACGATACACAAGCGTATAGTGGTGCAGGCTACGCCCGGCTCGACGCCCAAGGCCTACCTCATACTCGACGAGGAGGAGAGGAGGAGTGTCTCCTTCCCGCTGGGGAAGCTGGGCAGGACCGAGTACGAGTTCTACTATTTCGGCGGGGCCCTCGACCTCGAGGGTCTTAGGAGCGGGCGTAGGGTCCCGGGTGTGGACAAGAGGCTTGTGCTCATAGAGCCTACGCGCGAGGGCCACGTGGAGTCTCCGGTGATTGGGAGGGAGGCGGAGGTCGCGAAGAGGCTGGGTGTTAGCATCGAGACTGTGGAGGAGAGGGTGAGGGTGCTCACGAGGAGGGATGAGCACGGCAGGACCGGTGTCTTCGTGAAGCTCGTTATACCCCCGGGCGAGGAGATAGAGGATTATGTGAGGCGCTACGCTACCCGCAACCCGCTGCTGAGGAGGGTTCTCGAGGAGAGGGGAGTGATAGTCTAGATGCCTAGGCCCGTGGTTGTGAGAGAGGGTGTCTACGCGTACACGGGTGGCTTGCCGAGAGGCTGCCAGTTGTGCCTCAGGGGCGAGAAGATAGTGGTGTTCGTCACGGGCGTGTGCCCCAGGAACTGCTTCTACTGTCCCGTCTCGCCCCACCGCCTCGGACGCGACGTGGTATACGCAGACGAGGAGCGCGTCGCCAACCCCGAGGGTATAGTTAGGGAGGCTCTCGCGGTGGGTGCACGAGGCGCCTCGATTACGGGTGGCGAGCCGCTCGTGAGGCTGGGGAGGGTTGCGCTCATAATCGAGAGGCTGAAGGAGGCTCTGGGCGACGACTTCCACATACACCTCTACACGAGCGGCTGGGGGCTCACAAGGCATACCGTAAGAATGCTGGAGGATGTTGGGCTCGACGAGCTGAGGATACACCCTTTGACGCGCAGGCACTGGAGGCTAGTCGAGCTCGCGGTGTCGGCGAGGGGCTCTATGAGCGTTGGGGTTGAGGTCCCGGTGCTGCCGGATAGGGTTGAGGAGCTGAAAGAGCTCATGAGATACCTCGAGGATATAGGCGCGGACTTCATAAACCTTAACGAGGCGGAGGTTGCACCACACCGAGTGGAATCCTTCGAGGCTCGCGGCTACCGCGTCAGGGGCTACGTGGTCGAGGGCAGCTACGAGGCGGGAATCGAGCTGGTGAAGTGGGCCGCGGAGAGCCTCGAGAGGCTCTGGGTCCACTTCTGCCCGGCATCCTACAAGGATAGGGTGCAGCACCGTAACCGCCTCCTCCGCAAGGCGCTCCGCACCCGCCTCTACTACGAGGAGGCCACCGAGAGGGGGACGCTGCAGCACCTCGAAGCCCCGTGCACGGGGGAGGCGTTGAGGCTAGTCGAGGAGGGCTACGGTGTAAAGATGGGTGGCAAGTGCCTCCTCCACCCTCGCGTCGCCGAGAGGCTCCGTGGCGTGGCGTGGCTCGTCGAGACCTACCCGGATGAGGGGAGGAAGCTTCTAAACAAACTCCCGGTACGAGATAGCGTCTAGCGCGGCGCGTCTCCGGGCAAGCTGCCGGGTGGTGGATGGTGCGGGGGCCGGGTAGGCCCGTCTGGCTCGACGAGGAGAAGCTCGCTAGGCTTGTGAGGAGGGCTAGGGAGCGCTGGCCCGACTTCAACCTGCTAGAGGTTAGGCAGAAGCTGAGCAAGCAGGTCCTCATAGCAGAGGTTCAGGGGAGGAGGTTCAAGCTCATAGTATACCGGGATGGCCGCGTACGCTGCTACGGGCCGCTGGACAGCGTATCCATCGCATTGAAGAGGATGACGCTCTCCGTGCTGGGGTTGGGCTCGGAGGGTGAGGGAGAGGGTAAGGAGCGCTGGCCTCTCCGTAGGGCGTCGCCTGGGCGTAGGGTTTGAGGGGCTCGGCAACCTACCCTCCGCTCACCCGGCTCGCCCCATCGGGGTGTATCCTCACAGCCCCTGTAGGGTAGCACGGTGGTATGGCGGTTAAGCGTCTCGTCTCACGAGCCCCACGCCTATAGTCGCTGATGCGCTCGTCCATAACGTGTGGGGGTCCGGGTGGGCGAGTTCTACGCTGGTATCGCCGACCTCCCGCTCCACGAGGGTCACGTGCCACGATGGATTGCTGTTAGGATGCGTAGACTACTCAAGGCTATACTCGAGGTTGCTGTAGAGCTCCACGGCCCCCGGTGGGTTGTAGAGATGTTAGCCGACCCTCTATGGTTCCAGGCTCTCAACAACATCATAGGCATGGACTGGGATAGCTCGGGCTCCACCACGGTCTTGACCGGGTTGTTGAGGCAGGTTACGTGGGAGTCTAGCATAGGCCTCATGGTGGCCGGTGGTAAGGGCAGGCGCGCGCTGGAGACGCCGAGGGATCTCGAGGTTATCGGGGAGAGGCTTGGCTTATCGACCTCGAGGGTTGAGGAGCTTAAGAGGCTCTCTAGGCTGGCTGCGGCAGCCGACTCTAGCCTCTTACAGGACGGATTCCAGCTATACCACCACGCGGTTATAGTCGCGGAGGACGGCTCGTGGACCATAGTCCAGCAGGGCATGAGCGTTGAGGAGAGGATGGCTAGGCGCTACCACCTCTCCCACCGCGCGATGGAGAAGAGCGAGGAGACGCTGGAGCCCCACACGGGTGTCGTCTCCAGGCTACGGAGGCGACTGGTCCTCGACCTGACCTCCAGGAGGAGCGTGGAGACGAGGAGGGTGATGGTGGATGTCGCTAGGGAAGAGCCGACTAGAGTACTACGTCTCATCAGGGAGGCCGTGGCGGTCGCGAGAGGGGTGGCGCCGCTGACGACCTACATGGGTGGCCGCGAGCCGCCGAGGCTCGCCATCCGCTACTATCGCCCCGTAAAGCCGCCCGATGTTAGGCGCTTGGAGCCCGTGTTGAAGAG
Organism: uncultured Desulfurococcales archaeon; assembly: GCA_964613695.1. Lineage (GTDB taxonomy): Archaea > Thermoproteota > Thermoprotei_A > Sulfolobales > Pyrodictiaceae > Pyrolobus. The sequence continues at coordinate 5,207 of CAZTIR010000017.1, read as the reverse complement.
GGTTTATGAGGAGCAGCCCCGCAGCATAGAGGAGCTCGTGCTCGTTAGGGGTGTGGGGCCCGCAACTCTTAGAGCACTAGCGCTTGTAGCCGAGCTCGTCTACGGCGCAGAGGCTAGCCACGAGGATCCCGCGGTGGAGGAGCCCCTACGCTACGCGTTCGCCGTGGGCGGCAAGGACGGCTACCCATACCCCTTCAACCCCCACGTGGCTGACGAGCTCGCGGCTGTCCTGGAGGAGGTCGTGGCTAGGGCTAAGGCGGGCGACCGTAGGCTCCTCAACGCGCTAAAACAGCTACGTTCCATGATCCGAGACGCCTAGCAAGCCTCCAGGGCAGTCGCCCATCCCGGCGGCTGTATCGGGTTCTGGCCGCTCTCCTTAACAACTCGTGCCTCGCGGAGAGATTGGGGTGCGCGTAGTTTGTGTAGGATGCTGGCGTTCTGGGGTACGCGTGACAGCCTGGAGATGCTCGAGCCCCTCCTAGAGGCTTTTGTGGACGCATGCTCCAACGACCGCTACCTCGAGAGGGTTACGGAGGGCGCGGCTAGATGCCACTGCGACGGCTGGGGCTACGCGATGGTGTTGAACAGTGACGGCGGGAGCCACATAGTCTACGAGAGGTTCTACACGCCCAGCGAGGAGGAGCACCGCGGAACCCTGATACAGGCTACTCGCCGCTTAATCGCGCTAGCGCGCGACTACCAGGAGGTGACGCTGCTCATGCACTGTAGGAGGGCGGGCCGCACGGAGCCCAAGGGGGTTGCCCACTCCCACCCCTACGAGGTCGAGACGAACTATCATATACTCTACTTTGCGCACAATGGTAGCTTTAGGAAGGACGACCTCGCTATGCTGCTCGGCCTCCACCCGCAGCTCTTCACAGACTCGGCGCTAGCGGCCAGGCTCTACGCTAGGCTCGTGGAGTCGGGCGGCGAGCCCCTGGATGCTTTAAGGAGGCTCGCCTTCTACACCAGAACCGCTTTCAACACGGTCACGGTGATGGTTGAGAGGGTGAGCGGCCGCACGATGCTAACATACTCCGCCCTAACCTGTAGCAACGACCCGGCACGCCTCGACTACTACCGGATTCACGTCTCGGCAACCCACGAGTACTTCGTGTACGCATCCAGCACGGTGGCCGAGCACCCCTCTGCATCGGTCCTCCGGTGGGAGAAGCTGAGCGGGGGTAACGGGCGGGTCGGGTACTACGAGAGGGGGCTTCACCTCACACAGAGCGCCAGGTGCCCGCCAGTGCTCGAGTAGCGTAGCGACCAAACCGTATTTACAATGCTTTTATTGGTGTAAAGTCGGTTCTCAACCACATAGAGTGTAGGGTCATGCCGCTCGTGGTAGAGAATCTCGTAAAGAGGTATGGCAGAAAGGTTGCCGTGGATGGAGTCTCTTTCACCCTCGAGCCGGGCAGCGTGGTTGGCCTAGTCGGGCCCAACGGGGCGGGCAAGAGCACCACGATAAAGTGTATACTCGGCCTTGTGAGGCCCAACTCCGGGAGGATACTTGTCGACGGCGTGCCCGTCTCTAGGCCGGAGGCGCGTAAGCTCCTAGGCTACGTCCCCGAGGTCCCCGAGGCACCATCCTGGATGACTCCCCTCGAGTTTCTCGAGGTTCTCGCGCTTCTCGAGGGCTTCTCGAGGACCGAGGCTAGGAGGGTTGCGAGGAGCCTACTCGAGGAGTTCGGGTTGAGTGGGAAGGCTGGGGAGAGGATTGGGAGGCTTAGCAAGGGTATGAGGAAGAGGCTTCTCATAGCCCAGGCGCTCATAGGGGAGAAGAGGTACGTGCTCATGGACGAGCCTTTCTCGGGCCTAGACCCCGACTGGGTGTCCCGCGCCAGGAGCATCGTGAGGAGGCTCCGGGGCGATGGTGTGGGCGTGCTCCTAAGCTCCCACCTCCTCCGCGAGCTCGAGGACCTAGTGGATGGTGTCGTCTTCATATACAATGGTAGGGTTGTGTACCGCGGCGACATGGAGGGGCTGAGGGAGCTGGTTGGAGGCGGCATGGTCGAGGCGAGAGTTAGTGACGCTAGGCGCGTGGCTGAGCTCGTGGAGTCCTCGGGGTTGGCTAGGCGCGTCGAGGTGGAGGGCGACGTTGTGAGGATATACCTGAGACCCGACGCCGACGCGGGCGACGTGGCTAGGCTCATCTACTCGACGGGAGTCAAGGTGTATAGCCTTGAGGCTAAGAGCGTGAGCCTCGAGGAGGCTTACAAGGTGCTTGGGGGTGGTGAGGGGTGAGCATAATCAGAGTCGTGTACTACGAGTTGCGTAGAGAGTTGAGGAAGAGGAGCCTGATAGCACTACTAATCCTAGCCCTTATGCCCATCCCGGCTGCCCTCCTAATCCGCTCGCTCATCTCCGAGAAGATCCTCGAAGTGATTAGAACGCATGGGCCCGCGTTGGGGCTAGAGCCTTCAAAACTCTGGGCCTACGTGCTAGGCGCCGCCGAGCCGCCGCCCGCGATATCGATAGTCTCTCTTCTGGGCGCCGCTAGCCTGGTGGGGTTTGCGTGGCTAGCCGCAATCCTCTACGGCGGCGACCTGATAGCATCCGATATGCGCGACAAGATGATACACTATATACTCGTTAGGCCTGTGAGGCGCTCGGAGTACATCGCGGGCAAGATACTGACTGTAGTCGCTTTCATGGAGGCCTTGTTCCTCGTAGCGGGCCTCATGGTGTACGCAGCTTCTTGGATAATGTTCGGGCCCCAGTCCGGCCTCCACGAGGCTATAGTAGTGTCGCTGGCGGTGGGAGTCGGACTGCTACCATTATTGTTGACGAGCAGCGCTATCGGGGCTGCTACGAGGAACCCGCTGCTCGGCATACTGCTCGGCTTTGCAGCCTACTTCGTATCCGCCTTCATCGCTGCTATAATCGCGATAGCCTTTATCGGCGGCCTGAGGATCGAAAACATAGCCCGTTTAACGCCCATCATCTACGCGGCCACGGCGGCGAACCCGTACACGAGCTACGAGATGCTGGTGAAGGCCCTCTACTCTATCATGGAGGGTGAGGTGGGGATAGCATACTGGGTTGCGACGCCCTTCGGGTTTAGGAGAGAGTATATACCCGTGTGGCCTCTAGCCGGCTACGCCATAGCATCCCTCGCCATAAGCACGGTTGTGCTCGCGATCCTGAACTGGCTTCTAGTGGCGCGCCGCGACCTCTAGCCGGGAGGCCAGTCTTTAAGAGTGGGTGCGGTTGCGTCACGTGGGGTTGCTCGTGGCGAGTGTACGCTTCTGTCTTATAGAGGGTGATGGGATAGGCCCCGAGGTCTCTAGGGCCACTCTCAGAGTCCTCGAGGCGGTCTCGAGGAGGTTCGGCATAGGCTTCGAGCCGGTGCTCTGTGAGGCCGGGGACGAGGCGGCTAGGAGGAGGGGGACTCCGCTACCCGAGGAGACTCTCCGCAAGGCTAGGGAGGTTGGCGTCGTGCTCAAGGGCCCTGTCGGAGAGACTGCCGGGGAGGTTGTCACGGTGCTCCGCCGCGAGCTTGGCACCTTCGCGGCCGTGAGGCCGGCTAAGACGCTTCCCGGCGTGAAGCCTAGGTGCGGTAAGCCCCTCGACGTGGTTATAGTGAGGGAGCTTCTAGAGGGCCTATACGTGCAGACCGAGTACGTCGACGTGGTCGAGGAGGGTTTTGCAGTCGCCCTAAGGGTTGCTTCGCGCCGCGAGGTCGAGAAGGTTGCTAGGCTAGCGGCTCGTATCGCTAAAGGGAGGCGTGGGCTCGTAGCGATAGTCCACAAGGCTAACGTGCTCCGCGGCACCTGCGGCCTCTTCCGGAGGGTTGCGCGCAGGATCCTAGAGGAGGAGGGTGTGACTACCGAAGAGTACTACGTGGATGCTGCCGCGGCGCTGCTCGTGAGGACCCCCGAGAGGTTCGACGTGATGCTCACACCGAACCTATTCGGCGATATACTGAGCGATCTCGCCTCCGAGCTCGCCGGCAGTCTCGGCTTATCACCCTCCGCGAACCTCGGCGAGAAGACCGGCATCTTCGAGCCGGTTCACGGGGCCGCATTCGACATAGCTGGCATGGGCATCGCGAACCCCACCGCGATGATACTCTCGGCTGCGATGATGCTAGACTGGCTCGGCTACCGTGACGCGGCGCGGGCCGTGGAGAAGGCGTTGGAGGACGCGCTAGCCTCCGGCGCCAGGACCCCCGACCTTGGCGGAAAGCTGACGACGATGCAGTTCGCGGAGGAGGTGGCGAAGAGGATAGAGGCGCAAACCCCCTAGCTTATTAGGAGTTTAACGCCCCGCGTTACACTCCGGGGTCTCTCCGTGACCGAGCAGGTTCAGGAGCAGCGGGTTAGGAACGTTAAGCTCCTCTACGACTACGACTATCTCCTCAGGAGGTTGTACGAGAGGCTGCCAGCCCGCGGGGCTAAGGCGACCAGGTTCCAGCTGCCAAAGCTGGCGGTCGTCAGGGTGGGCGGCAAGACGATAATCAGGAACTTTAAGGAGGTATGCGACGCCATGAGGAGAGAGCCGAGGCTCGTGATGAGGTATCTGCTGCGCGAGCTCGCGACAAGCGGCACCTATGACGAGGAGAGCGGAGCGCTAACCCTCAACGTGAGGGTGCAATCCCAGACGCTCAACACGCTGCTAGACAGGTTCGTCAAGACCTACGTGATATGCCCGACGTGTGGCGCGCCGGACACCAGGCTAGAGAAGCGCGGGAGGACGTGGGTTCTCGTCTGCGAGGCCTGTGGCGCAGAGCAGCCGGTGCCACCCCTCTAAGGCTACTAGCCTAAAACACCCTATACCCTCTCCGCATACCCACAACACCGGTGCAACCACGTGACCATATACTGGGAGCGTTGCAGCGTCTGCGGGCGACACCTCCCGACAAAGACGTGCTGGCTACACCCGGAGCAGCAGGTGTGTGTATTCTGCTGCGTCTTCTGTCCCGAGCGGAGCGTGTGCCCAAACCCCGTCTGGTACCCCGAGCTGGGCAAGACGCTGAGACTCGTGGAGGAGCGTGCACAGCCCCAGCCGGAGCCCGTGCACAGCCCAGGCGCCGCCGCTGAAACGAGAAAAAGATCCTACACCGCGGCGCGTAGGAAGAAGCTCGAAGAGCTTCTGAGGAAGCTTAGTGAGGAGTCGTAGCGGCTGCAACCAGGGTCTTCAAGACCCCTCCTCTCGCGTTCATAGGGCTGGGGCCGGTTGGGGAGGGCCGTGAAGCCGAGGCT
>CAZTIR010000016.1:0-27806 GCA_964613695.1 uncultured Desulfurococcales archaeon | reverse complement strand
CCCGCCAGCGGCGATCCGATAAGAGGCCTAGAGGTGCTATCGACAAAGAGCTGGAGCGAGGCACTCAAGACGAACTTCGGCGACATAGAGGCGATATTCGAGATAGCACTGGCGCCGGCTGAGGCGCCAGGCTTCACGCTAAAGTATAGGCTTGAGAACGGCGAGGTCATAGTGGTGCGCGACGCTAAGGACTATCCGCTGGTGGCCACCACCGGCCGTGTAATCGAGCACTGGCACACCTGTACAATGACCTGCAGGGTGCCAGAGCTTAAGCGCGTGAAGCCCGAAGCCTATGTCGAGGTGCCGATAGGGCTGGCTAAGAAGCTAGGTATAAGTGATGGAGAGTGGGTGACCGTTGAGAGCCCACGCGGTAAGGTAACCCTAAGGGCTAGAGTGCTCAACCCGGTGACTGGTCTAGGAGGCCCGAGGATAGACTACCTCTTCATCCCATGGTTCGACGAGAACAAGCTAGCAAACGCCCTGACGCTGGACAACTATGATGTGCAGCCGTACTTCTTCCAGCCAGACTACAAGACGTGTGCAGCGAGAATTAGGAAGGCTAGACCCGACGAGATACCGAAGTCGCCGACACAGCAGACCGCTAAGCCAAAGTACAACATTTACATCTTCTAAGGGTTGATCCCACACCATTATTTTTCTCGCAAGGACTGTGCGATTGTTTCCTACCTTCTCCCGCTACTTATCGTCGCGCATCCTTTCGGCCTCCTACCTATTAGTTTTGCATGTATAATCGGAGACGTAATGGGTGCCGGTAGAGGGTGAAGCGCAGAGAGTTCCTGAAACTTGTTATTGCAGGTTTTGCTGCTGGTTTAGCGATGCCTGTTGCTAGACTCGGCGTCGAGATAGGCGATAGTGGAGTCCCGGAGGGTAGCTACTATGTCGTGTTCGACATCACTAATGATAAGGAGAGGCTCCAGTATTACTCGTCTTTCGATCTCGTTATAGATATTGACGGGCGTAAGTGTGTAGCTAATCCTCTCTTGCCCGACCGGTGTATAACCTACACGAAGCCCGCTTGGGAGGATAGGTTCCCGATAAGGCCTCCTGGTGCGACGCCAGACTTCAATGAGAGGTGTATAAGGTGTGGACTCTGCTACTTTGCGTGCAACCTGGCCGGGTATGATGCGATTAGGCTTGGAACGCTTAACGACGGGTTTAGGCTGCTTGGAACCCCTATAGTCGATCGTATGTGGCAATACCCGTGCACGCTCTGCATGGAGTGCACCAAGTATTGCCCGACTGGCGCCCTGGCTGAGGTAGATAAGAGTAGGGTGAAGATGGGCGTTGCGATGATAGACCCGGATCTCTGCTGGGCTTGGAATAGCGGCGATTGTAAGAGCTGTGCTAGCGCGTGCCCAATTGGCGCGGAGGTTTTCGAGTTCACGTTCAACGAGTGGGGTGTGCATACGCGTGTCAGGCCCGACAAGTGTAAGGGTTGCGGGTTGTGCGTAGCAGCCTGCCCTATCGTGGGGGCTGCTATTCACGTGTTGCCTCTCGACGAGTTTGAGAGAAGGCGGAGGAACTATAAGAACACCGGGATGAGCTACGACGATTACCTCAAGCTTATCCTAGAGACCGAGTACAAGGACCCGATGAAGGCCACTCTTAGGGTCAACATTAACACCGATTACATCCAGAATATAAGAGGTTTTGTGAAAGAGAAGGTGAAGACGACTCTAGAGACTGGTGTGCAAAAGGAGGGCTGAGAGCATTGGTGCGTCTACGCGACGTTATACTAGGTAGGCCGAGACGCGGGAGATACACTCTCGCTCGTAGAGCCCTCCAGCTCGCTATACTCCTCCTCTTCTCCCTCCAAGCTGTACTAGGCTACCGTATCCTAATGGGGAGCCTGGCGTCCAGCAAGATACTCCGCATCATACCATTGATGGATCCCTTCGCGTGGATAGAGCATAGCGTGGCGACGTTATCACCCACCCTAGAGAGCATCACAGCAGTACTGGTCGTCGTGGCTTTGTACAGCATCCTCGGGCGGTTCTTCTGCGGCTGGGTCTGCCCCATGGACCTGCTCTTCAGCATCTTCGAGAGGAAGTTGGCGCTGGCCAAGCACCCTCCCCATGCCCGTCCACGTCTACCCTCGAGGCTAGACAAGACGATACCAGTAGCCATGATGATAGCGTATATAGTATTGACGGTTATCATTGGGCAGCCATTCTTCACAACGATATCCCCCATAGCGGGCACCACTAAGCTCGGCGAGTTCGTAGTGGGAGTGGTTTACAGGATACCCGGAGCCGCGCTAGCATCGGTAATCTCGTGGTCAATATTCACGCTAGCCGCGCTCCTCGTGAACATCGTGGGCGAGTACGTGTTCGGGGTTAAGAGGCTCTGGTGTAAGTACATCTGCCCCGTGGGCAACCTATACGGGCTCGTGATGAACAAGTATAGCCCGCTATCCATACGGATTGCCAAGCCCAGCGAGTGCGTCTACTGCAACCTCTGTAGCATGGTGTGCCCCATGAACATAGACATTGTTGCTTACATAAAGAGGGGCGAAAGGGTGCTACGAGACCATAGATGCTTCCATTGCGGCAGGTGCGTGGAGGTGTGTCCAAGGCACGTCCTAACACTAGGCTTTAGGAGTGGGGGTCAAGATGGAGTGCTCCACGTGCATGGCGGTGGAGCTTCAAAGGCCTGAACGCTATAGCTGATTAGTGGTGGTAGCCCTGCCCTTCATGGCTGGCTTCTTTCTAATACACCCTCGTTACCGTGAGGGCGAGGCTAGGAGGGAGTTAATCGAGAAGCTTGAGGCCCTGGGCTTCGAGATATACGAGACCGGTAAGCCCCCGTTTCTCGTCTTCTACATCGAGGGTAATAGTGTGGACGAACTAATCGACAGGATTAGGATTGCGGAGGGTCTCGAGGGCGTTGTAAAAGCGTATATAGCGTACGGGTTCCTCGCCGATAAGAGCGTCGAAGAGGCTATCAACAAGGGCTTGGAGACCGGCGAGATAGTATTGGACGAGAGTACGGTGGAGTACATCAAGAGCATCTTATCGAGGCTTGGCGTCAAGAATCTAGAAGGGTAGGCCCTCTTTGAGCCACTTGGCAGCCTCTACCGCATGATAGGTTATTATTATGTCCGCGCCCGCTCTTTTAATGGCAGTTAGTATCTCGAGGGTTACGAGCCTCTCGTCTATCCACCCCTTCTCAGCCGCAGCCTTCACCATCGAGTACTCGCCGCTGACATTGTAGGCCGCGAGGGGATACTCTGGGAACGCGTCCTTCACCAGGCTAATCACGTCGAGGTATGCTAGGGCGGGCTTGACCATCAGTATATCTGCGCCCTCCTCGACATCGAGTCTAGCCTCTTTCAAAGCCTCTAGGGCGTTGCGCGGGTCCATCTGGTAGCTCCTCCTGTCCCCGAAGCGTGGAGCAGAGTCGAGGGCCTCGCGGAACGGGCCGTAGAAGCCGGAAGCGTACTTGACCGCGTAGCTCATTATGCCCACATCCGTGTAGCCCTCGGCGTCCAGGGCCTCTCTGATCGCCTTAACCATGCCGTCCATCATCCCGCTGGGTGCCACGAAGTCTGCGCCTGCTTCAGCGTGGCTAACGGCAATCCTCGATATCACTTTCAACGTCTCATCATTGTCTATGACCGTGACCTCTATCGGCCCCTTCCTCCTCTTAACAGGTATGCCGCAGTGGCCGTGCGTCGTATAGTTGCATATACACACGTCCGTGAAGATTGTGAGCTCTTCTCCAAACTCCTTGCGGAGTAGGCGTATAGCCTGCTGGACCACACCATCTCTCCTAGCCGCCACGAGGCCCTTCTCGTCACGCTCCCTCGGGTAGCCGAAGAGGAGCACAGCCTTAACGCCAGCATCCAACGCGCTCCTCACAAAGTCCACGAGGTGGTTGCTGACCGGGTAACGGTATTGGCCTGGCATAGCCTCTATCGGCTCAGGTTTATCGATACCCTCCTTTACAAAGACGGGTAGGATGAAGTCGGAGGGCGAGAGGCTAGTCTCGGCCACGAGATCGCGGATAGCCTTGGTTGCGCGTAGCCTACGGGGGCGTAGGGCGGGGAAGCTCAAAAGACACTCCCACCACGCGTGGCTAGGAGACGAGGCCTTTCTAGCCTTACTCGCACTTCAACCTCTCTATGACTATCTTGCACTCGGGCGGCTTGGTGTTAGGATCCCGGTATACCACCCAGTCCGGCCTGTCACGAGCATGGCATAGTTGCTTTGCACGCTCTGGTGTACGCACCCACCGAGCGTTATGGCCGAGCCTCCGGAGTATACCGGTGGTTAGCCCCACGCAGACGCCGCACACGGCAGGGTTCTTCTCGGCGAGCTTGTGGTAGATACAGTTCCTGGTGTACAGGTAGTACTTTTCGCCGGGCTTCTCTGCTCTAGCCTCCTCGAAAACCTGGAAGGGGACTCCCATCTTCTCGACAGCGTACCTGTGGCACGCCACCTCGTACTTTAGAACCTCGTCCATGCTGAGCTCTGTCAGCTTGACTCCCTCCTTTGCAGCCTCCTCTAGCAGCACTCCAAAGCCCCTCATGGCACCCTTCTCTACGATATCGGCGACTATCTTGAAGCCCGTGTCAACACCTAGTATCCTAGATGCTAGCTCCGACAACCCCTCGACGACCATGGCCTGGAAGTAGGCGTGGTACACGCGGACCCAGTTAGCGCCCTTCATTAAACCCTTTTCCTGTTCGCTCATATCAACCCCGTGCGACGGATACGATTGGACTCTCTTTATATCGTGTTCTCTATTTGCTACACGTAGATTAGTGTTACTTGCAGGAAGGTGCTAGGCTTTGAGCCGAGAGATTCTGATAGTCTATCATGAGCCCGGTGTGAGGGGGTCGGAGGAGCGGCTGAGGCGCATACTGCACCTGCTGCGCGCTAACGGCATAGAGGCTCGTCTCAGCGCGTTAACCGAGGCCGTGGAGAACTCCTGCTGGGGTGCTCGCCTCGTATACCTGCTGATGATGGGCCGTGGGGGGCACTGGCTCGAGCTTAAGGAGGCTTGCGGGGTGGACGCCTCTGTTATACCGGGTTGGGTTGTGGCGAAGAGCATAGCCGAGTACCTCTCGCCGAGGGGGGCTCGTAGCGTGCTCCTCCTCTATAGGAGGGCTAAGCGTAACGTAGACGTGTACACCAGGGACTTGGAGGGCATCGCGGTTGGCCTACGCGCCTTGGACTATATGGTGGTGATGTTAGAGGCTAGTATGGTCGAGAGGACGCAGCTTAGTGTGGACGCGGTTGTACCCCTCACGCTGCTCCCGGGCAGCCTCACGAGGCTCGCTCGGAAAGCCGCTCGCCTCTACTCGGCTCTACACGCAGCCCCCTACTTCGCCCTCTATGGGCTCGAGAATATTGCATCGTGGATAGCCGCTGATGTCACCTCGCACGCACCAGTATAACAGCGACTCTCTCGTCACGCCCTATTTCGCCAGACTCTAGCAGCTCTAGGCGCGCTGCCTCTACGCGCGGCTCGGCGTCGACGAAGCCCAGCATGTTGAGCGACCTGTAGCCCCTCTCGACGCTATGCGGCTTAACAACAACCTCCACCGCGTCAAGGCTATCCACGAGCCAGCGTGGTATACCGATACCCATGTCCACTGCGTAGATCCTAGGCGCCTCCTCTACAACCCCCAGGTCGAGTAGCCTCTCGAGGCCCACGCGTATAGACTCGAGTAGCGCCGCGTAGCCAGGGGCTATGATCGCGTCGGGCTCCCCCATCTGCTCGTATACCTCGTACACCAGGGTCGCGCCGCCCTCATGGAAGAACGGGTTGTGTAGTACATCTGCACAGTAGCCCTCGCCCCCCAGCCCATCAGCCTCGAGTATCGAGACCCTCCGGGCATAAGCCCTGAGAGACTGGAGCCACGGCCCCCTCCGAGTCCAGGCTACTGTAGCTCCACACAAGCTCATGTGGGCCGCTAGGGTCTCGGCCCCCCTATCCCAGAAGCCCGTGAAGGGCCCCACCGTCTCGAGCTTGTAGCAGTAGTTGGAGGGGCAGTAGAGGGGTGTGCCACCTGCTATGCCGTACAGGGGGTCTATCAGCATGAGGCTCTTGTACCTTGACACCCCCCAGGTGCTACCCGGCCTCCACTCCACATAGTCGGGTACTAGGCGGTATCTGCAGGGGTTACTACACAACGCCTCGATACTCGCGCTGATGGCGTCAACACCGCTCTTAGTGTTTACCGCTATCGCTCTTCTCGCGTGCAAGCTCCAACGCCCTCCGTACCCACTCCCTCGTGAAGTATACTATACGACCGTTGGGCTCAACTATCTCGACAACCTCGCAGTCCACCAGAGCCTCTAGAGCCTCGCGTGGCAGCTCTAGGAGGGTTAGGGGTCTCTCGGCGCGTATCCGCACGCCCTTACCAAGCACAGCCTCCGAGACCTCAACGCCGCTGAGGAGCTTCTTGACAGCGTCTATGTTACACTCCGGCACCCTCTACGACCCCTCGCCATGGGACCGTGCTCAAGCTTCTAAAAACCGGTTAACGCGCTTCACCTAGGCACCTAGCTTCAGCCTTATGCACGACAGGATTATAGAAGCGTAGCTTGCCCCCCATCTCCAATACCTTGCTCTCAGCCTCTCTACAGTCACCGGCCTCCACGGTGAAACGGTAGACCTTCCCAACCCTCACTCCAGTAACCCAGTCGTACCCCATGCGCTTAAGCTCCTCGAGTATCGTCTCCCCCTCCGGGTCCCGCGCCAAGGGCTTGATGAAGACTAGGAGCTCTACCAGGAGTTTCACCTCTCACACACCCTCCGGGGCTCGCCTACGACCGCGGCAAGCCTCCTATACGCTTCTAGAAGCTCCTCCACGCTGCCACCCCTCCGGAAGACCTCCTTGTCGAGGTGCCTGCCCTCCGGGTCTAGAACCCTCATAGTATCGCCGCTAAGCTCATCAACTATTACGAGCTTGTCGCCCACCCACCCAACCTCTATCTTGAAGTCTAGTAGCCTGTACCCCCTCGGCTCGAAGAAGTCTCTCAACACGCTGTTGGCTTCCAACGCGAGCCTCTCTATCTCGTGGAGGGCGTTCTCGTCTACTATACCTGCCTCGACTATATCCTGAGGCAGCACTAGAGGGTCGTGGAGCTCATCGCTTTTATAATGGAACTCGACGAGAGGCCTACTAAGCTTCTGGAGTCTTCTCAGCAAAGGCATACGCCGGAGCATGGAGCCGTAAGCATAGTTCCTCACGATAACCTCTATGGGGAGCACCTTAGCCTCCCTGACCACGAGCTCCGCGCCGCCACGGTAGCATACATAATGCGTCGGTATGCCATGCTCCTCGAGGAGCTCGAAGAGCCTCGCGCTAGTCTTCGCGCTCAACTCGCCTTTGCCGGGCGCACTCTCCCTCCTCTTACCGTCAAACGCGGTGACATCGTCACGGAAAAGCATTAGTATCTTTCCGGGCTCGAGACGGTATAGGGTCTTAGCCTTACCGGAGTATAACGGCTCCAATATACGAGCCCCACGGCCAGTCACGCGGAGGCACGCGATTTAAGCTGTGATAGTCTTTCAAACAACTCGGGGCGTGAAGAGCGCGGGGTTTGACCGCCGCGCTGAGGAGGGTGATGAGTCCTAGTCCAGCGGATGCCCCCGCCGCCTAAGCCTTATACGACGTGTTCTAGTATAAGCATGCGTATGGAGGCTGAGGGAGGAGGTGGGCAGGGCCCAGTACCGAGGACTAGTGGTGATACTATTCTACAGTAATAGGTGTGCTTCGTGTAGGAGGATACTACGCGAGTGGAGGAGCTTTGTTGCCAGCCACCGGGGGGAGGCTGTCTTCATGGCGCTTCCCTATAACCGCGTCACGCGCAGACTCTTCGAAAGGTTTGAGATATACGAGGTGCCGACGCTGATAATAGTGAAGGATGGTGAGGTTGTAGCCCGCATAGACGGGGTCCAGGGCATCGAGGAGGTTGAAGAGGCTTACGCCAACCTCACCATAAACACCGCATAGCCTCGTGCGTCGCCTGGCTCGGTACTCTAGCTGTCATGTTTTCCTCGTCCTCGCCTCGGGGGTGTGGCGAGCGTGGCTAGGCTAACGCGGTGCATCAGATGCGGTAGGATTGTAGGCGAGGGTGAGCCTCTCCTAGAGGGCATGTGCCTCGACTGCTTTCTCGAGGAGAGGAGGCTCGCGGATATACCGGAGAAGCTCGTCTTCGAGTATTGTAGGTCGTGTGGCTCGTTTAGGTATGGGTACAGGTGGCTCGAGAGCCTACCCCTAGAGGAGGCTTCCAGGCGCTACCTTGAACTATACCTATCGGAGAGGCTTAGACCAGCGCACCCGCTTGTAGAGTCTCTCAGGGTCGCGAGCATAGAGCCTATCCACAAGCCGTCGTGGCGCACCCTCTACAAGGTCACGGTGGAGGCGAGGTTGAAGGGAGTCGAGGAGCCCGTACGCCAGGACTACATTGTAGAGGTTAGGGCGGTGCCGAGCCTATGCCCTGCTTGTAAGAACGATCGTGGCGGCGACTATAACGTATTGGTGCAGGTGAGGGGTCGCGTAACGCCAGAGCTCGTGGAGGTTCTTGCACGCGTCTTGGATAGCGATCGTGTCGCGCCATGGGTTGTGGATGTTATCGAGGGTAGGAACGGCTTCGATATACTCCTTCGCGATAGAGGCGCAGCCTCTAGGATAGTCTCGGAGGTGTCGAAGCATTTCGTAGTCTCTGTGAAGAAGAGCGCCGAGACTGTAGGCATTACATCCAGGGGCTTAGAGAGGAGGAGGCTTACAATATCGCTTAGGGTTAGGAGGCCGCGTTAACCACCCCTATTTAAACCCCCGCAATGCTCTGGGGGCGTCGGGTTGAGGGTAGATTGGCGGAGAGGAGGATAGAGGATAGGATAATCGGTAGACATGTCTACGGGAACCTGTACGGCGTCGACCCAGAGCTTCTCTGGGACGAAGAGGGTTTGAAGAAGTTGGTGGTGGAGGCTGCGAGAGAGGCTAACATGACGCTGGTGGAGGTGAAGTCGTGGAAGTTTACGGGGTACCATGGGGGCGTGTCGGTCATAGCGCTTGTCCTCGAGAGCCACATAGCGATACACACGTGGCCTGATTACAAGTACGCGACTGTAGACGTCTACACTTGTGGCGAGCGCGGTGACCCCTGGAGAGCCTTCAACTATATAGTTGAGAAGCTGAGGCCTAAGCACTATGTGGTACACTACGCTGATAGGAGCAGCTTGCCGATAGAGTAGGGTGGCGTCAAGGGTGGGCTCTTTTAAGGACCGTTGCCGGGGGTGCGGGGGCACAAGGAGTAGCGGGTTTGAGGAGGCTGATTGCCTACTGGTTTGCAATACTCTTGCACATAACGGGATGGGGCGTCTACTACTCGGTATCGCGCAGCCTTGTTAAGAGGATAGGGTGGAATGGGCTACTCTTGCTCGTTGCAGCCGAGACGCTACCCTCAGTCCTAAGCGTCCCCGCCTCCGACTATGCCGCTAGGAGAGGCTATGCCCGGCTCCTAGCGTTCTCCGTGCCAGAGGTGCTCGGGCTACTCCTCTTCGGCTACCTACCATGGCCCTATCAGGCGGCTGCGGTGCTGGTGGCGGCCATAGGCTGGGCTGTCGCGGGCCCGCAGACGCTCAACGCGGTGCTCGAGGATGCGTCGGGTAGGGGCTCTAGGCTCGGAGCGGTTCTCACCTCGGGCGCGTTGGGGTGGTCTCTAGGAGGCCTACTAGGCCCAATCATCTATAGCGCCTCCTCCCTCCAGGCGAGCATGGTTGTGGCGGCTTCTCTGGTTGCGCTGTGCTACCTGCTCCTCTATATCGCGCTGCCCCCTACAGCCTACAGCCCGGGTGGTTCGAGGGTAACGAGCTTTGAGACCCTAGCCTATAGTCTAGCATTGTCGCCCCTGGTCCTCGCCATGGAGGCCTCCTTCGCGGCTGTTATGAGCGCCTTGTCCGTCACCCTCACGCCCCTAGAGTATGGCCTCGTGCTGGCGGGTACGGGTGTCACGAGCGCCCTCGGGAAGTTGGTTGTGGGGGTTGCGGCTGATAGGATTGGGGTTGAGAGGTTTGCGCCCCTAGTCTACCGGGCCTCGTTCATAGCCTACTCTCTCTGGATGCTAGCCTCATCGGCCGCTAGTGGATGGGTGCTAGCAATCCTCTTCCTGACGCCCGTCTACCCCCTATACGAGATGGGCTTCTACCTCCACGCCTCCAGGCTCCTCGGGGAGCGTAGAGCCTCGGCAGCCTGGCCAGCATCCTACACTATAGCAGGGTTGGGCGCCCTACTCTTATCCAGGCTCCGTCTAGGCTACGCCACGATACTCTACATGTCAAGCGTCTTTGCTCTCGCTTCTCTCGCTCTCGTAGCGCTCGTAGAACACTGGATTATTAGGCGTGGAGCGGCGCATGGGACCGGAGTAAAGCCATGAACGAGTTCGCAACGTTCATGGTGAGGCTGGGGGCTGCGCTACTGGCGGGCGCCCTGATAGGCTTGGAGCGTGAGCGTGCACGCGTTAGAGTGTCTCGCGTTAAAGCGCTTCCGGGTTTGCGCAGCTTTGGACTAGTCTCGCTATACGGGGGTCTAATGGGGTACATGCTCTCCACCAGGCCCTCGCTCCATGATATAGCGCTGCTCGCCTCCAGTGGCTTCCTCCTACTAGTAGTGATATACATGGTGTACCGTACTGTGATACTGAGGGCTGGTGGCCTGACAACACCCGTGATACTCCTACTCTCGTACGCCCTCGGGTTCCTCGCGGGCCTCGGCTTTGTAGTCGAGTCGCTAGCCTCATCCGCGGTGGCTACAATACTGCTTGCCTTAAAGACGCCGGTGACCAGGCTCATTCGGAAGGTGTCGTACGAGGAGCTTCTAGCCCTCTTCGAGCTCGCTCTACTATACCTGGCCTTCGCCCCCCTAGTCTACACGCTAAACTTGAGCATCGTCGGCGTTCCGTTGGCCACGATCTACACGTTCTTCCTCATCGTCCTCTCCCTGAGCTTCGCCGGCTACGTCGCGTGGAGGGTTGGGGCCGACCCGATACTCTACGCCTTCTTCGGCGGCGTTGTTAACAGTGAAGCCGCTGTAGCGCTGCTCGCGCGCAGCGTCGTCTCGCCACAAGCGCTAGAGAGGCTCGTCCCATTCGTATACCTCGGGATGCAGGGTAAGGCTGTCGTCCTCTCCCTAGCGGCGCTCGCGTTATCCGGCAGGGCCGGTCTAGCGGAGAGCGTGGCACCCCTCCTCCTGCTCCCCCTGCTCGTCAACGCCGTGGTAGCCCTGGCTAAGGCGCCCCCTAGGAGCAGGGAGGGTCTTCTAGCGCAGACCGCGCCCCTCAACTATAGCCTCGCGTTCAAGACCCTACTGGTGTACGCCGCCCTCCTCATACTCGGCTCGCTGCTCTCCAGGAACCTCCGCGCCCCACCCCTCCTACTCCTCTACTCTTTCATCGGAGGCTTCGTTAACGCCACCGCCACTATACTAGCACTATCCTCGCTCCCCCTCGACTCTAGGCTAGCGGGCATCGCCTACACCATAGTCGTGGCCGCCGCGACCATCTCAAAGGTTGTGTACGCTAGGATGGGTTCGAGGGCAGCGGCGCGGGTAGTGCTACGCTCAGCCCTTATCTACTCCACCAGCTTCATACTGGCCGCGGTGGCGGCTTGGCTGCGAGTGGTGCGCATGTAGCGGCCTCGATAGCGTCTCTTGCACTGTTCTACACTCTGGTGTACTCGGTAGCTACGGGTGACGCGGCGCTAGCCGTGAAGGCCGTGCAGCTTGGCGCGACTACCCTGCTACTCGAGACCTACCTCCTAGCCCGCGTCTACATCGAAGCCGTTAACACGCCGAGCATGGGTGGTGTGGCCAGAAGCGCTCTTATCGGAATAATCGTGAACGCGGCGTTACTCGGTATCGCGTATCCTGTCGTGCTCGCGGGTGTAGCGGTGAACGCCTCCAGGGTGTATAGGCTCTTGGAGAGCGGCGGCGTGGTTATAGACCCGTGGCCCCGCGCCAGGATACTACTGCTGCTAGTCCTCTGGCCTATCCTGGCGCCCTTGCTCGCCCTGGTTGCGAGCGAGAAGCTTGAGGCTATGAAGGCTATTAGAGTCTATGCAGCCGCTCCACTAGGGTGGCAAGGCGGGGCGGAGGATGAGGGAGAGGACTAGGGTCTTGATTGTTGGCTGCGGCGCCATGGGCTTGTTCTACGCGGCGAGGCTCGCATCTGCAGGTGTGGAGGTTGGAGTCGTGTGTAGGAGGGTGGAGCAGGTCACCCTGATAAACTCTGAGGGGATTAGGATCGAGGGTGCTGAGGGTTTCGAGACCGCGCGCGTCTACGCGTATCACGTGTTGAACGTCCCCAGGGGGCAGTTCGACGTAGGCATAGTGGCTGTCAAGGCGTACGATACTGCATCCGCGGTGGAGGTGTTGTACAGGGGTCTTAGCAGGAGGGGTGTCGCGGTAACAGTCCAGAATGGTATAGGGCCGCTCGAGGCCCTCGAGGAGAGGTTTGGGGTCGAGAGGGCGGCCGCCGCGGTCACCTACTATGGTGCTATGAGGGTTAGTGACAACACGGTGCGTTTCACGGGGGGCGCTGGGGTGTATATCGGGCAGCGTGTCGAGATCAGTGAGAGGGCTGAGCCTCTCCTAGGCTGGCTCGTGGATAGGCTACGCGACGCGGGCCTCAACGCGATCCTCGTCGATAGGAGTATTGAGCCTTGGCGCTGGGACAAGTTGATAGTGAACGCCGGTATAAACCCGGTTACTGCGTTGACGAGCGCCCCCAACTATATAGTGGTGCGGTCGGAGTGGGCTAAGAAGCTCGCCGTTAGCCTAGCTGGGGAGGGTGCCAAGGTGGCTAGGGCACTCGGCATACCCCTCCCGCGCGACCCCGAGAAGGCTGTGGTGGAGACGGCTGAGGCTACGGCCTACAACCGCTCCTCCATGCTGCAGGATATCGAGGCTGGTAGGAGGACGGAGGTGGACTACATCAACGGCGCTATTGTGGCTAAGGGGCGCGAGACTGGGGTGCCAACGCCCGTCAACGAGGCGGTCTTGTACGCAGTGAAGGCCTTGGAGGATGCGCTGGCCACGCGCTAGCACAAAACCCTGGCCAGCAGCGTTGTTATCAGTGCGGCCGACTCTGGCGTTGTGGGTGGCGCGAGGAAGGCTGGCTCGTAGAAGAGCCTACACTTCCTTCCCTCGCAGCTGTAACTAACTCTAATCGCGCCGTTGGTCACCTCACCCTCTGTGGCCCTAAACCCGATGAGGCTAAAGGCTAGGAGGAGGTACTCGTCGCTATCAACCGGCTCGAGTATGCACTCCACCCTACCCCTCCTCACCCCGCACTCGAGCCTACACGCGGTGCCCGTTCTAGCGTTCTCCTCGAACTCGGGGGAGTATTCGCAAGCCTCCTCGATAAGCGAGGAAAGCCAGTTCACATCGATCCTCGAGGAGAAGAGGGAGTATGCGGTTAGCAGCGCGGAGAGGATGCCCGTAGTGGCGCCGAGGGGTGGCGCGAGTGCCGCTAGAAAGGGGGCTGAGAGGGCGAGAGCCGAGCCTATAGCGCCATAGTAGTCGCCGTAACGCTGCTCCAGGATACCCTCCACCCTGCACACGTTACCCGCCTCCTGAACCCTCAGTGTGGCAACCCTCCTGGAACCGTAGCGGAGGCTTGGATAGGGAGGCCCGTGGGCCACAACCAGGCTCGACCCCCACTCGCCCATGAGTATACTACCGCCTCGCCTCAGCGTAGCCACCATCAGAGCCTCGTAGACGGCCTCGGGGCTGCTCGGACACCGTGATATAACCACGGTCAATAGTCTGCACTCCACCCGGGTCTATAGTGGAACCATCCAATGAGAATATTCGCTGAGGTTACAGGCGGTTGAGGGGAGCAGCGGGGCCGTGGACGCGTTCGGCACGCTGCTGTTGACCATCCTGGCAGCGCTCCTGGCCTTGCACGTGCCGCGCATCGTGTACAGCATAGCAGCCCTCCGCGGCATGGGGACTAGTCTGGAGGGTGGCGGCAGGCTGCGTATCAGCGTGATCGTGCCTGCTAGGCAGGAGCCCATTGAGCTCATAAGGGGGTTGCTGGTGAACCTTGCGGGCCAGAAGTGTAGGCCATACGAGGTTATCATAGTATGGGACTGGCCGGCTACGGGGTATGAGCGTGTAGCGCGCGAAGCCTGGCGTTTCGAGAAGAGTGGTTTGAGGGTGCGTGTCGTTGCCAAGCCGTGGAGGGGTCGTGGCAAAGCCTCGGTGCTCAACTACGCGCTGAGACTGGTCGACGGCGATGCGGTCCTAGTGGTGGACGTCGATGATAGGCTCTGCAGCCCCGAGGTGCTATGCGCACTCGAGAGGCTCCTCTCAGAGCATAGTGTTGTTCAGCTCGGCATCCGGGGGGTGGCGCCGCTACACCCTCTCCAGAGGCCGACGGCCGTAGCGATACACGCCGGGTTTAGGGTCGTGCATCTTGGCAGAGAGTCTCTCGGTTTGCCGGTGCTGCTCGTCGGCTCGGGGCTAGCGGCTAGGAGGGGGCTCCTCGAGAAGCTGGGGGGCTTCAACGAGGAGAGTATCGTAGAGGATGTAGAGCTTGCAATACGGTGCTTCCTCGCTGGCCACAGGCCCGTGATACTACCCGATTCTCTCTGCATGTCGGGGGCTCCGGGCTACCGGGCGTTTAGACGCCAGCAGGCGAGATGGTCTAGGGGTGTTGGCGCGATAGCCTCGAGGTACTATAGGAGGCTCCTCGGGAGGGGCCTCCAGGGCCTCGAGTTGATATACACGCTCTCCAGCTACGCCCTCGACCCCCTAACGCTCATAACAGCGGCTGCATACGCGGCCTATGCTATGCTAGCAGGTGGCCCGCTTCTCCCACTCTACGCTTACACCATCGTCTCGCTGCTTGAGGCTCTGCTGGCAGGCCTACACGCCTCGGGAGCACCGGTGAAGAACAGGGTGCGCGCCGGGGCCACCGCCGCCGCTATGGGTGTTGTGCTCGGCCCGGTCCTCCTTGTAAACTGGTTGAGGGGTGTTGCGCGTAGGGAGGGCGTATTCGAGGTCACGCCTAGGAGGGTTTCGGGCCGCGAGCGGCCCGGCAGGCTCGAGACGCTATACTCGCTCAGCATCGGCTCCGTAGGCCTGCTGGCTTCGCTCAAACTCGGTCTCCTAGCCTCCTTCCCCATCCTCGCGCCGCTCCTGGCAATACTGTATCTCCACGTGAGGCTCCCGATGATAGCCGAGAGGCGTGCGTAGCGTCTGCTAGCCTGCTGCCTGGTAGGGTGTCATTCTTAGCCTGGCGGCTTGGCTAGTGCAAGTGGGCGGCCGGTTTTGCCAGCTATCGGGAAGAGGACGTGGGTACGCGAGTTCGAGAAGATAGGCGAGATTAGAGGCCCCCTCCTCATAGTCGAGGGTGTGCGCGACGCAGCCTATGACGAGATAGTGGAGGTCGAGTTGCCCACGGGCGAGAAGAGGAGAGGTAGGGTGCTAGACACCGCCTTCGGCCTCGCAGTAGTCCAAGTGTTCGAGGGTACCACCGGCATCCCGAAGACCGGCACCAAGGTGCGCTTCCTCGGCAAGACGCTCGAGATTAGGGTCTCGGAGGAGATGCTAGGCAGGATATTCGATGGACTCGGCAACCCTATCGACGGCGGCCCGCCGATTGTGGGCGGCGAGAAGAGGGACGTGAACGGCGAGCCCCTCAACCCGGCTGCGAGGGATGTGCCAGAGGACCCGATACAGACGGGCGTCTCTGCCATCGACGGCATGAACACCCTCGTGAGGGGCCAGAAGCTGCCACTCTTCTCGGGCAGCGGTCTACCCCACAACATGCTCGCCGCACAGATAGCTAGACAGGCTACCGTGCGAGGCGAGGAGGAGGAGTTCGCGGTAGTCTTCGCAGCCATAGGTGTTAGGCACGACGAGGCAATCTTCTTCAAGAAGTTCTTCGAGGAGACGGGCGCGATAAAGAGGGTTGCAATGTTCCTAAACCTGGCGGACGAGCCGCCCATGGTTAGGCTTGTTACGCCCAGAGCCGCGCTCACCCTGGCAGAGTACCTCGCCTTCGAGAAGGACATGCACGTTCTCGTGATACTCACCGACATGACCAACTATTGCGAGGCTCTCAGAGAGATTAGCGCTGCCCGCGAGGAGGTGCCGGGCAGGCAGGGCTACCCGGGCTACATGTACAGCGATCTCGCCAGCATCTATGAGAGGGCTGGGAGGGCTATAGGCAAGAAGGGCAGCATAACCCAGATGCCGATACTAACCATGCCAAACGACGACATAACGCACCCGATCCCCGACCTCACGGGCTACATCACCGAGGGGCAGATAGTGCTAGACCGCAACCTCTGGAACAAGGGCATCTACCCGCCAATCAACGTGCTCATGAGCCTCTCGAGGCTGATGAGGGACGGCATAGGCAAGGGTAAGACGCGCGAAGACCACCCTGACGTAGCCAACCAGCTCTTCGCCGCCTACGCGAGGGCCCAGGAGCTTAGACAGCTCGCCACCATCGTCGGCGAGGAGAGCCTATCAGAGGTTGACAGGAAGTACCTCAAGTTCGCTGATGAGTTCGAGCGCCGCTTCCTAAGCCAAGGCTTCTACGAGAACCGTAGCTTCGAGGAGACGCTGGACATAGCATGGGAGGTGCTATCCATACTACCAGAGTCAGAGCTCACCAACATCAGGGAGGAGTACATCAAGAAGTATCACCCAAAGTATAGGAGGGCTGGCGGCCAGCAAACCGGGGCCTAGAGTTTGGCCCGCGGGGCGCGCCTCTATCCCAATGAGTGCGTTTCCAGGATAGTCGCCGCCATACCCCCAGGCCATTACCACATACGCCTCCTCGTAGAGTTTCGAGACGGGACGCGCATAATACTACACGAGGCCACAGTGGCCGCCATAGTCAGGGCGTACGTTGACATCATAACTCACCCCTCACGCCGCGGCGTCATACTCGAGTCTAGGAGGCTCTCGAAGAGCGAGCGTAAACCCGGCTATGCGGAGTGGCAGCTGGTGGAGGCGGGTGGCGAGGAGGAGGCTGTTAACGAGATAATAGAGGCGTTGGGCGGGGCACAGGTGGCCTGCTCTACATCCTCTCAGGGGCAGGGACGCCTAGAAGCTCGAGACCGCTCCTAAGCGCCGCTCTCACAGCATACACTAGTGCCAGTTTGAAGGCTCTAGCCCCCTCGTCGCTCTCGTGTATGACGGGGTCTTTAGGATACCAGCGGTTGAAGACATCCGCGATGCGCAGCAGGTGCTGGGCTAGGATCTCCGGCCGCAGCTCGTCGGCAGCCTTGGCGAAGACGTGCGGGTACACTGCTAGTAGTTTCACGAGCTCAGCCCTCTCCTCGACCTCGTTAACCGCCTCGTAGTTTACAGCATCCCATGGCACTCCTCTACCCCACTTGGCTAGTATGTTGTGTGCCCTGGCGTGCGTGTATTGCAGGTAGGGGGCGCTGTTCCTCTCGAAGCTCAGAGCCTCCTCCACCCTGAACGTTATCGGCTTGCTCGCCGATACTGAGACGAGAGTGAAGCGTATCGCGCCAACCGCGACCTGGTGTGCTATCCTCTCCACCTCCTCGGGCGGGAGGCTACGATTCCTCTTCTCGACCTCCACCCTAGCCTGCATCTTCACGTTCTCGTAGAGGCCGTCGAGGTCTACATACTCTCCGCGCCGCCCGCTCATACTCCTGCCAGGCAGGTTTACCATCTCGTAGGCGTAGTGTATAGTGTTGAAAGCCTCTCTACGATACCCCAAGGCTATTAGCGCTAGGCGCACTTGCAGCTGCTCCAGCCTCTGCTCGGCTGCTATCACGTTAATCACCCTATCTGCCTGGAAGTCGCGGAACTTCTTCAACGTGTAAGCGATATCCCTCGTGGTGTAGAGCGTGGTCCCATCGCTCCTCTGGAGGATGAGGGGAGGTATCTCGAACGTCTTCGGCAGGCCCAGCTTCTCGCGGATAACCGGGTCTTTCTGCAGCTCAGACAGGTCGAGAGCCGGGGCGCCCTTGTGGATGGTGAAGTAGGGGCTCTTCCTAGCCTTCTCGAGTATCTCCTCAACCATGCCGCTCCAGACTAGGTCGCTCTCCCAGTCCCAGACCTCGGGGAGAGCGGAGAACCTCTCCATACTCTCCCTTATACCCTCAAGAGCCTTCTCCGCAACCCACCTCACAGTCTCAACTATCTCGGGGTCGGTCCTGAACTCGTACTTCCGCATAACCTCCTGTATCTCGCTCCACGCGTCCCTACCCCTAATCGCCTCGGCAAGCTTGTCGAAAAGCTCCGGGTCGCGCTCCCTCAGCCTAGCCGCGGCGGCCACGAGGCTATCCAGCTCGTTCTGAAGCTCTCTAGCCTCTTCCTCCCTCCCCTCGCTCCTAGCCCTCTCCAACTCCCTCTTCACGCGCTGAATGTCCGCCAGCGTGTGCGTTATAGCGTAGACGAGGCCGAGCCAGTGGTCGGGCTTGACGCCCTCTGGTATCCTCCTCTCGCCTAGGAGCATAACCCCGTAGGCGAGCACGGCAACCTGCGTCCCCATGTCGTTCACATAGTACCTAGTCTGGACCGTGTGACCCCTGGCCCTCAGCATCCTGGCCAGAGTGTCGCCGAGGGACATGTTACGAGCGTGGCCTATGTGGAGCGGGTGCACGGGGTTAGCACTGGTATGCTCGACGACAATCCTCTCTGGCTTCTCCACGCGCACTCGCCCATAGTTGTCGCCGTCTAGCCTAGCCGCCTCGAAGACAAGCTTCGCGTACTCCACGGGGTTCAAGACTATGTTAAGGTAGGGTCCTATCACGCGCACGTCTGAGAGAAGGCTGCCAGCGAGACTCTTCAGCCTCTCGCCAGCCTCCTGAGCGAGGCGGCGTGGGTCTGTCCTAGCCTCTCTAGCCCACCTGTGCAAGGGTATACCATAGTCGCCGTACTCGCGCCGAGGAGGCTCCTCGACCAGATACTCTACGAAAGCCTCCTCGACGCTCACACCGTGGGATTGGAGGGTCTCCGCTACGGCTCTAGCCAGAAGCCGGTGGGGCGACGCTGCATAGAGCCGCGGCTGTGTCAACACCTACCCCGGCTTGACTGCAGAGACTGGAGCCCTAGTTAAGGAGGCGTGTATGCTTAAACCTACACGCGGTAGACTATAGGGTCGCTCGAATAAGGCGAGCGTATTATGATGCTCCTCTCGCCCTTCTCCACCCTGCCTATGACCCGGCCGCGGAGCCCATACTTCTCCACAACGTCGTCTAGCTCGTCAACCACGCTCTCGTCTAGAGCGACGACGAGACCAATCCCCATGTTGAACACGCGGTATGCCTCGTCCACGGGCACGCCTAGTTTCAGCAAGAGCTCGAAGATGGGCGGGCTGCGCGGCATCTCGAGAACTGCGCGAGCCCCCTCGGGCAGTATCCTCGAGAGTTTTGTGAAGGCGCCGCCCGTTATGTGGGCGGCCGCGTGTATTATGCCGCGCTTCCAGGCCTCCAGGAGAAACTCTGTGTAGTTGGCGACCGGTTTTACAAGCTCCTCCCCGAGGTTGACGCCCTCCACTATAGCATCGTATCTTCCGCCGAGCTTCTCCTCGATAAGCTTCCTCACAAGGCTATACCCGTTGGCGTGGAGCCCGTTGCTAGCGACGCCGTACAGCACGTCACCAATCCTAGCCCTGTTCTCGACGCTCACAGTCCTATACCCGAGCACCGTGCAGACAACGTCAACGCCGTTAGCCAGTCCGGGTAGTATCGCCGTCTCTCCGCCGAGAACAACCAATCCTAGCCTCTCGGACGCCCTCCTAACCCCCTCCAGAATATGGGAGAAGAGCTCTTCGTCACTCCGGGGTAACGCGATATAATCGACTAGCGCGAGAGGCTCGTACCCGTCGCATGCTACGTCGTTAGTGTTCATTACTACGCAGTCCCAGCCGGCAACATCGAGCCTTCCGAGCTTCTCAAGCACTATCGTCTTGGTGCCGACGCCGTCAACGTGGAGAGTAACCTCTAGGCCGTCGAGCTTCAGGCCCCGCGTGTAGGCGCCGCCCAGACCCCCGAGAAGCCCGGCAGCCAGGGCATGCATCCTCCTATGCCTATCGAGATCCACGCCAGCATCCCTATATCTCACGACGCGTCCCACTGGAGGCACGCGAAGAGGGCTTAGTGTTAAGGACTGTGGGCCCTCGGCTCCTCTGACTCTCCTCACAAAAGCGTCGGCGGTGTTCCGCTCCTCACCAGGCCCCTCTATCTCGGAAAACGAGCACGATTATAACGTGTGGTTCGGGGGCGCTGCCCGGGTTGCGGCAATGCGGTGCAGAGGCCGGGTGGCTGTCATCATTGGTAGCGAGCGTGACCGCGAATACGCCGAGAGGGCTATCCGCGTCCTTGAGGAGGCGGGTGTTGATGTCGTCACTGCCGTGCTGAGTGCTCACCGTACCCCCGGGAAGCTCGACGAGTTCATCAAGGAGAATGACGAGAAGATAGACGTCTATATAGCGATGGCGGGGCTTGCCGCGCACCTACCAGGGTACATCGCGGCGCGCACCCGGAAGCCGGTGATAGGGGTTCCGCTCCCAGTAGGCCCTCTTAACGGCGTGGATGCGCTTCTCTCCATAGTGCAGATGCCTAGAGGGGTTCCGGTAGCCACCGTGGGCATAGGTAACGCCGAGAACGCCGCGCACCTAGCGCTGAGGATGCTAGCGCTGGCCGGCAGGTGCGAGTAGTCTGGGCTCAGCGAGGGTGATACCGCTCATCCCCTTCCCCGGGTCGCACAGCCGAAGTCTTCAGCACCGCCCGTTTATGATGCTCTATAGGGCGGTTGAAAACCCCCAAATATTGGGCTCGGTTAGCTCCTCCAGGGCCCCGAGATGCATATTGACGAGAAGAGCGTCTATATCGTTAGTGCGGTGAGGACGCCAATAGGCAAGTTCGGCGGCGTCTTCGCTAACATACCTGCACCTGAGCTGGCTGCTCACGCGATACGCGCTGCCGTCGAGAGGGCTGGCCTCACCCCCAAGGATATACAGGCGTATGTCATGGGTCACGTGATTCAGGCGGGTGTAGGGCAGCATAGTGCTAGGCGCGCGGCGCTGCTCGCAGGCATCCCTGAGCACGTCAACGGCTTCGTCGTTAACATGGTGTGCTCCTCCGGCATGACAGCGATATGGGAGGCTGCCAAGATGATAATGATGGGCGAGTACGAGATCGTCCTGGCGGGCGGCATGGAGTCTATGAGCAGGGCTCCTCTCGCTATACCGCCCGAGGCACGCTGGGGCCTAAAACACCTAATAACGCGTGAGGCCAAGCTCATAGACCTCATGGCTCACGATGGTCTCACAGACTCCTGGAACTGGAAGCTGATGGGCGTGGAGGCGGACGAGGTCGCGTGGGAGAACAATGCTCCCAGAGAGGAGCTTGACATGATAGCCTATGAGAGCCACATGAGGGCCGCTAAGGCGACCGACGAGGGCTGGTTCAAGGAGGAGATAGTCCCGGTTGAGGTCACGTTGCCGAAGAAGGGGAGGATAACGGTCGAGGCCGATGAGGGCATCCGCCGCGACACTAGCCCGGAGAAGCTCGCGAGACTACCACCCGCCTTCACGCCTAAAGGGCCCCACACGGCGGGCAACTCCAGCCAGCTCAGCGATGGGGCAGCCGCCTTGGTGCTTGCGAGCGGCCGGATTGTGAGAGAGCTGGGCCTCAAACCCCTCGCGAGGATAGTAGGCTTCGCGTGGGTCGGCCTAAAGCCCGAGAAGTTTGTGTACGGTACGGTCGAGGCGGCTAAAGCGCTTCTAGAGAAGCTGGGCTGGAGGCCGGAGGACGTGGACTACTGGGAGGCTAACGAGGCCTTCGCCATAAACATCTGGCTCTTCTACCGCGCGTTCCCCCAGGTGCCGAAGGAGCGTGTAAACCCGCATGGTGGCGCCATAGCGATAGGGCATCCGCTGGGCTGCACGGGTGCGAGGCTAGTAGTCTCGCTGATAAACGAGCTCAGGGTGCACGGCGGTAGACGCGGGGTGGCCACGCTCTGCCACGGCACCGGCGGGGCCACCGCGATGGCTATCGAGCTTGTCTAACGTTTCAGCCACTCGTCCAGCCTCCTCTGAGACGCGGCCCTCCTAACCGACCCTAGTTTCTCTGCTAGCGCCTCACGCGCCTTCACGTGGCGCAGCACCTCCTGGAGAGCCTCCTCGAGCGTATCATAGACGCCTATGGGCTTCGAGTGCAGCGTCTCTCTCACAGTCTCGCGTATATGCCAGTTACCCACCGGAGCATAGTACTCGGGGAGTACCTCGCGCACCACGATAACGTAGCCCCTCACCCTCCTCTCCGCCAGCGCCTCGAGCACGGCTAGCCTCGCAGCCATGAAGCCCCCGTCCATGACGCTCGGGTTGCCGTCGGGCCTCTCCCAGACCCGTATAGCGACAGTCGAGGAGCCTCTCGGCACCCACGGGGTGAGGGGGTGCCACAACTCTATCATCTCTATCCTCGCAGGGCCCGGGGAGAGGATCACGAGGAAACGATTGCCGAGATAGTAGCCCTTATAGACCTCGACCTTGTCGGGCTCGCGTCCATCGCCCAGTACTCTGCTCCTAAGCCTCCTCGAGATTATGGAGTCGACCGCTGTTATAGCCCAGCGTGTTGGCACGAGCCTCCTATTCCTAAGCCTGCCGAGAAACCCCGCCGAGAACGCGCGAATAATCGTGTAGTAGTCGACGCCCGCCCTGTAAGCCTCCCACACCGCGTCCTCCGCCAGCGCATCGTCGAAGATGAGCTTCTCGAGCTTAGGGTGGAGCGAGGGGCTACCGACGACGCGTATCTCGCGGGCGGGTGCAGAGGGGCCACGCGGGGCAGTCAAACCATCGAAAACTAGGCGCGGCACCGGAGTCTTAGCAAGCCTCACCTCACTGTCAACGGGCTTAAGCGATACCGCGGCGAGGCCAACCTCCCGATCGTAGAGCACCCACGGGCTCCTAACATCGACGCGCTCTACGCCACCGACGAGCCTCGAGCGCAGCTCTAGGATAGTATCCAGCTTCACGCGCCTAGAGAACCAGGAGATTGGATCATCATGGAGTCTTGCAGCCTCCCCCCTCTCCTCCGGGGGCACCTGGAATATGACAGAGACCTTAGGATACCCTTCCTCGCCGACCACCAGTGACGGCGGAGTGTCGCCCTCAACCTCGCGGCCGCCATGCAGCCTTGAGACGGTGTGAACCTGGGCCCTAAACCTCGAGAGTATCGGGCACTGGGGCAGCCCGCATAGCCTCTTATAGCCCTTGCACCGAGCGCAAAGCGATGGTGGTATCCTCGCGCCCGGCAAGAAGACTACACTCCAATACTCTACCCACACCAGGCTGGCTATAAGGCGAGTCTCGCGGGGTAACGCTCCTTGCCGCCGCGCGCCATACTCTAGTATGCTAGGCTTGGGGGTGGCTCGCGCCCCGGGCTACGCGCTGCGCATGCTCGTCTATGATCCTCTTTGCTACCCTCTTCGCCGCCTCGACGTCGCCCCTCTTGACAGCCTCCATGAACTCCGGGTCCTCCTCTATCTCGAAGTATATGGGGAAGCGGAGCCTACCATCCGGTATAACGCTCTTCATATACCTCTTCGCCCACCACAAGGCCTCCATCATCGTCTTCAACTCCCTATCCTTCTCCAACAACTCCACTATCTTGCGTAGCGCGTGCCTAGCCGTTATCCCGCTCTTACCCTCACTCGTCACCGCCACGCGCAACCCGTTCACCACGGCCTCGTACGGCACCACGACCTCGGTCACGCTGGCATCCGTGGCATCGTTTACGAGGACGTTGTTCCTCTTCGCAGCCTCCCATATCCGCCTCCTAGCCTCCTCATCCGGCACAGCTATCACGACTATATGGGCTCCCCTGAGAACCTCGTCGAGGCCGATGCTACGGGCGTCGCCCTTCACCAGCACGAGCCTATCGCTCTTCTCCGCCGCCTCGAGGAGCTCTCTACTAAACTCGAGCGAGACTACAGTCACGTGCGCGCCGGCATCGTGGAAGCGTAGGGCTCTCCTGGTGCCAACCTTGCCCCCGCCGAACACGACTACTCGTAGCGCGGAGGCCTCTATCCACAATGGTATCCTCATGTAGGGTCACCGTTCCACGCTACGCTATCCCAGCCGAGGTAAACACGTTTTAACTATGTTTAGCATTACGGTTTAACTACAATTGGTAGTGGGGCGAAGCCGGGCTTGAAGCTCCTCGACAACATCTACATGATAGGGTTGGACTGGAGGCTAGTCGACACGAGTATACTCGCGAGGCTCGAGACCAGCGTTGACGAGGCGTACGATGTGGTATACCCTCATGTGGCGGAGGTTGTGGTGCTAGCCACCTGCAACCGCTTCGAGATATACGTTGTTGACGGTGAGGGTTGTGAGCCCTGCTTCGAGGATATAAGAAGCTTCTTCGAGCGCAAGGCTGGCGTTAAGACGTTCCGCGTCTACCGGGGCCTCGACGCGGTACGCCACCTCTTCCGCGTCGCGGCGGGCCTCGAGTCGATGGTGCTGGGCGAGCCCGAGATACTAGGGCAGGTTAAGAGAGCCTACGAGTACGCCAACAGCAAGGCCTACGCCGGTAAACTCCTCAGCATGGTTTTCCGGCACGCGATACGCGTGGGTAAGCGCGTCAGAACCGAGACTAGGATAGGAGAGGGTAACGTCGGCATACCAGGCGCGGCCGTGATCCTAGCGGATCAGGTTCTGGGCGTGAAGGGGCGCAGCATAGGCGTGATTGGGGCTGGTGACGCGGCAAGGATCATAATCGATCTTGTGGCTAGGCGCGGTGCTAGAGAGGTGCTGGTGTCGAACCGTACGCTGGAACGCGCCGAGAGGCTAGCGTCGAGCGTGAAAGGCGTGCCGGTTCGTGTTGTGCCCTGGAGCAGCCTCTCCGAGCTCATAGCAAACTCTGACATAGTATTCGCGGCCCTGAGCGTGGATAAGCCGGTGATACCCGGGGAGGTGTTCACCCACGCGAGGAACAGCCTCGTCGTGGTAGACATCTCGAACGTGCCGGTGTTCACGAAGATACCCGAGGGCATACGCTACTACGGGTTCCAGGATGTTGTCGAGGTTGCGCGCAAGATGGCCGAGAGGAGGAGAAGCGAGGTGCCGAAAGCGGAAGCCATTATAGAGGAGGAGCTTGTGAAGTTCGAGAATCTTGTGAGGAAGAAGGCGGCGGACGAGGCCATAGAGGCTATGATGAGGTTCGCAAAGGCCATGGTGGAGCGGGAGGTTGCGAGAGCCGCCTCGGTGCTGAGAGGACGGGGCGTGGAGCTCGACAGGGTCGAGGATGTTCTCCGCGATCTCGCGTGGAGTAGCGTGAGGAAATCGCTGAGACCCCTCATAGTGGCTCTACAGGAGGCTGCGCGGGAGGGCAGGGTGAAGATGCTGGAGGAAGTGAAGCTCTTCTTCGATAGGGAGTACGCGAAGGTCGTCGATAAGAGGGAGTGAAGGGCCTTAGGCTCTAATATAGGGCGCCAGGTCCTCGGGGAGTATAGGCTTCCTAGGATCCAGCCCCCACTTCTCCGCGATCTTTATAGGGTCTATGAAGCAGGCGGGATCGTCTCCCCACTCGTCTCCCGTCACCACCCTAGCCCTGCTCCTGGAGCCACCGCCGCATATATAACGGAATGGGCACCTGGAGCACTTCTCTCCGCGTAGGTTCTTGTGTATCTCTAGGAAGGGTTTGAGCTTCGGGTTATCCCTCCTCAGTATCTCGCGGAGGGACTGGCGCCTAACGTTGCCCAGTACCACCCAGTCTATGAACTGGCATGGCTTCACGTCGCCGTTGGGGTAGATGCTCACAGTCTTTCTACCACAATCGCCCTGACCCTGGAGCATGGCAAGGTACTCTAGGAATTCTTCGCGCGTCGAGGCCAGGCGATCCGCGATATATATGCCCATGAAGTTAGCCCTAACAATCTCTATCTCTACGTTCGGGTGCCTCTCGGCCTCGCGTATCAGGGTGTCGGCCACCCACTTCAGCTGCTCGGGGGTCGGGAGGTAGTCCACCAGGTTCTCGCCCCGGCCCACCGTGTCGAGCAGGTAGTATGAGAGGCGCTGGGCTCCAAGCTCCTCGGCCAGGTCGAGCACCTTCGGTATATCCTC
The DNA here is from genome assembly GCA_964613695.1 of uncultured Desulfurococcales archaeon. GTDB lineage: Archaea > Thermoproteota > Thermoprotei_A > Sulfolobales > Pyrodictiaceae > Pyrolobus. Next base: position 1,704 of record CAZTIR010000016.1, on the reverse strand, counting down.
GATGTTGTCACGTGTTATCGTGGTGCGTAGGCCCGTCGGTATGCCCGCCTCCACCGCCGCCTTAACACCCCTAACCGCGGCCTCGAAGGCTCCGCGTACACCACGGAACTTGTCGTGCCACTCGGGTCTCACGCTATCGATGCTCACTCCCACGTAGACGAAGCCATGCTCCCTAAGCTTCTCGGCAACCTCGTGGTCTATCAGGGTGCCGTTCGTGCTAAGCGCGGGCTTGGTACGGGTGCCCTTGAACACCGCCGCTATCTCGAAGAGGTCTTTGCGTAGGAGCGGCTCGCCGCCAGAGAAGATTACGAGAGGGACCCCTATCTCTGCGAGCTCTCTGGCGACCCTCAAAGCCTCGGGGGTTGTGAGCTCCTCCGGGCTCCTCTCGGCCAGGGCTCGTATATAGCAGTGGGCGCAGCGGAGGTTACACTGGTACGTTATATTCCAGAAGGTGACTGGGCGGAAGATATCGGAGAACCTGCTCGGCCTACCGCGCCCATAATGGCCCTTGATCCTCGTGGAGACGGTGCCCCTACCGGTCACCATCACGGTTACGGGTATCACACGAGACCGCCGTTCGGGTCTACAATGCGGAACGGGATTATTAGTGGAAGCGGTTGATGCAACCTACCTCTCAGCCCCCGGCTTCAAATCCCTCACCGAGTAGAGCACACTCGGCTCGACGCCGGTAAGCCTCCTAATCCTCTCCACGATGGGCTCCACAAGCTCCCTGCTAACAGCGTGTATCATGGCGTAGCAGGAGGGAGCCCAGTAGCCCCTCGTATCCCTCGGGTAGGGCACCCTCTCGACAATATGCGTAGCCTCCGGCACCTCCTCTACTATAACGTCGCACACCCTGTCAACCCTCTCGACACCCTTGACTATCACCATGGCGTTGTGCCTAAACCCGAGCCTATGACCGTCTAGCACGGCTCCCGGGTCGCCCAGGACCCCCTTCTCCAGCAACAGACGCACAGCCTCCAAGACCCCCTCGACGCTCATACCGAGCTTCTCGGCCACACTCCGGTACGGATCTCTCGCGATGGGAAGGCTCTTAACCAGCCTGGGGAGCTCGCCCGGAACCCCAAGCTCCTCCGGGCTAGGCGGGTTCAGCACAACCCTCGTGAACGGCCCCGCGCGGCTCACGCCACGGTACAGGTCGTACTTCACGCTGAGCCTATGGAGCCTCTTAGCCGAGAGTATCTCGAAGCCAGCGGCCCCAATAGCCTCCGAGAAACCCGCAGCCCACTTCAGCAGCTCGTCGTAGTCCCTAGCCCTCCTCACAATCCAGAGCCTCCACTCGCCGCCGCCAATCCTCTCGTAGCAGTGCGTAGCCTCCGGGTCTTCAGCACAGAGGCTTGCAGCCCTATCGGCATCGCCGCCTCTGAAGGCTACGAGGGCGACACCCCTCTTTCCCGCGCTACGCGGGTTATGATAGAACCCTATCCTCTTCAACAAGCCCCTCTCGCGTAGAGACGTGAGAGTCTCGAGCACCCTACCCTCGCTGACTCCCAGCCTCTCCGCAGCATACTCGTAGGGGTCGGGGTGGTCTAGGGGGAACTCGTACTGGAGCAGCATGAGCAGGTCCTTCTCGAAGTCCGTGAGAGTCTTTAGGCTCAAGCTCCTACCCGGTATAGCCTGGAAGACGGCGAGTGTTTTAAAGAGGGGTTCGCCTCGGCAAGGGCGTCCTCCTCACCGGGTCAG
>CAZTIR010000015.1:0-28387 GCA_964613695.1 uncultured Desulfurococcales archaeon | reverse complement strand
GCCGCGGCGCCACGCCTCACACTCCTTTCGTATTCCTTTGAACACTCCTGTAGGGAACGGGGCGTTTGACCCTTTTGTTCAGGAGGCACGCTAGAGCCCATAGCCTATAATCTAGAATTTCATACGTTTCGCGTAAGAGTATGGCAGCAGCAACCACATCAATATAGAATGATTGATATTAACAGTATTTGATGTGCATATAGTATATAGACTGATATCTGACTCTCAATAAACGGTTGTATAGCGATGAGTGTAGTAAATATACAATATGGTGCAGACCCGCGTCTAGAGGATGTGATAAATGCATTATCCAGGAAGCTTTTAAAAGAGTTTAAGAGTTACGAGGATATAGCTAACGGTATAAAAGCAGTCTTAAAGGTTGTGCTAAGAAAGTATGGAATTAAGCCAAAGATCTCTGTGATGAACAAGACTCCTGTGACGGTTATTGGGTGGTGGCGTGAGGGTGAGGGGGAGCACATTATTGATATCAATGTGAAGCCTTCATGGCTCACTGTGAGGCGTGTTAAAGGACGTTTATTGAGTAAGAAGCTTTACTCTGCAAACGCTTACAAGCTATCATACATAATAGCCTCGAAGGCCGTGCATACTACGCTATCGCGAATCTCTCCCTACTATAAGAAGCGGGTACCGTATGTGGCGTTGCGATACTACTTCGAGCGTGGTGGGGACACGTTTGAGCTTATGAGTTGCGATCTTGAAGCAGGGTTGATGGAGTATGAGAAACTGTTTGCGATTATACCGCTTCTTGTGGTGATAGAGTTCAGGTATAAACAACGATATAAGTTCTATCCTGTTGAGAGGAAACCCTGTCCGAGTCGAAATACTTGATTCATGTTCCTGTGCAGTGGGCTTGCACCACTAGTTTAAGTTTTTTAAATCGTTTTCCGTCTTCTCGTAGTGCGGGGTGTTGAAGGATGAGCTATACCTACGCGACTGTGGGTGACTTGAAGGTAGGCAGCTATGTGATAATCGATGGTGAGCCGTGTAGGGTTGTAGAGATTAGCAAGGCTAAGACCGGGAAGCATGGTAGCGCGAAGGCGCATATTGTGGCTATAGGCTTGTTCTCGGGTAGCAAGAAGACTCTGATAGCTCCTGTCGACCAGAGGGTCGAGGTGCCTATTATCGAGAAGAGGTATGGGCAGGTTCTCGCGGTGACCGGCGACACCGTGCAGATAATGGATCTCGAGACGTTTGATACATTCGAGGCTGAGATGCCTAAGGACGCGAAGCTTGCTCAGCAGATAAAGCCTGGTGTGGAGGTTGAGTACTGGAACGTCATGGGTAAGAGGCTTATAATGAGAGTCAGGCCTGCTAGAACATAGCTGGCTAACGTTCATCTCTCCTCTACGGACGGGTCGTCTGTGCCCTATTTTAGTGCTTAAAGCTGCCTTTCCCTGCTTTTCTTGAACAATGGGTTGCGCGTGTGGATGGTGTTAGGGTTTGCCGGGTTTAGACGCTATACGTGAGGCTGTGAGGAAGTTCCTTCGCGGCGGTGTATATGAGAGGGCTGTTGACGAGTTTGTGCGCGATCTTCAGAGAGCCTTGTTAACAGCTGACGTTAACGTTAGGCTTGTGTTCGATATCACGAGGCGTATTCGGGAGCGTGCTCTCAAGGAGAAGCCGCCGCCTGGCGCGAGCAGGCGTGACTGGTTCCTCAAGATAGTCTACGAGGAGCTGGTTAAACTGTTTGGTGGGGAACGTGAACCCGAGGTTAAGCCCCCCTACACGCCGTATGTTATCATGCTTGTTGGTGTGCAGGGTAGTGGTAAGACTACTACTGCTGGTAAGCTAGCCTGGTTCTACAAGCAGATGGGGTATCGTGTAGGCCTTGTGGCTGCTGACGTGTATCGCCCAGGTGCTCACGATCAGCTTAAGCAGTTGGCTAGCAAGGTCGGTGCGATGTTCTATGGTGAGCCTGGTTCGAGGGATCCGGTTGGCATAGCGGTTCGTGGTGTCGAGAGGCTAAAGGAGCAAGGTGCGGACATCATTATCGTTGATACAGCGGGGCGGCATGGGTATGGTAGCGAGAAGGCTCTTCTCGACGAGATGCGAGAGATAGCCAAGGCTATCAAGCCGGATGAGATTGTGTTGGTTATCGATGCTGCGATGGGCCAGAAGAGCTACGACCTGGCTAAACGGTTCCACGAGACGACCCCCATAGGCAGCATCATTGTTACGAAGATGGATGGCACCGCTAAGGGTGGCGGTGCTCTATCGGCTGTTGCGGCTACTGGCGCTGTCATCAAGTTCATAGGTACAGGCGAGAATATCGACGAGATAGAGGTGTTCAACCCTAGGCGCTTTGTGGCCCGGCTGCTGGGTATGGGCGACATTGAGGGTATAATAGAGCGTATCAAGAGGCTCGAGGCTGCCGGCGAGTTCGAGAAGACGGTCGAGGAGATGATGGAGGGGAGACTAAACTTTAGGATACTCTACCGTCAATTAAGGCAGTTGACGCGCATGGGGCCTCTTAGGAAGGTGTTGCAGATGCTGCCGGGGGTAGGCTTAGGCATTACCGACGAGATTGCGAAGCTGGGTGAGGAGAAGATAAGGAAGTGGATGGCGATAATAGAGTCTATGACGTACGAGGAGCTGGATCATCCCGAGATCATCGACAAGAGTAGGATGAGGAGGATTGCTCGCGGTGCGGGGGTTGAGCTCGAGGATGTTAAAGAGCTGATCAACTACTATAAGAACTTGCATAGAATGCTCAAGAGGTTGAAGAAGCAGAAGGGGGCGCTGGACAAGCTTCTGAAGGGGCTGGGCGGAGTCTCTTGAAGCCACGCAGGCTAGTATATTACGGTATTGAGCGGTGGGAGCCTCTGCGCATAGGCCTCGTTATAGCGTATTCTCTCCTACTCTCGAACAGCGTGCGTAAGGATACGCGCGTGATAGTCGACACGATCTATCGGGGATACGAGACGAGACTTGTAGTTGACCGCAGTGTTAGACATTTGAGGCTTGATGAGGATAGTTTACGAGGCTTTGTTATCAGCGCTGTTAAAGGCCGGCTGAGGGGCGTCAAGGTTACGAAGCCCGCTCCCATGGGTGGCGTGTACTGCATCACGTGTAATAATGACGGGCTTGATGCAAGGCTGCCTTTGCCCTCGATGCGTACGGGGGCCGAGGTTGCGGTGATTCTAGGTAATAGCAGGTATTTTAGATGCTGGCACGTTGTCGAGGTTGAAGCGTGCAGGGGTCTGCCTGAGTGGCTCGCAGTTGGTGTTCTGCAAGTGTTGTTAGACCGGGTGCTGGGCTATGGGGCTGGAGGAGCACGTGGCTGAGATCGTCTCGAAGTCTTTGAGGTTGCTGCGCCAGTACCCGCTCTGCGATAGATGCTTGGGCAGGATGTTTGGAATGCTGGGCCGCGGCTGGAGTAACGTCGAGCGTGGACGTGCAATCAAGATGCTCATTGTCATGTCTCTGCATAAGTGTTTGAGGGAGGGCGGTCGTGAGTGCGAGTCAATGCTCGTGGAACTCTCCCCCATATTGTACCATGTTGCGCCACGCTTGTACGAGGAGTTGAACGTGGAGAAGCGTAGCGTGACGTGCCCCCTGTGTCTGGACAAGTTCGAGGAGGTTGTGGAATCGGCTGTCAAGCGTGGTGTAGAGATACTCAGGGAGTATGATGCTGAGACATTCCACGTTGGTGCTAGGGTTGATGAGAGGCTGCGGATTCTCGAGTCGAGGATTGTGAGCAGCTATGGACTCGTCTACGCGGAGTCGCTGGCGGCTGAACTGCGGCGTGAGGTGGGGAAGAGGATAAGGGAGCATGGCTTCAAAGTAGACTTCAATAATCCTGACGTTGTAATCCTCGTAGAGTATCCCTCCGGCTCTATAACGGTTACCGTGAACCCCATCCTACTCCTCGGCTTTTATAGGAAGCTTGGGCGTCGTATATCCCAATCCTCCTGGATAACAAGGTTCGGGGTTAAGAGGTACCCCTTCTCAGTTCAGGACGCCTACACCCCGCTATTAGAGCTCTACGAGGGCGTTAGTATAGTCATACATGCTGCTGGGCGTGAGGATGTTGATGTGCGGATGCTTGGCTTCGGGAGGCCTATTGTAGTAGAGGTTAAGGAGCCTCGGCGGCGTCGTGTTGATGTGAAAGTTGCGGAGAGGATGGTGAATGATAAATGGCCTGGATTGTTCGAGACTAGGTTGTTATCGCGCACAACGAGATCATTCATGAGGACTGTTGTTAAGGGTGTCGAGGGCGAGGAGAGGCACTCTAAGGTGTACAGGGCTCTCGTGTACGTCCCTGACGGTGTGCACCACGATGAGCTTAGAAGGCTTGAGGGCTTCTTCCGCAATAGGTTGGTGAGGCAAAGGACTCCGAAGAGGGTTCGGCACCGAAGAGCGGATGTTATACGCGAACGCAGAGTTTTCGCTGTGTCGGCTCTACCGCTTTCCGACTATACCTTCATTGCGCTCATAAAGGCGGAGGGGGGCCTGTATATCAAAGAGCTTGTTAATGGAGAGGAGACTTGGCCTAGTTTCCCAGAGGTGCTTGGAAAGAGTAGTTACTGTGTTGAGCTCGACGTTGTGCATGTGGAGTCGAAGCTAAGAGTTAAAGAAGGAAGTGGTGGGGCGACTCGTAGCGGGTAGGTATTATGGTTAAGCCGCCCAAAGGCTTTAGGCATAGAACCAGGAAGCTGCTTAAGAAGCATATACGCGAGCGTGGCGCAGTCCCGCCGCTAAGCCTCTTAATGCACGAGTACAAGCCTGGCGATAAGGTCTATATCGTGATAAACCCTTCAGTGATGAAGGGGATGCCTCATAGAAGGTATCATGGTAAGACTGGGACGGTTGTAGGGAAGCGCGGCAAATGCTACATAGTTCAGGTGAGGGTGGGCGGCAAGGTCAAGACCCTAATCGTGAGGCCGGAGCATTTGAGGCCGGTTCCCCCGGAGGCGCTGGGTGGCAGTAAGGAGGGTGGGGAGGGCGGCGAGCAATGAGGATTATCGATACCAAGTATATTCCGATACCTTACGCGTTTAAGCTGCTGTCACAGTCTGGTATACTCAAGCAGCTTGAGGAGTTCAAAGCATCCGATATGTACTATGCCGAGATAATCCAGAAGACCTACTCCTATCTCCGCGAGTTTTCGAAATGCTTGGCCGACGATGCTGTGAAAGCTGTCGAGAGGCTTAGGAACGAGGTCGGGTTGAATGAGTACGCGAGCGTGCTAATAGTTAATATACGTCCCCGCTTTCTAGCCGAACTGAAGGCGGTGCTCGCAGCGGCAAAAGTCGGTATGACTCTCTCTGATGAGGATCTTGAAAAGATTCTAAAGATTCTTGACGAGACGTGTAAGGAGGAGAAGGAGGCTAAGCAGTAGGCTTTGGGGTAATTTGCGTCAGTCTAGTTTAGCTGGTTAACATCATTTTAGTCCATGTTGTGACTGTGATACTAGGGGACTGGGATTTTGAGAGTAAAACGTCGTGGAGCGCGTAGGCGGCGCTGCAGAGAGCCGCCGGAACCCGAAGCTTATATACTAGACTTTAGGCCGCCTAATCCCGATGATAGGCACCGCGAGCACCGCGAGCAGGATTTCCTCCAGCTTCTGGGCGCCTATTATTTCACTCTAATGGAGGCTCTGCCGAGATACGATATTGATGTGGAGATGCAGATTGGTGAGCGTGTACCGCTTGTCGGTGAGAAGGCTGCTGTGAAGGAGTGTAGCATAGTATTCATAGACTATGAGGAGCTCTCCCCATATGCGCGGTCGAAACTCGAGGAGATCATACCAGAGGTTGTTAAGAGTAGGGAGCGGGTATTTGTGCACTTCTTTAACGTCGCGCCTCCCATCAACATACGTTTCCATATGCTCGAGTTGCTGCCAGGCATAGGCAAGAAGACTATGATGAAGATTCTTGAGGAGCGTGCACGGAAGCCTTTCGAATCCTTCGAGGATATTAAGAGGCGTGTGAGGATAGACCCGGTGAAGGTTATATCGGAGCGCATTCTCCGCGAGCTCAGAGGCGACGAGAGGTACTATATTTTCGTCAATCCTCCTCCAAAGGCTAGAAAGCGTCGTGATATAGTAGTTATTGGGATATTAAGCAAGTTGTATGAAGAGGTTGGCGGTATTGAGACCCCCTCTAGCGGAGAAGAGGGCGCTGCGCGAGTGGGTAAAGAGGCAGTTGAGGAGAATAGGGAGGCCCAGGCATAATCTGGGCCAAAATTTTGCAATAGAGCCTAGGCTCTTGAAGGAAGTGTCCAGCAGAGTTGAAGGATGTAGAACGGTTCTCGAGGTTGGAGCCGGGTTGGGCGTGTTGAGCGTTAGTCTAGCTGATCGTGTGAGTTATGTTAACGGCATCGAGATAGATTATCGTTTCTCTAGTATTTTGCGTGAGGTTGCCGAGGAGCATCCAAACATAGATTTTGTTATAGGCGATATACTCGAGTACACAGCTTCAGCGGATTGCCTGGCCTCGAACCTACCCTATTCCATCACGGGGCCCTTCCTATCACACATGGTTAAGCACCTTAGGCCCGGGTTGTCAGTGTTGACCGTGCAGAAGGAGGTTGCCTCTAGGCTCGCTGCTAAGGCGGGAACGGGCGCCTACGGCAGGATAACCGTCCTTGTGCAGCTCGTGTACCGTGTTGAGCTAGGCGGTGTTTACCCCCCTTCAAGCTTCTACCCGCCCCCTGAAGTATATTCCCAGGTGGTTGTTCTCAGAATGAGGGATGATGCTATAAGCCCGGTTGAAGCTGAACGCGTTGAGAACGTTACGAGGTGTTTATTCTCGCAGCGGAATAAGAGGGCTATAAAGGTTGTTAGAGCTTGTTGTGGTATCGTCCTACCCAACTTGGGTGAGCGTAGGGTCTACGAGCTGACGCCGGAGGAGGTGTTAGACATTGCAAGGAGATGTAGTGAGTAGAGTGAAGCGTGTTGAGCCTCAAAGCAGGCCAGTATTGAGGCTCGTACTTGTCGGCGTTGAGGGCCCGATAAACCTTGGCTCGGTTGCACGGCTAGCCAAGAACTTCAGTGCGGATGAATTATTCCTAGTTAAGCCGGTAGCCAGACTCGATGACGAGCTAGCGATCCGTTTCGCTGCCCACGCGCGCGATTTCCTAGCACGTGCTGTGATCGTCGAGAGGCTAGAAGATGCGCTGCGCGGTGTGGACTTCAGTGCATGTACATCAGCGAAGGTTGGGCAACGTAGTGATGTACTCCGCCATCCTCTAACGCCTTGGGATTTTGCAGCACTTGCCACCAGGTTCAGAAAGGTTGCCGTGGTTTTCGGGCGTGAGAGTGTTGGCCTTACACGTGACGAGATAGCATTGTGCGATGTTCTCGTATCTATCCCGGCTAACGTAGAATACCCGGTGCTTAACCTCTCGCACGCAGTAGCCATAATACTATACGAACTCTACAAGGCCACGAGGCTGCAAGAATCGCAATTCCGTGTCGAGCCCGCTAACGAGGAGCTATTGAGAAAGCTTGCACAGCGCTTGGAGTGCATTGCGGAGAAGGTGGTCACCGATCAACGGATCCAGCAAGTGAAGGCTGCTCTCCGACACCTCCTCTTCAAGAGCGGATTGACTGCAGGCGAGGCGAGTGGTATAGCATACTTTGTCAAGAGGCTTGTAAAGAGACTAGGGGTGGACGAGTGCCTCGCATGATATTCACGACGAATCCTGGTATCGAGGATATAGCCGCCGAAGAGATTAGAGCTAGGCTGTCGGCAGAGGTTCAAGATGCTTCTAGGAATCGAGGCCGGGTCATAGCCTATGTCCCGGACGACAAGCTCTACAAGGTGGAGACGCTCAGGTCTATACACCGTGCCCGTCTATTACTCGGAGAAGGTACAGTATGCCCTGACACAGCATGCTTGGATGATATACGCGAGTTTATAGAGGCCCTTCCACTCGAAGAATACATAACTCCGAGAACATCTTTCGCTGTAAGAGCCGAGAGAGTCGGTACACACGAGTTCACATCACTAGATGTGGCTCGTGTTGCAGGCGATGCGGTGATATCTAGGGTGAGGAGCAGGTTTGGTGAACGACCACCCGTGGACCTGAACCACCCTAACGTCATCATAGCGGTTGATGTGATGTTCGACCGTCTCTATGTATCGGTGGAGCTGGGTGGAGACCTTTCATGGCATCGTAGGGGGTACAGGGTGTATGAGCATCCTGCTGCTCTTAAACCCACTCTAGCCTATGCAATGATAGTCCTCAGTGGTATGGTGGATGGCGAGGCGATACTTGATCCCATGTGCGGGGGCGGTACAATACCGATAGAGGCATTGTTGTTTTTCGAATCCTCTAGAGGCTATTGCACAGACTTCAATAGCGTTCACGTGCGGGGAGCTAAGCTTAATGCAGCGGCAGCCAGGGTTATCACGAGACTGGAATTCGGAGTCATAGATGCTAGAATGATCTCTAAGCACTTCAAGCGTGTTGATCGCATTGTCTTAAACCCGCCCTATGGGATTAGGCTAGGGAATCCTAGGCTAATCCGGGAGCTCTACACGGACTTCCTCAAAGAGGCGGCCAAGATAGACTTCAAGCGCCTCGTAATGATTACTACAGAGCATGAGCATGTCAAGCAGGTGGTCGGCAAATTGGGGCTTAGACTTGTGCATGAGCGGCGCGTAGCGCATGGAAGCTTATGGCCGGAGATACTCGTGATATCGCATTAAGCTTTTGAAGGGTTAAGGTTAGTGTGAGACTGGGTCGTCTAGAATGCCGCTTAAACCCGCCAGGTGTTACACGAAGAGACGTAGTAAGAACCTCTCGGGTCCCCCCTATACGCGTAAAGAGTACATTCACGGCGTACCCCCACCTAAGATCTCGAAGTTCGTGATGGGCAACCCCCACGGCGACTACGATTATGCAGTAGAGCTGTACGTGCTGGAGAGGGGTCAGATACGCCACAATGCGCTCGAGGCGGCGCGCGTAATGGTGCACAAATATCTCTCGAGCGATGTGGGCGAGCAGAACTACTTCTTCCGCGTCCGAGTATATCCGCACCATGTGCTCAGGGAGCATAAGATGATGGCTTTCGCGGGTGCGGATAGGCTACAGGAGGGTATGAGGCTCGCCTTCGGTAAACCCGTGGGGACGGCTGCTCGCGTAGAGCCTGGCCAGGTGGTGTTGGAGGTTCGTGTGAAGAAGGAGCACCTAGAGGCGGCTAAGGAGGCGTTAAGGGTTGGCGGCTCGAAACTGCCGCTACCTACACGTATCCGTGTTATACCCTTGAAAGAGGGGCTTAAGCCGCAGTGAGGGGCACCCTACTCCAAGAGCTTGGTAGGTACGCATACTTGTTTAACGGTAAACGCGTGCTAGTAGAGCTTCCTGAAGGATTCAAGCATCTAGAGGATGATCTGGCGAGTATACTTGAGGATATGGGTGCGGACGTCGCTTTCCGCTTAGAGCCTAGTTACGGCGCGTGCGAAACATTGGCGTGTGAAGCCAGCCTCCTAGGCTTCCAGGTAGTCGTCCACGTGGGGCATTACCCTTACCCCTTGTACCCTATAACGGAGTGCAACGGTGTCAAGGTAGTCTATGTGCCGCTACGTTATCCTCCGAACGACTCTATGGTGAACAAGCTTGCATCAAGTGTGGCTAGCGTCGCTAAGGGGCTTAGAGTAGCGGTAGCATACACGCCCCAGTTTGAGCTCATTGCGCGAAGGCTATACTCTATGCTGAAAGGCGCGCGTGACGTTGATGTTGTAGACGCTAGGCCTATTCTAGGCTGCTTCTTCTACGGGCTAGAGCGTCTGGATGTAAATGCTTACCTTGTACTTGGGAGTAGGTTCCATGGGCTAGGCTTGGGGTTGGCGGTTCACGCTGAGAAGAGGATAATTCTGGCTAAGGAGACTGGAGAGGTGGATGACATTACAGGTTTTGTTGAGCAGGTTTTGAGAGTACGGTACGGTAGGGTTCTGGATGCGAGGGATGCAAGGCGTTGGGGTATAATAGCTGGGGTTAGACTCGGCCAGTTTAGGCCGGGTATAGTCGAGAGGGTGAAGCGTATACTAGCTAGCAGGGGATTTGAGTACCGGGTATACTTTTCTGCTAGGACACTGATACGAGACCTCGACAGCATAAGAGATGTTGACGCGTTCGTGGTAACGTCGTGCCCCCGTATCGCAATCGAGGACGCTTCGAGCTATTCGCGACCCGTGTTGACTCCCGGCGAGCTCTACTACCTCCTGGGCGTAGAGCCTAGGATAAGATTCCCCTGGTGACGCTTCATGCTAAACAAGCGCAGCGTAGCGATGCTGTTATCACGCGTACCCGGTTTCCCCAAGCCGAAACCACGGCTAGAACAGTATGTTACAGATTCCGAGGTAGCAGCCGAGCTCGTAACGCGTATGTCGCTCCTTGGTCTCAGGAGACGAGTTGTGGCGGATTTCGGCTGCGGTACTGGTATGCTGGCGTATGCGCTAGCCCTCCTTAACCTCGCCTCCTACATAGCCTGCATCGAGATAGACCCTTTAGCGGTACGCATAGCCAGGGATTTTATGAGGAGAGAGGGTTACGACGTTCTAGTCGATTTCGTGGTATCGGATGCTCTTAAACCCCCACTGCGTAGCGTCAACCTTGTAGTCATGAACCCGCCCTTCGGTATAAGGTCGAGGCGTGGGCTAGATATTGACTTCCTAAAAGCCGGTTTAAGTGTAGCCGATGTCATAGTCTCTATCCATGCTTGGAGTGATGGCCTGATAGGAGCTGTTGAGTCTAAAACGGGTTGCAAACCGGTTGTGCTCTTTGAGGCTTGGCAGCGGATACCACAGTTCCTCGAGGAGCATAGGCGTAGGATCCACCGTACAAGAGTTGTCGCCATTCTCGTATCTCGTGAGAGGTGTAGAGGCTTTTGAAGCGTGAGTCGCGCACCCTCTTAATCCGTTTTGAAAAGGGTGTGGCTTGCCTACTTGTCGTCAGAGGCTGTAAGCTTATAGACTGGGGTTGGTGCGGTGACGCGGATAACGCTGTAGAGTCTTTCCTGAACTCTAGTGTAAGGTTTGAAGTGCGTTACTACACCGTATGCGGCGATGATGCAGAGGAGTTTAGCAGCGTGCTCGAGAAGCGTGGGTATTTGCGTCTGCCCCGATTCTCGTGCAAACCGTTGTTATGCGCCCTAGCGGCGTCGATGCTAGAGGAGTTAAGGGCTTTGAAGCCCGTCTGGGACGAGAGATGATGGTGTTTAATTGTGAGCGAGAAGCCGCGTAAGGCTATCGAGGAGCTTCATAGGAGTCTTGTTGTGCCTGGGGAGGCGCTGTGCGTGTTAGAGGAGTTCATGCCGGGTGAGGGGGCTTATGTGCACGAGGATGGTAGTGTTAGAGCTGCTACAGTTGGTCGTGCATTCTTCGACTGGAATCAGCGTCGAGTATCAGTCATTAATCCTTTAGGCAAGCCGCGTATGCCTCGAAGAGGCTCTATAGTCTATGGTATCGTGTTGAGCCTATTACGCGAGGATCTTGTACTTGTAAAGATATTTGCTGACGAGCGCCTTAGACGATACAACGGAGTCTATAGCGGCTTTCTGCACGTATCGCAGGCTAGTGACCGCCCGGTTAAGAGTATCTTGGAAGTTGTTAAACCAGGCGATATAATACGAGCTCGTGTGTTGAACGCTAAACATCCATTCCAGCTTGGCATTAAACAAGGTAACCTTGGCGTGATAGCGGCTTTCTGTTCGCGCTGTGGCGCTCCTCTTTACCGTGTACCTGGGCAGCAACAGCTTGTATGCCTGCGCTGCGGTAATAGAGAGGGTAGAAAAGTCGCTACTGGATACCTGTTCGTAAAGAAGGGTAGGTAGGGTTGCCGCTAGTATGGCGGCGGTATAGTATACGGGTGCCTCCCGGCCTTGATCTTGATCGTTTCGCCGAGAGGCTGAAGGAGGCTGTGAGAACCCCATATGTCGAGGTACGTCCCGAGAGGGATGGTAAGCTTAGCATCGTTCTCGTTGGTGTCGAGGCTGATGTGAGAGATAGTTGGTTTAGGATAAAGAGCATGGTCTCCGAGCTCTGGGAGCTATACTCGCTCGCTAGAAAGGGCGAGGTTAGTATAGATGCCATCGTACGCGAGATTAGGCGCACTTTCCCGCCACAAGCGCTAGTAGAGGCCCTCCAGTTGAGGGGGTTTAAGGCTGAGCTTGTAGAGGGTAATGTGTTGCGCACAAATGCACCCGCGGATGTCGTGATAGATATGGCTGCTAGGATCGCGGAGGTCATAGATGCTATACGTTTCGATGTTAAGGGCACAGCTGCTAAGAGGGTGATTGCAGCGGTTGCGGCTGCTTTCGACGTATCGCCTCATGTAGTTATCGATGTGGGGTTGAGGGCTGACGTGTTCCGAGAGACTGAGGATGGTAAGGTTGAGCTGAAGAGAGAGTGGAGGCAAGCAATTAGGAGGCTGGCTGTCGTCTTCCGCGCGGGTGGTGGTAAGCTTGTCGGGGAGGAAGATAGAGATAGTGAAGGCGTCGAGGAATAGACTAGAGTTTAAGCTTAGGGGCGAGGATCACACAATGGCTAATCTTATTGTGAAACTCGCTATAAAGAAGCCTCACGTAACATACGCAGCTTATAAGGTCGAGCATCCCCTCATAGGCGGTCTCACGGTTGTTCTTGCTACCGACGGCACAATCACGCCCATAGAGGTTCTCAGGGATGTACTGAACGACATTATTAGGCTTAGTGAGGAGTTCCGTAAGGCACTAGAGGAAGCTTAATAACGTTCCATAGTGCCCCACTAATGCGCTTTGGGTGTCTGGTGTGAAATTCTGCCCACGCTGTGGTACGCTGATGCAGCCTAAACGCGAGAACGGGAGGCTCGTCTACGTGTGTCCTAGATGCGGCTACCGCGAAGAGGTTGGTGGCGCATCCTCCTCGAGGCTGCTCGTGACCACTATAAAGCATAGTGAGAAGGAGAAGCTAGTAGTGATATCACAGAATCTCGAAGAGAAGCTCCTTCCCAAGGTGAAGATACGCTGCCCCAGGTGCGGCTATGACGAAGCTTACTACTGGGTTGTGCAGACGCGTAGAGCGGACGAGCCGCCAACCAGGTTCTATAAGTGTGTGAGGTGCGGCTACGTTTGGAGGGAGTATGACTAAGGAGCGTCAAGAGACTAGCACGGATATCGAGTTTATAGACGAGCGCGACGTTCTGAGGTTCTTCGAGTATTTGTTCCGGAAGATGGTTGAGGATTTGATAGAAGCATATGAGCGTACGCCACTCTATATATCGTCCAGACCGTATATAGAGAGGGCTCTTAGCCTCGCCTTGGCCGGTTTAGACTTCTCCTTCACAGCTAGAAGGATGTACAAGTGTGCAAAGCAGTCCTAAACCCCTTATGAGATAGTCCTGGAACCCGTAACACGGGGTGCCATTTTGCCGAAAGCCCGGCTAGTCTTCTTTGATGCTCGCGTATGGCGCTACGTTATATCGGCGATATCAAAGGTGATAGAGGAGGGCGTCTTTGTCGTGGATAAAGATGGGTTTATCTTCAGGGCTATGGACCCGAGTAGAGTCCTAATGGTAGACCTTGTATTCCCTCCGGAGTCGTTCGAGGAGTTTGAGGTCGAGGAGCGTGTAGAGATAGGAGTTAACCTCGAGGACGTTGCGAAGATACTGCGGCGCGCGGTGAAGGATGATAAGTTCGGCCTAGAGGTTGACAGCGCGCGCTACTCTATAATGTTCATCGGCAGGAGTATGAGAAAGTTTGTACTGCCGATGCTAGATGTTACTGCAGAGGAGATCCCAGAGCCCAGCCTGGAGTTCAAGGCCCAAGCGAGGCTTATGAGCGATGTATATCGAGACATGATAAAGGATCTTGAGCTCATCGGCGAGAATATAAAGTTCTATGCAGACGGCTCGAAGTTCGTAGCCTCGTCTAGTAGCGAGCTAGGCGAGGTGGAGATAGAATTCACGCTGGAGGGCGGGAGCCTGCTAGATATACAAGTCGAGGGCGAGCAGAGCGCAATGTACAGCCTCGAGTATTTTAGCGATCTCGCCACTGCTGCTCGCGTAGCTGATGCTATAGTCGTCAAGTTCTCTACTGATATGCCTGCCGAGATCCTTCATGAGTTGCCTCAGGGTGCAAGATTCTCGTTCATAGTGGCGCCGAGGGTAGAGTAGAACATGGATGCAGCGACGCTACAATATCTTCGCAAACTATTCCGAAACTACTATGAGAGAAATGCGGGCTCGCTCCTACTGCCTCCTGATTTCTCCTCGCGTGAGTTTGCAGCACAGCTTTGGGGCATGAAGAGCTACATAAGGCACTTGGCTTTCAAGTCTAGGCAGAGTTTCGAAGACTGGGTTAGAGAGAAGGCGCCTAGACACCTCTACTACTCGTCCGCCGTCTACGTGATGCCGGGCGCCCAGAATATGGATGAGAAGGGTTGGGTGGGTGCAGACCTAATATTCGATATTGATGCTGATCATCTTCCCGCCTGTCAGGGTAAGATAGTCGAGATCAGGGATGAGGCTAAGGGGTTAAAGACAAGTATAGCGCCCGACGAGTGTCTCGATGCGGCTGCCTGGGAGGCGGTAAAGCTGGTAGACGTTTTAAGACACGAGCTGGGCTTCAGCGACTCTAGCATAAGAGTAGAGTTCTCCGGCCATCGCGGCTTCCACGTTATAGTATCGTGTAAGGGGTTCGAGGAGTGTTTTACAGCAGACTCGACGGTGAGGAAGGAGATACTCGATTATATCAGGGGCGAGATGTATGATGCATCCCTGTTAGAATTCACGCCCGAGACTAGAGGACGGAGACGCGTGAAGATATACCCGATTCCGCCTCGCGTCAGCGACCCGGGCCTACGTGGCAGGATTGCAAGAATCGCCGTGCTACTAGCACGCAGAGAGGGCGAGGAGATGGTCATCAAGGCCCTATCAGCGCCTCCTTTGGATGCTTCGCGGCTATACAAGAGGCATAGAGATGTGATAGAGTCGTACCTGTCAAAAGCTATGGAGGAGATACGCGTCGATGTGGATCCACAGGTGACGCTTGACACGAAGAGACTTATACGAGTACCATACTCACTTCATGGCAAGAGCGGTTTAGTTGTAAAGCCTCTCGACGCCTCCAAGCTCGTGTCGAGTGACTGGAACCTCGTCATGTTCTCGCCCTTCACTCGCCTTGATTCTATAAAGGTGCGTCTTCTCGTAGATGTGAAGGATGTTAAGATATTCGGGCATAAACTTAGGTTGAGCGCGGGGAATGAGTATCGGCTGCCAGCGCCTATAGCCATCTATCTAATGTCTAAAGAGATTGCTGTGCTATCCAGGTGAACCGGTGTTGGACGAGAGTGAGCCGGTTAGCGAGTTTCTGGTAAGGTTGCTTGAAAATCCTCGTGGCGAGCTGCGTCCTGACGATATAAGGAGGGTGCAAGAGGCGCTTGCCTCGAGCGCGGTGCCGGAGGGTTTAGAGAAGCTTCTCGAGGCGATGGTTGAGTTCTGGTCTAGGCTTGTAGAACTGGCAGTGCATGCGCGTATTGCGGAGTTCACTAGGGGCGATTGTAAAGGCGTTGGTGTTGATGTTGATGTGTGTCTCTTCGTGAGACGGCTTATAGAGGCTTATAAGGCGCTCTTGTCGGGGCAGGTGATTATCGATGAGGCTGGGAGGATTTACGTTAAGCTGTTGAAGCCTAGGGAGGTGCGTGGCCGAATACTGCCTAGAGGCGCGGTGACGAGTGTCGAGCTTGGTCTAGGTCTACTCTTATATGCTATCGGTGACGTGGAGCTGGCATCAATTAAGCCTTTAAAAGCCAGGTTGGGGTAGCCGCTTTACACCGGGAGGGTTAATGGCGAGATACCCGAAGGTGATTATCACATACTGTCCGCGGTGTGGAACGCACACGCCTCATAGCGTGGCCATATACAAGCATGGTAAGAGAAGGGCGCTTGCTCAGGGTGAGCGCAGGTACCGTGCCAAGAACAAGGGTTATGGTAGCAAGCGCAAGCCAGAGCAGAAGAGGTTTGCAAAGGTTACTAAGAAAGTCGTGTTGAAGCTTAAGTGTCAGAAGTGCGGCTATATCCTACACCGCGAGGGTATTAGGCTAAAGAGGGTAGAGCTTGTAGAGAGGTGAGGGGTGGGATAATGGTGAAGAAGCTAAAGATAGCGATTCCCGAGCCGAGAAGCAGGTTCCTGCTAGTGCGGTGCCCTAATTGCGGCCACGAGCAGGTGGTTTATAGTCATGCCACGTTCCCGGCGAGGTGCCTGGTGTGCGGGACTCAGCTTGTAGTGCCAACGGGCGGTAAGGCTAAGATATTGGGTCAAGTGGTTAGGGTTCTAGGCTAGTGCGCCAACCTGTGCCTGGATTTTTAAAGCCTGGTTTCTTGGCTGCGAAGCGCATTTGTACAGTACGTGCGCGTCCTCCACTGTAGGGGTGCTCGTGGTTAGGAAGAAGAAGGAGTTGCCTGAGGTTGGTGAGCTAGTAGTAGGTACTGTGAAGAAGATATACGATTATGGTGCATACTTGACGCTCGATGAGTATGGGGGTATTGAGGCTTACCTGCCGTGGAGCGAGGTGGCTTCGCGCTGGGTTAGGCGTATAGATGAGGTGATAAAGGAAGGCCAAAAGGTTGTGGTTAAGGTTATACGCGTACATAAGCAGCGGAAGACTGTGGATGTGTCGCTGAAGAGGGTTACGGAGGGGGAGCGTAGGAGGAAGATGTTGGAGTGGAAGCGTGCCCAGAAGGCTGAGAAGATATTAGAGATAGCTGCTAAGAGGCTCGGTAAGACTCTCGACGAGGCTTATGAGGAGGCTGGGTGGAAGATAGAGGAGTACTACGGCGAGCTGATGGCTGGTTTGGAGCAGGCTGCAATGTATGGCCCACAAGCGTTGATCAAGGCGGGTGTGCCGGAGGAGTGGGCTAAGGTTCTAGCAGAGGAGGCTGCAAGACACGTCGAGATAAAGCGTGTCAAAGTTGCTGGTGTGTTCACCCTACGCAGCCTAGCCCCAGATGGTGTAGAGAGGATAAGGGAGGTGCTGCTAAAGGCTAAGGAGGCTGCAGCTTCTGCGTCAAAGGATGTGAGCATACGCGTCTATACTGTTGGGGCGCCGAGGTATCGTATAGAGGTCGAGGCCTACGACTACAAGACTGCGGAGAAAGCGCTATCAGAGGCTCTCCAAGCTGCTGAGGAGACTGCCAAGAAACTGGGTGTCGAGTATAGCTTTACAAGAGAGAAGAGCAAGTAGGTGTTAGAGGGTGGTGTCTTGCGCTGGCTGATGCGCAAGTGTACAGTATGCGGCAGATATACGCTGGCGCAGGATAAGTGTCCAATGTGTGGCGGCGAGGTTAGAGTGCCGCATCCTCCGAGATTCTCCCCGGAAGACAAGTATCTGAAGTATCGTTATCTTATGAAGAAGATTGCTGGTTTGATACCAGGATCTCAAGGCGCTGAATCCTAGCAGACGGACTACCATGGCACGTTCTTAATCCCCAGCTTGTATGCCACATAGTTGGTTAGGCGGTGTAACGCATAGACGAGGGCGAGTAGTGCCAGTGAGGGGATTAACGGGGGCCTGTACCCGGCGAGCATTGTTAACATGTACGCACCTAATATAAAATCGAGCTGGTCTAGTAGCGGGGCCTGCTCACCCCGTTTCAACCCAACTCTTCTCTTGATGAACGAGCCTGCAAGATCGCCCAGGAGTGCTCCGAGGGCAGATAGGAATCCGAGCACTACTATGGACGCATCTTGGAGGTATTGTGCTTCAAGGAGCGTGATGCTGAACGCGTATAAGAGTGCTAGGCTGAAGCCTTCCCACGTTTTGCCATCCCCTAGTAGACGTTTGCCGTCCGGCAGTACTATTCTCATGTCGATCGGTGAGCCTCTCGCGATTAGTGTAGCGCTGCCATTAGCTATGAGCGCCGGGAGGTATATGGCTGCAAACTTTGCTATCTCTAATCCCCGCATTGTACATCCGGAAGAGGGTGTAGGGACAAGCGTATTATAACACGGTTTGTCTCACTTATCATTAGACGCTCTTTCCTACTAATCCTCATGCTTCTAAACCTTATGGTGAAGTACTTCTCGAGTATGCTCTTCGCTATAGGCTCGATAACATCATCTTTCTCATGCACTTGACTAACCGCGATTACAATCGTTCCCAGCCTCGTTATCCTATAGAGCATTGCTGCTACGAAAGCTAGGCTTCTGACACTCTCGTCGGGTGTATAGCCTACCTCGAATCGGAAGGGGGCTGTGAGGCTATCGACCACGAGCACCACGCCTTTATGCCATGCGCTTAGGTTGTCGACCAAGTACTCTATGATATCGAATGTTGAGTGTGCTAGGTGCACGTTAGCTGAGGGCGGTAGTATCTGTGAGGCGGCTGGTATAGTACTCTGGGGCTCTGTTGTTATCACGTGTATTTCGTCAACTACGCCGGCTCGGTACAAGAGCTTAGCTAAAAGGAGAGAGGTTAGCGTCTTACCCGTTGCGGCCTCGCCGTATATCAGTATAGGCCCCTGCCTTGATAGAGCTAGTATGGCGTCCGTGCATCTGTTGTGGCCGCGGGCGTGCAAAATCCTAATTCCACTGCGGTGATTCACTCAAACTATCTTTAAGCATGCTTAAGCCGGTAAGACTATACCCAGACGGGTGGCGTGAATGGCACGTATAAGCGTTGAAGTATCGCCTGGCGAGGTCTTGCGAATCGTCGGGCCAGCGAAGATACATGTTATGAAAGGGCGTGTTATGGTTCTCGGTGCGGTGTTCGTCGAGGGTGAGAGTTTTGAGGTGAATGGCTACCGGAGTTATGGACTAAAGGCTCTCGAGGAGCCTGCTGTGGTAAACGTTGTTATGGGTGAGGGTGCTAGCCTAGAGCAGCCTAGACCCGAGGAAGAGGTTATCGATGTCTGGGTTGAAACCGGCGACAAGATAATCTCGAGTCTAGACAAGGGTGATAGTGTTGTTGTGCTCGGCCCTACCGATGCCGGCAAGTCAAGCTTTGTAGCGCTGCTTGCCAACCGGGCTATACATTCGAGCAAACGAGTGGCTATCATAGATAGTGATATAGGTCAGGCTGACGTGGGGCCCCCTGGCTTCGTCTCCGCTGCCTTTGTGCGAGAGCGTATCCTATGGCTTCGCTCGCTAAGAGCGGAGCAGCTGCGCTTCGTAGGCAGCATTACACCCGTGCGTTTCGAGAAGCGTATACTTTCGGCTGTGTTAGACCTTCACAGTTGGGCTGTGAGAGAGGGCGCTGACGTCGTTCTCGTTGACACAGACGGGTGGGTCTATGGTCTAAACGCGTTGGATTACAAGCTTGAACTAATACGTGTATTGAGGCCGAAGGCTGTAGTCATTATTGGCGATGAGGTGCTTGCATCTAGCGTGGAGGGTGTTATTAAGGGGGTTAACGTGCAAACATACTATCTGCCATCGCCTAGCGTTGTACGGGCACGTGATAGAGAGGATCGTAGAGTGCTTCGAAGCCAGGCCTATAAGAGGTTCTTTGAGGGCGCGAAGGTGCGCGAGGTGGACTTGACGAAGATCGCTGTGTTTGGTTCGTGCTTGTTGATGGGCAAGTTATTGGATGAGGAGAGGCTTTCGCAGTTTTCACGTGCACTCGGCGTTAATGTGATAGCGGGTAGTGAAGGCATGGACTACTTGTTGTTAATTGTGGATAAGCAGCCTCGTGCTAGTCTCGTTGAGAGGCTTGCTGCTGAAAAACAAGTCTATGTGACGATAGCAGAGGAGGAGAGGGGACTATACTTGGCGGTACTAGGCCCGGATATGGTAGAGAAAGCTCCGGGAGTACTACAGGAGCTTGACTATAGGTCGCTCAAGGCGAAGATATATACTGCGTATGAGGGCGAGATAGGTGGCATAGTGCTTGGGAGTATTAAGCTTAGCTTGGAGGCGGGGTTTGAAGAAGCTGGGCGTGTACAGCGTTGCACGGTCTAGGGCTGTGTGAAACCGTGAATGTAGAGTTGGATTCACCCAGTCAACTACCTAAAATGCTATGGGTGGAGGATGGACGCAGGAGCGTCAACGCAACCTTCCGTGATGGTAGTATAGCTGCGTACGGCAACGTCATATGTAACCGCGCCGCGCTTTACAAACTCCTGGGTGCGGCTAGCGACTCCGAAGCTTATAGTAGGCTTGTTAACGCCGTGTCAACGGCTTCAAGCTCGAGTAGGCATCTACCCGTACAGCATGATTTCGAAAACTTCTATACGCGCGCAACGGATGTGAAAAACGTTATCAGGAGGCTGCCAGCGACCCGGTTCTATGAGTGTGACGGCGGACCCTATCTCACAGGAGGTATTGTAATAGCGTGTACTGGAGGAGTTTGTAATGCATCTATACACCGCATGATGCGTGTAGGCGACTTATTTGCTGTAAGGGTTGTGCCTAGGCACCTCTACCGCATGCTAAGAGAGAGGGGGAGATTACCTGTTGCGGTAGTTCTTGGCGCACATCCTCTAGTGGAGCTTGCGGCGGCAACGTCACCGCCCTACGGAGTCTTTGAGCTTAACGTGGCTTTCGAGTTGGGTTGGAAGGGTGGCGTGTGCCTCACCCCGTTCTACTCGATACCAGTGCCCTGTGACGCGGGCATCATACTCGAGGGTATTCTAGGTGGCGGGTATGCACGCGAAGGTCCATTTACAGACATACTCCTTCTATGCGATGAGGTGAGGGAGGAGCCTCTCTTCGAGCCCCAGGCTGTATACGTGTCTAGCGAGCAGCCAAGAGTATGGCAAATATTGCCCGGCGGTACAGAACATAGGATATTGATGGGATTTCCTAGAGAGGCTCTCGTATGGGATAGTGTTCGGAGGAGTGTAGGACGCGAACCTATCGTACGCCTATTGGGTAGTGGAGGTGGGTGGCTAAGCCTACTCCTAGCCTTCAACGATATAGATCACGCTCACGCGAAGCTAGCTGCTTTAGCCGCGATAGCGGCACACCCGAGCGTCAAGATAGTTGTAGTTACCCTGTCGGACATCAACGTGGATGACGAGCGTGATGTAAACTGGGCTATTGCAACGCGCACAGACCCGCACAGGGATGTGCTCATCCTAAGTGATATTAGAGGTTCGACCCTCGATCCTACTAGCAGTGGGGGAATAGGCTCGAAGATGATTATACTCGCTTTACCGAGAGGCGATACTAGGAGATTCACGCGGCCAAGGCTGGTTGGCGACTAACGGTATGGTGATCGTGTATGTTGAAACTTGAGAAGAGAGATGAGGATATGTTGAGAGGGAAATATGGTGAGGCTGTAGCGAAGGCGATGGAGATTATTGTTTCTATCGCGGAGGCGCTCGACTCTAAGCGATTGCTTGACGTGGAGTCGGTTCACGTCTCAGGTATATCCGTTTCCAACATTGGTAGAGCGGGGGTTGAGCTCATAGAATCGTTCTTGAGGATGGGCGGCCGTGTGCAGGTCCCACTTGCAACAGTTAATCCCATCGGGTATGACGTCTTTGGCCTACTGCCCCGGGATGCAGAGGAGTGGGGGCTCCAGCTACGTGTTATTAAAGCGTTAGAGCGCATGGGGTTTAGGAATATACTCTCGTGCGCTCCTTACGATTACGGTAATAGACCTAGGCGGGGGGCTCACATAGCCTGGGCTGAGTCGAGCGCGGTGCTATACGCTAATAGCGTTCTAGGCGCATATACGAACCGCGAAGGCGGCATAATAGCGCTTGCTGCAGGCCTAACAGGCCGTATCTATGAATGGGGGTTGCACATCCCCGAAGAGAGAGTGCCACGCGTTCGCGTTAAAATAGAAGGGCGTCTAGCGAGCGAGCTTCTAGGCGGGCTTCTTGGTGCATACCTAGGCTTGTATATAGAACATATACCCTTGATAGAGGGTGGAGGCGAGGAAGCTTATAATGATGAGATGCTTGTCAAGAATCTCTTAGCTGCTGCAGGAGCGTGGGGGAGCCACGCGCTAATATATCTCCCAGGCGTGACCCCCAACTACACCAAGATGGTAAACCGGGTGACGGCTACAACGAGGGTGAGTATAAGCGAGCTTAAGAAACTACTAGACGATATTGGCGGTGTAACAAACTCTCCGGACGTGATATTCGTTGGTTGCCCTCACCTATCGTTTTCGATGGTGGAGCGCGTACTCTCTACCATCGAGAAGTGCGGGTCCGCCCATATACCGGTATATGTCGCTACTTGTGGATGCGTGGATAGAAGCATTGTAAAACACGCTAGAAAACTGAATGTATATATACTGGCTGGTACATGTCCCGTTGTCACTAATATATCACGCTGGGGTGTAAAGAGCATAGCAACTAACTCTCTAAAAGCGGCATTCTATCTACCGCGGAGGCATAACGTGGAGGTGATGGTTGGTAGCCTCAATGAGCTCATCACGCTCGCCTGTACGGTTAAAAGCTAGGTCTATAGTGCCTGGAGTATCGCGCGGTAGGATAGTAGTGTTCCCTCACGCTGTCAGCTTCTACGGCGAGCTCGAGCGGCTAGATCTTAGTGGCGCGATTCTTATCGCTAAAGGCTCCCGTGGCAGCACTGTAGCACCCTATATTATATACCGGATGCGCCGCGAGTCCAGGGCTCCCGAAGCGATAATTCTGATCAGGATGGCGGAGCCTATGGTTATTGCTGGTGCCGTCCTTGCACGCATACCTTTATGCGATAGGCTAGAGGTGGGCGACATTAGCGTATTGGAGAGCATGGAGGGGCGTACTGCGATAGTCACTAGTTTGAGAGAGAATAGAACTTGCATCATCGAGGTTTGTTGCTAGGTGCAGGGAAGTTGTTATTGGCTTGGCGGGGTTAACATCATCTCCTGGTGGGCGAGCGCATGGTGCAAGCTGTATACGACAACGAAGCTAAGATTAGGCAGGCTACCATAATGTTGCTTAGGGTCATTAACGATACCCACGTGCCGAGGAACATAAGGCGTGCTGCAATGGAGGCTATAAAGCAGCTTAAAGACCCTACCCTAAGCCCTGGCGTGCGTGCAGCAAACGCGATTAGTATTCTGGACGAGATAAGCCAGGATCCGAATATGCCCGTGTATGTTAGGACAATAATCTGGAACGTAATAACTCTCCTAGAGACCGTAAAAGACTAACCGTGTTTACAGCCACGTGTTGTACGATTTTTGACTGAAGACTGTGTAGGAATGCCATAATTTTTTACCTTTTTATCGCTCCCCGTATGCGCTGCGGGAAGACGGGCAGGTTGGAGGGCATTATTCGCGTTAGAGTGAGGGGGGTCTATGCAACCGCATTGACGAAGATACTGCTTGACGAAGGTTTTCAAATAGTGCAGGCGTCAGCACTCATATCATCTAGGTTTGGTATACCTCAAGTTCCTGCACCCGCGGACGTTACAGTGAAGAGTGTAGAGAGTGAGCCTTCACGCCTTCTAGTGATAGGCTATCCCGAGAAAACCGAGAAGGTTGCTGAGACGCTTAGAAGGTATATTGCACACTCCCCCTGGTGGCGCTCTAAGCTCGACCTATACTCTACAGTTGTGGCGCGTGTAACGCGAAGCGAAGGGCAGAGGTGCATAGCCAGCGTTGATGGCGTAGAGCTAGAGGTTGTCAATGGTATAGAGTGTAGGGAGGGCGAACTCATAGTTGGATGGGTTGTGAAGGCTCCGATATTTCCAGGCGAGGTTGGTAGGCTCGTCCCCGGGGTCAGGGTTGTAGGCGACTATGCAATGCTATACAAGTCTAAGTCTCCGCACGTCACGATAAGCGAACATATTCGAGAGGCTTCGAGACGCGCGCTCCTCTCTTCGATGGCGTTAGACTATACTAAGGACGGTATAGGCGTGCACTGGAGGAGCAGCGCTCGTGATGCCGAGGAGAGTGTGTTAAGGGAGGAGTTGGGGAGGCTACGGGAGGAGCTAGGGAAAGTTGAAGAGAAAGCTAAGGAGCTTATTTCGCGCGGCAAGACGGGGGTAGTCTCTATAGGCGAACGACTGTACATAACGGAGCTAAGCAGCGTTGACAAGAAGAGACTCGATGAGATACGTAGTGAGGTTCTCCCAACGATGCCCTTACATCATACGATTAAAAGCTTGGGCGATGAGAGGCTGAACACCATAATAGATTTTGCCGAGTATGTGCTTGCACGCGACAACAAACTCGTTGGCCAGCTTTATGAGGGGCTACTCGACTACATAGTTAGCATGATGCAAGGTAAGCGCGTAAAGATAGAGCATGTAAAGCTAGATGGACGTGTTATCGAGCTCGGGCAGGGTATTGTGAGAGAGGTGCGGAGGAAGGGTGAAGGCTTGATAGTGATTGTGGAGAGGCATGTGAAGACGTATGGTGTCTATGATGGTCTAGGTGTTAGCAAGGAGCCGGGAGATGTGATAGAGTCGTGGTTCGACACTAGAGAATGGTATGTTAAGCATGTGTATAGATCCCGGGAGGGCGAAATAAAGGGCGAGTATATTAATATAAACACGCCTCCGGAGATACTTCCAGGCAGGATAAGGTATATAGATCTCTCAGTCGATATCGTGAAGAGGAGCGATGGTAGCATCGAAGTTATAGATGTCGATGAGTTACGCGCGTATATCGAGGCTGGTATTGTGCCGGAAACGGTGGTCGATAGGATTAGAGAGGTGGTAAGAAGTATTGCGGGTGTCGAGCTGCAGCTGTGAAGTCTACATGGCCACACGGGGTTATATAAAGAAGGGTGTTGGAAAAGGAGCATACTATGTATCTCGAGAGCCCTACAAATCCCTCTTCGCCACATTATTAGAGTGCAGCCCT
Source organism: uncultured Desulfurococcales archaeon (assembly GCA_964613695.1). Classification (GTDB taxonomy): domain Archaea; phylum Thermoproteota; class Thermoprotei_A; order Sulfolobales; family Pyrodictiaceae; genus Pyrolobus. The sequence goes on along the minus strand of CAZTIR010000015.1, from coordinate 3,671 downwards.
TATCCGGGGACGTTGAACGTCGAGCTAGCAGATACGAGGCACTCTGTGTTCCTGGAAAAACTCCTGGAAACTCGCGGCCCCTGTTTCATCTACGCTCCTAGAGAGCCGAGCTTAGGTCGCGTGTGTATCCTAGAAGCTCTAGTCTACGGTATCATTCCGTCGCTAGTCGTTATACCGGAGCGGGGTGTGCATAACTACCCTCAAGTGCTTGAGATAGTCTCGTGTACGAGGCTCCAAGACTACGCTACTAGTGTTGGCGGTAACGTTTACCTCGTTATCGGGTGCGGGTTAATCAGATGCTTAAATTCATGGAGAACCTCGATATTGCGGTTTACAAGTTCAATATTATAGTCTAGGCGTATTGAGTCGAAATACTTGAGGATAATCGGGAGTGGTACGCGGAGCCTACTATAGGCTCGGAGCACGTCGCCTATCGTGAACCTTGTTCTGGCGATCTTCTCTAAAATACTCGCGATTCTACTACATCCTCCTCCCGCTGTAGCGGCGAAGACAGGGTCTACGCCTACGGCCTCCTTATAAACCTTTGCTAGCTCTAGAACGTGGCCCCCACGCTTAGCATATATCTTCACGCCTTTATCGCCAATATAGAGTCTACACACTCGCGCACTTGCTTCACTCTCGTCATCCATCTTGTAGACTACTCTTACCCTCTTCTCGCAGAGTATGTGGGCGGCTATCCGCGTATACGTGTAGGCGGCAACGCTTTCTCTCGTAACTAGTATAATGTCGCAATCGCAGAGCTCGCTATCGGTGTCTATCACGACGCTGGGAGACGTGTTCACAGTATAGACGGTGGGGCCTCTGTGGAGAGGTAGTGACTCTGAGACTACTATAGGAAGGGGCGTTAGCCCGCAATACCCTGCCCTCATCTCTACTATGGCGTGGGTCGTCTCGGCAGGCGCTACTAGCCTGAGTTTTAGACCATAGCGTTTTGCGGCTCTCTGTATAGGCAGTAGGTGAGAATATGGCTGTATTATGTAAACCGCTCTATCACCCATGGCGTCTTCCTCCAAGTCTCAATGCTGGTACGTGAGCCAAGGTAGTTGTAGAAGGTGTCCCTCTCTTGGGGTCTAAACCCGCTCTGCAGTATTAGGAACTCTATCTCTTCCGGGTCCATGCCCCTGCTCCTCTTCGTACCCCTAGCTGACGAGATCACGGGCTCGTTGTAGAAGGTGCCGCCCATATCATCGGCTCCGGCGCGTAGGGCGAGAGATGCAAGCTTCTTCCCGAGAGCGACCCAGTAGGCTACAATATGCTTTATTCTGGGTGCTAATACTAGCCTAGATACGGCTATCACCCTCAAATCGTATATGCCGCTGGCTTTGCTGTATATTAGCTGCTTGTATCTCGGGTTATTGGCAAGAGGTGTATTACCCGGATTCCATCTAAGTGGTATGAAAGATATGAACCCGCCCGTCTTGCCCTGAAGCTTGTATATTTCTAACAGATGTCTCGCTATGTGCTTCGGCTCCTCTACGTGACCATAGAGCATCGTGGCGTTTGATCTTATACCCAGTCGGTGTGCTGTCTCATGAATCTTTAGGTATTTGGTCGGATCGCTCTTATACGGCGCTATTATCCTCCTAACCTCGGCGTCGAGTATCTCGGCGCCCCCGCCGGGTAGAGCGTCTAGGCCGGCTTCTCTTAGCTCAGCTAGTATTGTGGACGGTTTTTCACCCTCAAGCCTAGAGATGAAGTCTATCTCCTCAGCTGTGAACGCTTTTATGATGACGCCCGGAGCCGCGTCGCGTATAGCGTGTAGTAGGCTGATATAATAGTCGAGGCGGAGCTCTGGATTAAGGCCGCCCGTTATATGCACCTCGGTTATGCCGTGTTTCTGGCGGTATTCTACGATAGTCTTAGCTACAGCGTCTGGCGGCAAGACGTATGCCTCCTTCTCGTTTCTTGCATAGAAGTTGCAGAGAGGGCATCTGGCTATGCACACGTTGGTGTACGCGATGTAAACGTTCACTACATAAGATGCTATGTTGCCCACTAGCCTCCTCTTAACCTCGTCAGCGGCTGCTAAGAGGATGTGCAGGGGTGTCTCGGCCAGCAACTCTACTATCAAAGACTCGTCGTAGGGCTCGTCGCGTAGAGACATCTCCACTAGGTACTCTGTATCGATATGCAACTGGCTGCCGCCACTTACCCTGCTGGTGGATAATTGCTGAATTCGTTTTACCCTCGAGGAGGCTTGTAAGTCGTAATTGGAGGTAAAGTGTGATCGCGGGAGCATTACATCTTGTGCAAAACCAGCTAGCACAGTGTCGAGACGTGCTCGAACACTATGAGAGCATCGAAAAGCTATTGTACGGCGAGGCTAGTGTTAAAGCAGTCACTGACGCTATGAAAGACTTCGTTCACGCACCACACTGTCTAGGTGCGGTGAGTAACGCGCTAACAGAGTCTTTGACGGGCAGAAGGGTCGGATACATAGTTAACATGATTCTCAACTATACTAACGTTTGTGTTATTCGTTGTAGTTTTTGCGCGTTCCACGTCCCGCCCGGCGATAAGCGCGCATACCTTATAACCCCGGAGGAGGCTGCGCGCCTGGTACGTCTCTACTACGACCGGTACCGTATAAGACAAGTTCTTGTACAAGGCGGTGTGAATCCAAACCTAAGGCTCGATTATTATACGCGATTGTTCAGGGCGATAAGAGAGGCGACAGGGGGCAGAGTAGCTATCCACGGGTTAAGCCCCGTCGAGATAGAGTGGATTGCACGCCTAGAGGGCATGAAGATACGCGATGTGCTGCTGGAGTTGAAGGAGGCGGGGCTTTCGAGCATACCGGGTGGTGGCGCCGAGATTCTTGCAGAGCGTCCTAGGAAGATGTTGTCGCCTGCTAAGGGTGGGCCCGAGTCCTGGATAAGAGTGATGGATGAGGCTATGAAGCTCGGTATCCCGGTAAGCGCTACGATGATGCATAGTCATGTAGAGACGCTAGAGGAGCGTGCAGAGCACTTGTTAAGACTGTTAGAGTTGCAGAGGAGGCGAGGTCTCATACTCGCATTTATACCATGGAATTATGAGCCGGGTGGAGCACTATCCAGAGAGCTGCCGTATGCTGCGGGCGGCCTAGAGCACTTAATGATGGTGTCAGTCTCCAGGCTCGTATTCCGCCACGAGATAAAGTACATACAGGCTGGTTGGCTAACTGCAGGTAAAGAACTCGCGCAAATCGCACTATGGTACGGTGCTAATGATTGGGGTGGAACCTTATACAATGAGAAAGTTCTACCCGCGGCTGGTGTGCCCCTCGAAGTGTTGGTGAGGAGTCAGGTAGAGACCTTGATACGCAACGCAGGTAAGGAGCCTTATGAACGCGATAACTTCTATAAACAACTCCCGCGGAGCACCTCGTAACCTCTTCAAGGAGGAGAAGCGCTGCAGCATGCACCTACAGTTACGCTATTAAGGCGGCTATATGATAGGCTTTGAGAAGTGGTTGTTAAGAGTTGCGAGCAGCATGTTACACGTGTCAACCATATCACGGGAAGAGGACTGTGGCAAGCCTCGAGAAAGCGGTACAGAGGCGTGATGTTCTTCCCGTAGGCTGGTTAGGCTGGTAGAATGAGAATATGTTGGACTAGCTCTTTTTGCACAAACTCGTAGACATTAAAAGCTTGACACTCGCCTACTAC